>CANFYZ010000025.1 GCA_947451385.1 Comamonadaceae bacterium | reverse complement strand
GTTTGCCGACCGCATTGGCGTGACCAAAAGCGACAGCTGGATCGACTACAGCACGCTCGAAGGCTGCCTGCGCGAAGACCTGGAAAACAAAGCCCACCGCGGCATGGCCGTGCTCGACCCGGTCAAGCTCGTGCTGACGAATTGGGCCGAGGCCTTTGGCAGCGATGACTACACCGAGGCCTGCAGCCAACCCGCACTGCCGCATAGCGCCATCGCAGAGGGCCAAACCCCGCCGCCTGACCGCGTCTTCAAGATCGGCAAAGAAGTGTGGATCGAGCGCGAAGACTTTGAAGAAGTGCCGCCCAAGGGCTACAAGCGCCTGTCCCCGCCGCAAAAAAACGCGGACGGCACTGCGTCCGCTGGTGCAGTGGTGCGCCTCAAAGGCGGCTATGTGATCGAATGCACCGGCTGCGCACGCGACGCGGCGGGCCAAGTCACCGAAGTCCACGCCAAAGTGATCCCCGGCACCAAGAGCGGCACGCCGGGTGCCGACAGCGTCAAAGCCAAAGCCGCCATCACCTGGGTGAGCGTGGCCGATGGCGTGCCAGCCGAAGTGCGCCTGTACGACCGCCTGTTCGCCGAAGCGCACCCTGACGCCGGCGGCAAAGACTTTTTGCAATCCCTCAACCCGGACAGCCTGAAAGTGGTGACCGCGTATGTGGAGCCTTCATTGGCCCAAGCGCAGCCAGACCAGAAGTTCCAGTTTGAGCGCTTTGGCTACTTTGTGGCGGACCGTCTGGACCACGTGGCCAGGACGAAGCCGGTGTTCAATCGGGTGACGGGGTTGAAAGATTCTTGGGGGAAGTGACCCCCCTCTGCGATCTCCCACCATGCACATCACCACCCTTCAAGCCCTGCGCAGCATTTACAAACCCGCCAGTGAGCGCGCGCTGAAAAAAGAAATCCCATCGCTGGATGCGCATGCGGTGCGGTTCATTGGTCTGTCGCCTTTTGTGGTGCTGGCAAGTGGTTCAGCAACCGGCGACCTGGACGCCTCGCCGCGCGGCGGCGAGCCGGGTTTTGTCAAAGTGCATGACGCGCACACGCTGTTGATTCCCGATGCGCCGGGCAACAACCGCTTGGACACCTTGGAAAACATCGTGTCCACTGGGCAGTTGGGTTTGCTGTTCATGGTGCCGGGTTTTGATGAAACGCTGCGCATCAATGGCCGTGCGGTGCTGTCCACCGACGCACAGGATCTGCAGCCATTTGCCCAGACCCCGCGCCCACCCGCCTTGGTGATTCGTGTGACGGTGGCGTCGGTGTACCTGCATTGCGCCAAGTCGCTGATGCGTTCGCAACTGTGGGACACCACGCGCCACACCGACCGCACCGCGATGCCCACCATGGGCGAGATGCTGCGCGATCAGATTCAAGCCTTCAAAGGTGAAACCATCGAGGTCGAACCGCAGGCCGTGATGCTGGAGCGTTACAAGCAGTCGCTCTGAATGGGGTGCGCTGCAAGCAACATGCTGATTCGTTTTCACAAACCGTATGGTGTGCTGAGCCAGTTCACGCCGGAAGGCCGGTGGCAGGGGCTGAAAGACTTCATCGATCTGCCGGGCGTCTACGTGGCCGGGCGCTTGGACGCGGACAGCGAGGGCCTGTTGCTGCTCACCGACGACGGCAAACAGCAGGCGCAGATTGCCGACCCGCGCTTCAAAATGGAGAAAACCTACTGGGTGCAAGTGGACGGCCTGCCGACCGAGGCCGCGTTGGCGGCGCTGCGCCAAGGCGTGCCCCTGAACGATGGCATGACCCTGCCCGCGCGTGCCCGCGCCATGGACCCGCCCGCCCACTTGGGGCCGCGCAACCCGCCGATTCGTGTGCGGCAGCACCTGCCCACGGCGTGGCTGGAGTTGGTGATCCGCGAGGGGCGCAACCGGCAGGTGCGCCGCATGACGGCGGCGGTAGGCTTGCCCACGCTGCGCTTGATTCGCGCCGCTGTGGGCCCCTACCGGCTGGACGATCTACCCCCCGGCACCTGGCGCGAAGTGGTGTGAGACTTTCTGTGCGCTACCATTCAGGCCGCACTCATTTCCTCAGGATCGACTTTTGAGCCTTTCTCATTTGGCCCTGTTACGCCAAGCTTTGGCGGACCTGCGCAACGGCACGCTCAGCGTGTCCGCGTTCAGCGCCACCGCGCGTGCGCAAGACGACTTGCTGCGCGCCTTGCCACCGGCCTTTGCGCCGGTCTGGCATCAGTTGCTGGACCGCTTGGAGTCCAGCGCCTTGTTCAGCGAAGAAAGCTGCTCGTTCAGCCACGGCGAGTTGCTCGACAGCCTGAGCTTGTGGCTGGACAAAGCCGCGCTGCGCTTGGCCCCTGCGGCATGACCCCTGTTTTTGAAGACGCGCACCTGCTGGTGTTGGCCAAGCCGAGCGGCTTGCTGTCGGTGCCCGGGCGCGGCCCCGACAAGCAAGACTGTTTGTCCAAACGCGTGCAAGACCGCTACCCGGAAGCGCTGGTGGTGCACCGGCTCGACCAAGACACTTCGGGCCTGATTTTGATGGCGCGCGGCATCGAAGCGCAGCGCCGTTTGAGCCGCTTGTTTGAAACGCGGCAAGTGCACAAACGTTACCTGGCCGTGGTGCACGGTCAACCCGAACCCACGGCTGTGAACGAGGCCGGATGGCACACCGTGGACGGCCCGATTTTGTTGGACTGGGAGCGCCGCCCGATCCACATCATCAGCCCCGAAGGCAAACCCAGTCGCAGCCATTGGCGCGTGCTGCAAAGCGGTGACACGGCCACCCTGCTCGAGTTGGAGCCGGTCACGGGGCGCACGCACCAGTTGCGGGTCCACATGCAAAGCCTGGGTCACCCGATGCTGGGCGACTCGCTGTATGCGCCGCCGGAGGTGCGCGCCCTGAGCCCGCGCCTGATGTTGCATGCGCGCGACCTGGGCTTTCCACACCCTTTCACCGGCGAGGCCATGGCCTTCAGCCTGCCGGTGGACTGGTCGGCTCACGCGCCTTATTCGGCTCTTTTTGGCGCGACTTGACGCTTGCGTGACCCGCACGCCGGGCCCTTCACGGCACACTGTTTGTTGAACCTACAACACGTCTCAGGAGACGCCATGAACACCCAAGATTTGTTTTCTTTGCAAGGCCGCACCGCCATCGTCACCGGCGGCTCCCGCGGCATTGGCCGCATGATTGCCGAAGGTTTTTTGCGCCAGGGTGCACGCGTGTACATCACCGCACGCAAAGCGGCTGCGTGTGAGCAAACCGCCAAAGAACTCTCCGCCCTGGGGCACTGCGTGGCCTTGCCGCTGGATGTCTCGACCCTGGAGGGCGCGCAGGATTTGCTGGCGGCTTATTCGCAGCATGAAAAGCAATTGGACATTTTGGTGAACAACGCCGGTGCAGCCTGGGGTGCGCCGTTTGACGAGTTCCCGGAGTCGGGTTGGGACAAGGTGGTGGACCTGAACCTGAAGGCCCCCTTCTTTTTGACGCAAACCTTTGCCGACCTGCTGCGCTTGGCGGCGCAAAACCACAGCGCCAAGGTGATCAACATCGCCTCGATCGATGGCATCTCGGTCAACCCCTGGGAAACCTATTCCTATGCGGCCAGCAAAGCCGGCTTGATTCACCTGACCCGGCGCATGGCCACCCGCTTGATTGAAGACGGCATTGTGGTCAACGCCATCGCCCCAGGGCCTTTTGCCTCTGAGATGAACAAAGAAGCCCGCGACCATGGCGATGCGGTGGCCGAGCGCGTGCCCGCGAAACGTGTGGGCGGTCCCGAAGACATGGCTGCTGCGGCCATTTACCTGGCGTCGCGCGCGGGCGACTACGTGCTGGGCCACACCTTGGTGGTGGATGGCGGCGTGACGCATGTGCGCGGGGACGCATAAAACGCATGAACTGGCTGCTTGAGCGCTTTAGTTTCTGACCGCAGCCCGAGAAGAAATCGTACGGCGGCTAAAATAAGCATCTCCAGGGATGTGATTGAAAATTTTTATGCCTTTCGAGTTCTTTTTGATGCGCCATGCCCAGACTCAACTGGGGTTAAGCATGGCCAAATCAGTTGTTTTGATGGGCTTGTGGATTGGCTGTATCCATCACTCTGCGATGGCGGCCAACGCGGTAGACAATCTGAAACAACTGATCCAGTCAGGCCAACTGGACCAAGCCTATAAATCGGTTCAGCAAGAGCGGCAGACATCCCCTAAAGACGTTCAAGTTCAATTTCTAGAAGCGGTCATCTTGGCTCAGCAAGGTTCACATGACCGTGCCATCGAAGCCTTTCGCAAGATCACCGAAGCCCACCCGGAATTGCCTGAACCGTACAACAATTTGGGGGTCTTGTACGCCTCAAAAGGCCGTTTAGAGGATGCACGTGCAGCCTTTGAAAAAGCCATTCAGACGCACGCCAGTTATTCCGCTGCACATCACAATTTAGCGGATGTCCAGGCTCAATTGGTGCGACAGACCTATGCACGGGCCTTGCAGGTTGACCCCAAAGTGAAGGCCGCCAGCACCCAATTGACCTTATTGGGCGCGATCACCACCGAACGCACGGACATCACCAAGTTGACGGCCGCAGCCGAGCGCCCGGCCGCAGCGCCCTTGCCTGCACCCGTTGTAGCGGCTGCACCGCCTGTTGCCGCCCCCCCTGCTCCGCCTACCGCAGGTCCTGCGACCAAGTCTGCGGCTGAACAGGAAAAAGAAGCAGCCGCTAAAGCGGCCAAAGAGGCGGCCAAAGAGGCGGCCAAAGAGGCGGCCAAGGAAGCGGCGAAAGAAGCAGCCAAAGAGGCTGCGAAAGAGGCGGCCAAGGAATCTGCCAAACAGAACGCTGAGAAGCTGAAAGAAAACGCCGCGGAAGAGGAAGCGGTCAAAGCCGCGGTGCAAAATTGGGCCCACGCGTGGAGCCAAAAAGACATCAAGAAGTACTTTGCAGCCTATGCCAGCAGTTTTGAGCCGCCAGACCGCTTATCCCGGTCCAAGTGGGAGGCCGAACGTGAGCAGCGCATCGTTTCCAAAAAGAAAATTCAAGTCAGCCTAAGTAACTTTAAAATCGACATTAACGGCAATAAAGCGAAAATCAACTTTTCGCAAGTTTATGAGTCGGACAACTTTAAAGGCAGCAGCCGCAAATCCCTCGAATTGGCCAAGCAATCTGGTCGTTGGATGATCACCCGAGAGACAGTGAATTGAAATCGAAGTCTGTTCGTTACGAACAAGCAACACCCGGGTCTGGAAACCCAGTCACTCCCAGATGGCGCCCCTTTTTTTGGACCATTCCAACTTTCATCACCCTGTGCGCTTTAGGGGTCGCTTGGTATGTGTACTCGCGATCGACCCCACCCCAACCAACGGGCACAGAAAAGTCGTCGGGTCTCCTCGGGGCTTCGGCCCCAGTGACCTCGAAAACAACTTGGCGCCTCCAATTTGAGGCGGTACTGCCCAGCGCTTCGGCCAGTGCCGTACCCCACGCCAACACGGCCGAGGGCATGCTGGAAAACGTCTATGCTTTATTGCGTCTAGGGCAGCGATCTGCCGCACTGGCACTGACGCAACGCCTGGTGAGCCAATTCCCCCACTTCCAGCTGGGCCAATTGCTCTATGCCGAACTGCTGAACGAGGGGCTGACGCAACCCATTGATCCGAAAGAAATTCCAGGCAAGGAAACCGCCTCCGGCCAGGACCGTTACGATGAACTGCTGCTTGAATCCAACCGCCGTTTGAACCGCCCCGATGTGCATGCGCTGCAGGGCTTGGTGCCCAGCAACATCATCAGTCTGTCGCCCCAAAACCCGTACCTGATTGCCGTGGATGCCTCCAAATCGCGGTTGTACTGGTTTGCCAATAAAACAGTCGATCCCCTGAAACCGCAATTGGAACTGCTGCTGGACACCTATGTTTCGGTGGGACAAAAGGGCACTGGCAAATCGCGCGAAGGTGATGGCCGAACGCCTTTGGGGGTCTACTTTGTGAATAAAAATTTGAAAGGCCAACCCCTGCCTGATTTGTATGGGGCTGGCGCCTTGACCTTGAACTACCCCAACGCCATCGATGTCATGCGGGGTCAAACCGGCTCAGGTATTTGGCTGCATGGCACGCCGAGCACCCAATACGCGCGCGCGCCCTGGGCCACGGACGGCTGCGTGGTCATGTCGAACCCAGAAATGGGGCGATTGTTGCGCTTGAAAAACGTCGAAAAAACACCGGTGCTCATCACCGAAAAATTGGAGTGGGTCGCGCCTGACCGCTCGGTGCCTGACCGTGAAGCGTTCCGAAAAACGCTGGACCAATGGATTCGTGATCGCCAAACCTCGAATCTGAGCAGCCTGAAAACCCTTTACAGCCCCCAATACCAGCGGGATGGCAAGGGTTTGTCTGAGTGGTGGCCCGAAATAGCCGCATCGGCGCAATTGGCGGGCCACGGTGGGCCGGTCAATCTGCAATCGATCTTGCACTGGAAAGACAACCAAGACTACATCGTCGTGAATCTGTCCAATCCCAATACGCCCAAAGGCAAAGCAGCGCAACAACTGCGGCTGTATTGGGCCAAAGAAGGGAATCAATGGCAGATTTTGTACGAAGGCCCGGTCTGACAACAGAGACCGGCCTCGGTCAACCTTCAAGGGTCTGGATCAAACGATCTTGACACTCAGGTTGGGCAAACCATCGATGTGCATTTCGATCACATCCCCGCGCACCACGGGCCCCACATTCTCGGGCGTACCGGAATAAATGATATCGCCGGGGAACAACTCAAACGCCTGCGACAGCTTGCTGATCTGCTCGGCCACCGACCAGATCATTTGATTCAAATTGGCATTCTGTTTGATTTGGCCATTCACCTTGAGCCAGATGGCGCCTTGGGTAAAGTGACCGGTTTGGGCCACTTTGTGGATCGCCCCGATGGGGGCGGACTGGTCAAAACTCTTGCCGATTTCCCAGGGCTTTTTCTCATCTCCCATGGCGCGTTGCAAATCACGCCGGGTCATGTCCAGGCCCAAGGTGTAGCCATACACCAACTCGAGCGCCTTTTCGACAGGAATATTGCGCCCACCTTTATCGAGCACCGCCACCAGCTCAGCTTCGTAGTGGTAGTTTTTGGTGAGCGGGGGATAGCTGTGGTTGGGCGTCGTGCCTGCGGCAACGTACTGAATCGCATCGGTCGGTTTTTGAAAGAAAAAAGGCGGTTCGCGCGTCGGGTCAGAGCCCATTTCGCGGGCATGCGCAGCGTAATTTCGGCCTATGCAGTAGATGCGCCGCACCGGAAACTGCTCGTTGGTGCCCACGATGGGCACATAAATTTGAGGCACGACAAACGGCGTTTTGACCTGCTGCTGGGCCACGCCCGGGGTGACGCAACCCACCAACGCGCCCGTCGACACCAACGCCGAACTTTGAAAAAAATGTCTTCTGTCCATCACGGTCTCCTTGTTGTCAAAGCATGATAAACGAGGCTGCGCCCCTGCGCGGGGTTATGCTGTCAACCTGGTTCACGTGTAGGCCAATTCGTGTCGATCACGGCTTGAAACTCTCGAACGCAACGGGTCACATAAAATAAACCCATTGCACTAGCGCCCTGGAAAAACTCATGCTCTTGTCTGCCGCCAAATCCCTGATCGCTTTGCTTGCTGCTTCGGCCCTGTTAACGGCCTGTGGCGGTGGTCATGGTTCATCAGCACCACCGCCCGTGGGGGGGCTGACGCTGGATGCAGGTGAAGGTGGCGTCACTTTGACTTGGACGGCGGTCACCGGTGTGGACTACTGGGCCTACACAGGGCAATCGACCACGATTTGCAAAAACTGCGGCAACAATGCCAACAATTGGAATTCTTTGCCCGGCGCGCAAAGCAGAGGGTGGTCGACACCCATGTCATCGCCATACTTCTTCACCGGCAATACGATCCAGAGCAATTTGAATAACAACGTGGTGTACTCCTTCATCATGGATGGCCGTATCAACGGGGGTCCGGGTGGAGAGGCCACGCCTGCGGTTTCTGCAGCCCCCCGACTGAATGGCGAGCGTTGGTTCAGCAACGGCGACCCGTTAGGCAAAGGCGGGGTGAACGGCTTGGCCTTCGGCCCCAAATTCAACTCCACCACCAATACTTTCGACCTGACGGGAACCTATTTGGGTTTAGGCACCGGGGGGCTCAAATACCAAAGCGCCAACGGTTTAACCTGGACCCCCATCACCAGTGACCCTGACACCACGAACTGGAAAAGTGCCACCTATGCCTTTCCAGGGACGATTATTCAGAAATTTATTGGCGTGGGTGCTGGCGGAAGCGTGGTTTACAGCAACGATCTTGTGACCTTCAAATCAAGCACATCGGGCAGCCAGGACCTGAATGCCGTGGCCACCAGTTTCAATACGGTGGTCGCCGTAGGCAACAACGGGACCATATTGCGCACCGGCGATGGCCTCACTTGGTACGCTGCGGCTTCGGTGCCCAGCACGGCGAATCTTTACGCCGTGACTTACGCGGCACTCCCTTCGGGGGGGCTGTGGATCGCCGTGGGTGCGGGGGGCGTGATGTTCGTCAGCACGGACGCTTCCACCTGGAGTTCAGTCAGTTCAGGCACCACGCAGGACTTGAAAGGCATCTCGGCCTTGGTCAACACCAGTTACCCCCAAGGTATTTACAGCCCCCTCGTTGCCCCGCTGTACAGTTACTCTGTGGTCGCGGTGGGTAACGCGGGCGCCGTGACACAGACCAGCGATGGCGTCACTTGGACGGCGCAATCCCTCGGCAAAGCCAACTTGAACGCGATTGTGGCCTCCACGCTCCAAGTGCCCACCAATCAGTTCATGGTCGTGGGTGACAGCGGTAAGGCTTACACCAGCCCCGACGGCCTCAGCTGGACGGCCCGAACCACGACGTCCACAGAAAACCTGGTGGGTTTGATCCGGGGTTACAACAACCAATACCTGGCCTGGGCAGCCAACGGGACAACCACCTACAGCAAATAAGGGCGGATTACTCGGGGGTGATGTTGGCTGCCTTGACCCAGGTGGCCCACTTTTTGATCTCTGAGTCAATCGTCTTGGCCAACTGCGCAGAGTCTTCGACATCCAGGTCAATCCCTGCGGCCTGAATTTTCTCTTTCACCTCTGGCTTGGCCAGCACCGCCAGCAAGGTGCTGGTGGCTTTTTTCTGCACCTCTAAAGGCATGCCAGCGGGCGCCATCAAGCCAAACCAGGCACCCACAGCGTAGTCTTTCACCACATCCCCAATGGGCGGCACATTCGGTGCCTTGCTGGCACGCTTGGCGGTGGTCACGCCCAGCCCCCGCAGGCGCCCGCCATTCATTTGCGACACCGCATTGCCCACGTCAGCAAAGGCAAATTGGATTTGTCCACCCAAGAGGTCGGTCAATGCCGGCGGAATACTTTTGTAAGGGACGTTGATGGTTTGCAAACCGGCCATTTGCGAAATCATGGCGGCTGACACCAAGGAGCCCGATGAGCCATGTCCAAAAGCCAGCTTGCCGGGATGGGCCTTGCCGTAGGCAATGAACTCTTTCAGGTCTTTGGCAGGGAAATCGCTCTGCACCATCAAGATGAAACCTGTCTCGCCAATTTTGCCGATCGGCGTGAAGTCCTTCACCGGGTCATACGGTAACTTCTTGTACAGGCTCACATTGGCCGCTTGGGTGGTGCTGGTGGTCACCAAAAAGGTGTAGCCGTCAGCGGGCGCAGCCTTGACGGCCTCGGCACCCAAAATGCCGTTGGCACCCGCTTTATTTTCCACCGTGATGGCTTGCCCCCAGGCGTCGCCCATGGCCTGCGCCACAATGCGGCCCACCGCATCGGTCGCGCTACCGGCCGTGAAAGGAACCACAAATTTAATCGGCTTGTTCGGATAGGTTTGAGCCTGAGCGCTCAGTGCAGTCAGCCCGGCGAGCACCCAGGCGGTGCGGGTGGCGAGCCATTGGCGACGGGTCAGAAAAGGCATGGAAGTCTCCAGTCATTGGGCCATTGGGATACCGCCAGTATGCCCGCTAAACTTTGGGGTATGAACCCATCCCCTCCATTTTTCACGGTGCGTATTGAACCCCAAGGCGAGACGGCCGACGCCTGGCCCGAACACAATTTACTCACCTCCCTGGAGATGGGCGGCCTGAATTGGCCCAGTTCCTGCCGCACAGGCACCTGTCGCACCTGCCTGTGCCAGATGACCCAAGGGAAAGTGCGCTATGAGATGGATTGGCCGGGTTTAACCGCAGAAGAAAAAGCCGAAGGCTGGATCTTGCCCTGCGTGGCCCACCCCACCGAGGACGTGGTCCTGGCCGACCCGTTGGCCTGAGGGACGGGGGCCAAAAGGCCGAGCCGTCTCAATCTTCGATACCCAACTCTTGGATTTTGCGGGTGATGGTGTTGCGGCCAATCCCCAATTTGAGTGCGGCTTCGATGCGGCGGCCCCGCGTGGTGGCCAGCGCAGCCTGAATCAGGCAGGTCTCAAAACGTTGGGTCAGCACATCCCACACATCTTGCCGATCGGTGGCCAACAAACTCAGGGCCTCTATCTCCAAGTCGCTTTCCCAACCTGCAGAACGGCTGGGATCGTTGCCCGAAAGAAACACCGGCACCTGCGGCCCTTGCGTCACTTGCGGCGCGGATGACTGGGCGGCCGCGGCGCTGGCGATTGAACTGCTGAAAGAGCCGTCTCCCTCCGCCAACCCAGCGGCGGGAGGCTGGGCCACGGCATCCTGCACCGCAGGCGCGAACGAAGTGACCATCCCCGGCGTCGACCCACCCAGATCCAGGACTTCGGGCGGCAGGTCTTTGGTTTCGATCACTTGGGCCGGCGCCATCACGGTCAGCCAATGGCAGATGTTTTCGAGTTGCCGCACATTGCCCGGGAACTGAAAGGTGGCCAACAAATCCAGCGCAGATTCAGAGATGCGCTTGGGCTCCACGCCCAGTTGCTGCGCACTTTGCAACAAAAAGTGGCGCGTCAGCATGGGCACATCTTCGCGCCGCTCGCGCAGAGCAGGCAAGCGCAATCGAATCACGTTCAGGCGGTGAAACAGGTCTTCGCGAAACACGCCTTGTTTGACACGCTGCTCCAAGTCCTGGTGCGTGGCGGCGATCACACGCACATTGGCTTTGACCGCGTTGTGCCCGCCCACCCGGTAGAAATGGCCGTCGGACAGCACCCGCAGCAAGCGGGTTTGCAAGTCAAAGGGCATGTCACCGATTTCGTCCAGAAACAGGGTGCCGCCTTCGGCTTGCTCAAAGCGGCCCCGGCGCGAGGTTTGCGCGCCGGTGAAGGCGCCCCGCTCGTGGCCGAACAATTCGCTCTCGAGCAAATCTTTGGGAATGGCGGCGGTGTTGATCGCCACAAACGGGCCGCTGGCCCGGGGCGAGTGTTTGTGCAGGGCTCGCGCCACCAGCTCTTTACCGGAGCCCGACTCACCGGTGATCATCACCGTCACATTGCTTTGCGACAAGCGGCCAATGGCGCGGAATACGTCCTGCATCGCCGGCGCTTGGCCCAGCATTTCAGGGGTCGAGGCCATCTTCACTTCGGCCACTTCTTCGCGCTGACTTTCTTCCACTGCGCGGCGGATCAACTCGATGGCTTTGGGCAAATCAAACGGCTTGGGCAAATACTCAAAAGCGCCATTTTGAAAGGCCGAGACCGCGCTGTCCAAGTCCGAAAACGCGGTCATGATGATGACCGGCAGGCCTGGCAAGCGTTCTTTGATGGCGGTGAGCAAGTCCAAGCCCGAACCCCCGGGCATGCGAATATCGCTGACCAAGGCCTGCGGACCTGCCGCATCGTCCACGCCGTCCAGGGCTTTCAAAACCTCCCGCGGACTGGTGAAACTGCGCGTGGGCAAGCCTTCACGCAACAGTGCTTTCTCAAGCACGAAGCGAATGGATTGGTCATCGTCTACGATCCAGATCGGCTTCATTGTCAGACTTGCTTTCTTGTGTTGGTCAAGGCAACGGGATCAATATTTTGAAATCCGTTCGGCCAGGCATGCTTTCACACTCTATCAATCCCCGATGTTGCTGCACAAAGGTTTGCGCCAATGTGAGCCCCAGGCCAGAGCCGCCTTCTCTTCCGGAAATCAGTGGAAAGAAAATGCGGTCCTTGATCGAATCTGGTACGCCAGGCCCGTTGTCGATGACATGCAATTCCAATGCCAGTCGATAGCGCTGCTTGCCAAAAGTCACTTGCCGGGCGATTCGGGTCCGCAAAACGATTTCCGCATCCCCCTCGGCGCGGCGATCGGTCAAAGCGTGGGCGGCATTGTGGGCAATGTTCAAGACCGCTTGAATCAGCTGTTCGCGGTCGCCCCTGAACTCAGGAATCGAGGTGTCGTAGTCGCGCACCACCTTCAAACCCTTGGGGAACTCGGCCAAGATCAGCGCGCGGACCCGCTCACACACCTCGTGCATGTTCACATCACCCACCACATGGGGCCTGCGGTGCGGGGCCAGCAAACGGTCGACCAAAGTTTGCAAGCGATCGGCCTCGTGGATGATGACCTGGGTGTATTCCTTCAGGTCTTTGCTGTCGAGCTCCATCTCCAGCAACTGCGCCGCACCGCGAATCCCTCCCAAGGGGTTTTTAATTTCATGCGCCAGGTTGCGAATCAACTCCTTGTTGGCCTGGGCCTGATCGATCAAGCGCTCTTCGCGGTCTTGCCGGGTTTGCTGCTCGATCGGCAACAGCTCGACGATCACTTCATCGGATTGATCGGTTTTGGCCACAATCACATGCACCGGCAGCAACTCCTCATGGTGCGCCCGCTGCAGCGAGGCCTCGTAGCGCAGGGCGGCAAATTCGTTGGAACGCACGCCTTCCAGAGCGATGGCCAGCGGTTTTTTGTCGGCGAAATAATCCGCCAAATGCACGCCCAGCAAGGTGCGCCGCGACAGACCAATGGTGTCTTCGAGGGCGGCATTCACATACAGCACCAAGCCACGACCATTGATGACCGCCACCGGCGTGGCCAACAAATCAAAGGCTTGAAAACGCAGGCCCCAGGGTGTGGTCTGGGTCTGCACCGCAGCCCGCGTGGCTGGGCTGGCGGTGGGGCGTGCATCACCGCCGCTCATGGTTGTGCCACCTGGGCTGAAGGCCATTTTGATAACTCCCGTTGCAAGCTGTCCATGTCGCGCTCGGCGCGGGCAATGCCCGCTTTCAATCCAGCCAAGCGGTCCAGGTATTTCTGATGGTTGCGGGCCTCGCCGCCGACTTTGTCGGGTTCACCCGCGTTGTATTCCAGCACCAATTGCGCGTGCCGCTCCCGGGTTTGCCGCAACTCGGCGAGCAAAATCGTCCGTTGTTGTGCATCTCGGGTTTTGGCATCGACAGCCGCTGAGACACCTGGAACCCAGGCCGGTGCATTCGATGCATTCGGTGCATTCGGTGCATTCGGTGCACTCGGCGATTCCACTTTGGTGCGTGCGCCCCCCTGTGGGGCTGGCGCGACGGGCGCACCCAAAGGGCGCGTACCGGGGATCACGGTCAGGGTTTGCTGCGGCAGGAGTTGGCAGGCCTGCGGGTTGGCGGGCAGGTTGGTGTATTCGTTACCGCAGCGGTAAATCCGCTCGGCGCCATCCACCCCAGCCAGTGCCCCCCCACTGCACAGCGCGAGAACGAAACCGAACCACCGAGAACATCGTTGCATTCTGAACCTCTCGTCCTACTTTAAGCGCTTCTCCAACCTGCCATGTCTTTGCATAAAAAAAGGACGGCCGCAGCCGTCCTTTTTTTCTCATCCGTGAAGAATCACAGCGAGTAGTACATGTCGTATTCAACCGGCGAGACTTCCACGCGGCTGCGAGTGACTTCTTGCATTTTGAGGTCAATGTACGAATCGATCCAGGCATCGGTGAACACGCCGCCTTTGGTCAAGAAAGCGCGGTCGGCGTTCAATGCGTCCAAGGCTTGGTCCAAGCTCGAGCACACGGTCGGGACCAATTTGTCCTCTTCGGGTGGCAGGTGGTACAAGTCTTTGGTCGCGGCTTCACCGGGGTGAATCTTGTTCTCGATACCGTCCAAACCGGCCATCAACAAGGCGGCAAAGCCGAGGTAAGGGTTGCACAATGGATCGGGGAAACGGGCTTCCACACGGCGGGCTTTGTCAGAAGCCACGTTAGGAATACGGATCGAAGCCGAGCGGTTCTTGGCGGAGTATGCCAATTTCACAGGGGCTTCAAAGTGAGGCACCAAACGCTTGTAGCTGTTGGTACCTGGGTTGGTGATCGCGTTCAAAGCACGTGCGTGCTTGATGATGCCGCCGATGTAGTACAGAGCGAAATCAGACAGGCCAGCGTAGCCGTTGCCTGCGAACAGGTTCTTGCCGTCTTTCCAGATGGACTGGTGCACGTGCATACCGGAGCCGTTGTCGCCGGCGTAAGGCTTGGGCATGAAGGTGGCTGTTTTGCCATAGGCATTGGCCACGTTGTGGACCACGTACTTTTGCAGCAAGGTCCAGTCAGCGCGCTCAACCAAAGTGGAGAACTTGGTGCCGATTTCGCACTGGCCTGCGCCAGCCACTTCGTGGTGGTGCACTTCGACCGGGATACCCACGGACTCGAGCAACAAGCACATTTCGCTGCGCATGTCGTGTGTGCTGTCGACGGGGGGCACAGGGAAGTAGCCGCCTTTGACGCGTGGACGGTGACCGCGGTTGCCGCCTTCGATTTTGGCGCCGCTGTTCCATGGGCCTTCGTATTCGTTGATGGCATAGAACGTGTTGTTGGGCTCGGTGCTCCAACGCACTTCGTCAAACAAGAAGAACTCTGGCTCAGGACCGAAGTAGGCGGTGTCGCCCAGGCCAGACTGCTTGAGGTAAGTCTCAGCGCGCTTGGCGATCGAACGGGGATCGCGCTCGTAGGCTTTGCCGTCGGTCGGCTCGATCACGTCGCAAATCAGCACCAAAGTGATTTCTTCAAAGAAAGGATCGATCAACGCACTGTTGGGATCGGGCATCAACAGCATGTCGGAGGCTTCAATGCCTTTCCATCCAGCGATAGAGGAGCCGTCAAACGCTTGACCGTCTTCGAATTTGCTCTCATCAAACTGCGACACGGGCGCAGTAATGTGCTGCCATTTGCCACGGGTATCGGTGAAACGGAAGTCAACAAACTTGACCTCGTTGTCTTTCACCATCTTCATCACGTCTGCGACGGTCTTTGCCATCAAATTCTCCTGGTTGGAAAGGGGTTGATCATGGGGTATCAGGTTCTTTGCAGTTTCTGTGCCAAGACGGCCCTGAAACTGTGCTTTGATCCGACGGCCCGATTGTGCCTCGGCCCGGGATCATACTCCCAAGTTCGGCATGAAAAAAAGGCACCCTCGCGGCCTTCGGGGTGCACTGTTATTGTCATCAAATGCACATTTATGGTGCATTTTATTTTATCGCACCATTTCGGGGCCAAACTCCAAATTAAAAGGCTCCAGGCCCTTTTTCAGATCGGCAAAGGCCGCATCCGCCGCCAGCACCGGCCCTTTCACACCCAACTCGATGTGGCGGCCCCACTGCGGATGGTCGACGCTGGGCAAGCTGAACACTTTGATCTCAGGGTGCTGCAGCTCAATCGCCTGCATCAGCGGGGTCAGCGTGGCTTCCATGGAGCCAAAGAGGATGACGGACTTTTCCACCTTGGACTCGGTTTGAAACCAAGGGGCGTATTCGGTGTCCAACACGGCCTCCATCATGGGCCAGGCCATGACCGGGAAACCGGGCACAAAATGCACCGTGCCCCCGCCCTCGCCGGTGCAGGTGAAGCCCGGGATCTTGTTGTACGGGTTGCGGATGATGCTGCAGCCCACCGGAAACATACCCATGTTCAAGCGGTGGATGTTGTCGGGCCGATCGGGTTCGTACACCGTGCCCTGTTCTCGGGCGGTGTCTTGCATGCGCTCGCGGATCAAGGCCTCGGCTTCCGGGTGCAGATGCAACTCCCGCCCCAGGGCTTGACTGGCGCATTGGCGGGTGTGGTCGTCAGGTGTCGCGCCAATGCCGCCAAACGAAAAAACCACTTGCCCCGAAGCGAACGCGCGGGCCAGCGTGGCGGTGATGCGCTCGGGAGAATCGCCGACGTAATCGGCCCAAGCCAGGGACAAGCCCCTGGCCGACAAGAGTTCGATCACTTTGGGCATGTGCTTGTCGGCACGTTTGCCCGACAAAATCTCGTCACCAATGATGATGGCGCCAAATTCAGGGCGTGAGCGGCGGTGGGTAGGCTGTGGCATGGGGCGCTGTGAAATTAAAAAGAATGCCCGCATGCTAACGCCGGATCGGTGTCCGGCCATGACACCCCTGTCACGCTACTGTCACGCCGGTGGCGTGCCCAAGGTGTTCCAGGGCGCCTCCGACACGCGCTCAACTTGAGCGCGGCGTAAAGCCGCCAAAGCCGAGAGGGCAAAGTGCGCAAACCACAGCGAAGAGAAGGCAAACACCAGCGTATACAGCCACACCGCCACGGGCACCAGCAGCACAAAGGCGGCGGCAAACAGGGCGCCTGAGGCCCAAACCAGGCTGGGTGCCGCCCCCATCAAACCCGTCACCACCCCCATGGTGAGCAAGGTCAAACGGTTTTCACGGGTGAGAGTCAAGCGCTCTTCCGCACTGGCGTGCGCAGCCAAAACATCAAAAGTCATGACCCGGTAAGTCAACCAACCCCAAATCAAGGGGGGCAACACCAGCGCCAGAGGAGGCACCAGCCACAAGGGCAAAGTGATGAACAAGGCCAAAAACGCCAGCAACACCGAGATCAATGACCACGCCACGCTGGCCAAAAAACCGCCTCCCTCCTTGCGCTCCAGATCGGCAAAGCGCCGCGAGGCCACCCACTTCACCAGGTGCGGCGTCATCAACAGTGTGACCACCAACAAGCTGAACACCACCACCACCGGCGTCACCGTGAAAATCACCACCAAGGGGGCGATCACCGGTTTGAGATTGGCCACCCCAAACAGCTCAAACCCGCGCCAGACCATGCCAAAGAAGGAGGAGGATTCCAAAATGCCCTTCATCCCAGCGACGGCGAGGTCCCAGTACCAGTAACTGGCGCCCCAGGCCAGTGCCACCATCAACAGCAAGGGCAGGAGCGACAAGGCCATCAAGCGGGGGTGCAGGCAATAAGCCGCTGCACGCCAAAAAGAATCCATCATCAGTTTCATAGACCAAGCTTAGCAGCATGGCAGCAGCACAGCGGCCATGCCCACCCTGAGGCTGCAGCGCTGGGGCTGCGCTGTGAAACCGATCGGGCTTTCACCCGACCGGTGCAGTGCATGTGCTACCTCAATTGAGGCCGTACTGTTGCCAGCCTTGCGCCTGGTCCTTGCTTTGACGGGGGCGGCGGAACTGTTTGTCATCCAGCTCTGGGTTGCGCGCATCCGCAGTCGCCACGTCGTCGTCCAGTCGAACCACCCGGGCCATCAGCACCGTGCCACTCAAATAGCCCTCAACGCGCACCGATTTACCGCTGAGCGTGTCCGCCGTCAGGCCCACAAAGGTGGTGCTGTCCGTCCACTGCACGCTCTGGGCCGTGCTGCCAACCGTGAGGCTGAAGGATTTGCCAGCGGCGTCCACCATGGCGACCGTGCCATCCAAGGGGCGGATCAATTGGGTTTTGAGGGTTGGCTTGCACTCGATACGGGTGGCCTTGACCACGGCGGTACCAGATTGCTGGGTCGCCAGAACTCTCACGGAGAGATCGTTGGCGGGCGTCACACTGGGGCAAGCCGTGGCGAAAACAACCGAGCTGGCATCCACTGGCACCCCGCGCACCATGAAATGGGCGCTGTCCACAAAGTCGCTGATGACCCCAATGAGTTCCACTTTGGCCAAATCATTGGCCGTATCGGCGGTACGCACTTTGATCTGCGTTGCGGTGATGCTGCCATCGCTGGCCACACTGCCTTTGAGCATGACATAGGCGTTATTGGCCACACTGGCGCCCGCAGGCTCCACGGTGGCCGTGCCCAGCTTGACCCGCGTGCCTTGCACCTCAAAGGTGCCTGTGCTGGCCACGTAATTCGATACGGCACCGCTGAGTTGCGCTTGCATCGTGGTGTTGCCGCTGTTTTGATCGCGGTTGACCCGAATATTTTGGGCCGTGAGCACATTACCGCTCAAGCTGTTGCCATACACCGTGACTTGCAGATCGTTGGCCAATGACGTGCCACTGGGCCGCACGGCCGTCGCGCTGGTGGTGTTGACGGTCAGGCCGTTGAGTGCAAAGCTGGCGCCGGTGCTAGTGAGGGCATAACCCGTCACCTTGCCGTTCACCTGCACACGGGCTGCGCCCAGGTCTTTCTGGATTCGGGTGGCCTGCACCTTGTAGCTGTTGCTGGTGCTGTCATAGACCGGCGAGCCGTGGACTTGCACCAAGTCATTCAACGCCACACTGCTCAGGTTGGTGTAGCCCCCACCGAAGACGGTGACCGGACCCAGCGTGCTGTCCGTATTCACGGTCACCACCTGCCCGGCCACTTTCAGGGTGTTGACGCCTTTGGTGCTGACCAGACCAATCACAGCCGCGTCAATCAACACCTGACTGGCCTTACCAGAACCGTCATGGTCTATGCGCACGCGCTGGCCCATTTGCAGCACCTCGTTGGTCAAGCTGCCGTCGGCATTCTCATGCGCGATGCGGGCATAAGCGTCTTCCAATTCTTGGCCGTCCACGATGACCGAGCCAAAGCCGGTCACCGTGCCGCTCACCGTGGGCGTGATGCCCGGAATATTCAAGCCGGCAGTATTGCCGCCACTGCCGCCACAGGCTTGCAGCAAGGCCACCGACAAGGCCATGGCACTGAGCCCGGCAGCGTGATGCATACGTTTTAAGTTCATGGTTAACTCCTTGGAGGGTGAGAAAGGGGATGGGTTCAATGGGTTTTGATCTTGCGCAGCATGAGCCCGGTACTGCTGCGCTGGTATTCGATTTCGACACTCAAACCGGCCATCAGTTGCGTCACCGGTGGCATCAGGGTCTGAGAGGGGTTCCAGGCCAAGCTCAAAGTGCTGTTGCCGACGCGGATGTCCAGCGTCTTATGGGCAGCATCCACACTCAGAATCTTTCCTTCGGCTTCCTGAACGCTGGTATCTGGAATTTGACGAGAGCACTCGATCTGGGAGGCCTGAGGTGCTTGTCCTTGGCTGCGCTGCTGGGCTTTCAGACTGATGAAAACCTCTTCGTCCTGAAGCAAGTTGGCGCAATTGCCGGTGAGCAAATTGGGCGCGAGCTGAACGGTGGTGCCGCGCAGTTGGATCGTATTGGCGCCGCTGATCCAACGCAGGCTGCCTTTGAGTTCGACCTCGAGCTGATTGCTGTTCCGCAACAGGGTCAGGTTGCTGGCTTGCCAAGCCGCGCCCGACCGCGTCAATTTGAGCTGAACCGGCGTCCCATCGGCCGGCAACGAACTGCTGACCTCGGCAGGCAGCGTCACCCACAAGCCTTGAACCCAAATGCGCCCAGGCTGGCTGGCACTGACCGCGCCGCGCAAATCCAAAGTGGCCGCGCTGTCGGATTGCGCACTGGCCAATTCCACCCGACTGGCGGTCCACGGCAAGGCCATGGTGCCCGGGGCTTGCACCGCCTGTTGGGTCAACCACAGACTGATCAAGGCGTCACTTTGCACCGTGTCTGACAGACCCGTGACCGCAACCACGGTGTGGGCTGCGTCGTCCAGAATCAGCGTGTTGCCGGACCGCGACTTGAGCACGGCCGTGAGCAACAGCAGATCAGGCAAGGTCGATCGTTTTTCAATCCGACTGGCGATCAACAGATTGCGCCCCGCACTGTCCCGACTCCATTGGCCATGAACTTCCAGCGCATCGCCCGCCTGGACCTGGGTCAGCCCCTCCAAAACAGTGATCGGTAGATCGGCTGTGGCGCTGCCCACGATCCGCACCCGCTGTCCCAAAATCACAAAATCACCTTGGGCATCCGGCGCACTGACGGCTGCGCCAATCAGCTGGGGCAAGACCACAATGCGTGACGCCTGACCGTTCTCCAGCACCACCCGCACCCGCTGACCGAGCTTGGCCTCGGCCACGCCCGTCTCGCCCCAGCGTTCCACCGTGGCGGCGCTGTCGCTGTAAGCCACACCATCGACGATGACACTGCCGAAGCCCGTGACCAAGCCTTCGGCCAAACCGCTGCCGCCACTGCCCACACCGCCGGCCATTTGCGTGCCGCCGCAACCCACCAGTTGCCAAGCCAGGACCAGGGCCGACAAAGCCGGCATCACGAGGAAGCGATAAAACTGTGACGATTTCATGGGTGTGTAGAGGATTCGCCATCGGCCGCGGCGGGGGGGTGCGAGGGCACCGCCGGGTCAGCCGCGCTGTAACTGAAGAGCCCCAAACGAAAGCGCTGAGGATCGGGATGATGAAGGTCTTGCTCGCACAAGGGCGAGGCGGCCTGCACCACCTGCTCCAACACATGCGCCCACAAGGTATTGGCCAACTGCTGCAATTGCTGCACCGACTCCGGGCTCAGCCCGTCGGCACATACGCTCTGTTCTAAAAACTTACCTTCACCCTGGGTGGTCAGGTTGTGGACCCCTGCATGCAAGTGGTCAGCCACGGCGCCGGCCGTTAAAGCACGTGCCTCCGCGAGCGCGGCATCGGGCACAAAAGCGTGGCGCAAAAGGTGCACCTGGCCATCGGCCTCGCGCACGATGCCCAGGCGCTGCAACTCCTGCAGCACCGAGCGCGGATGGACATCGCGCGAAACCGATTGCGCTATCGATTCAAACGACGGTGCGGGACCCTGGAGGGGCAAAACATCGGGCAAGTCAGCCTGCCCCATCCAGTGCGTGGCCACTTGGTTAGCGGTACTGGCTTTGCCCCAAGCTGTGCGGTTGGCAGTGACGACCTGTTGCTCGCCCGGGGCCGATTCGCGCAGGGCGCGGACATCCTTGCGGTGCAATCCGGACAACAAGCTCAGCGCCGAGTCGGTCACTTTGTGACCATGGGCTTGCAGCTCGCGCTCAGCCTGCACCAAAAACAAAGGTTTGAGCGCAGCGACAAATTCGCCATAACCGACCCCCGAACGCAACAGCCATGTCACCAGAGGCTGGGCAATGGCCAGCGCCTCGGGGACCACGGATGGCGGGGTTTTTTCGGTCATGCCTGCATTATATGGGAAATTTTCCCATTTATGCAAGCGATTTGTTTGGGCAATGACATCCATCGCCCCCCGTGCGCGGCCCAGCAGGCTGTGAACAGGGGTTTTAAGACGTCGACCAGCTCAAGCGCGACCCAGGAGTCTGAGCACGCCCAGCCTTTGTTGCGCCCAAAAGCCTTGGCCGTAATTCCGCCCTTCTTCCACCTGATCGCGCACGCCAGTGGCATCAAAGCGGTCTTCGAAATTCGCGGTGCCAAACAGCATGTCCCAGACCGGCAGCAGCACCCCAAAGTTGCAACCGCCCAATACGGTTTTGTGCGCCAGCACAGTTTCATGGCCAAGCCCGATGCTGTGGTGCAAACGGTGAAACCGCGGACTGACCCACAACCGCTCGCCCAGCGCGCCAAAGCTGATGCGCACATTGGCGTGCTGAAAACTCTCACTCAGTTGCCCCAGCACCACCAGCGCCACAAACTGGCCCGGGGCGACCCCCAGTACCACCGCTGCCACCGACAAAATCAGGCTGGTGATGACATCGTCCAGCAAGTGATTGCGGTTGTCGCTCCACATCGTCATCTGCCGTTGCGAATGGTGCAAAGCATGCAAAGCCCACCAGGGCTCGAACTGGTGCTGGGCCCGGTGAATCAGGTAATTCAAAGCATCGAACACCACCAAGTACAGCGCAAAGCTGGCCCAGGCCCCGTCGGTCACACCGGGCCAGATCTGGTCCAAATGGAAGGTGGGCACGCCATGCACGCGCAGCCAACCCCAGACCTGGTCCAACCCATATTCGAGCGTGAAAAACATCACCAGCTTGAACACACCCAAGCGGTGAATCAAGGTGTAGATCACATCCACCCGCACCGCGCGGTGGTCCAGCCAACGCTCCACCGGTTTGATTTTTTCAAGCGGCGCGATCAGCAGCAACATGAGGGCGATTTGCAGCAATCCGGCCAGCAACCAGCCGGTGCCTTCATAGGCTTGCTCCAGCAAGTTGTCGGCCCCCACCCCCAGGGCCAGGGGTTGCACCACGGCTTCGTACAGCACTTGTTGGGCTTGGGCGAACGCTTCGATCAAGGTGTCCATGGTCAGCCTCGCGGATGCTGGGCGATCCAGCGCTGGTAGTCAGGGTGTTCACGCAAAGTGACAAAGCACAGGCCTTTGGCCTTGAGCTGCTCAATGAGGGGCTCCAACACCGCCGGTGCCCATGGGTCGGTGCGCGACCAAATGCCCAAGTGGGCCATCAAGACATCGCCAGCGCGAATGCGCTCCACCGCCTGGGTCAGCAGTTGGGCGTTGCTGTATTTTTCGCTGGGCAATTCGTCGCCCAAGAAACCGGCCGGAGCCCAACCCACATGGGCGTAACCACAGGCTTTGGCCGCCGCCAACAAGCGCGGGGACGTTTTACCGCCTGGCGCTCGGAATAAGGGCAAACTGGGGCGGCCGGTCAAGGCCTCGATGCGGCTGCTGGCTTGCTTCAAACTGGCGCAATACTCGGTTGCCGACCAGGGCCGTGTTTGTCCGGCCTGGTCACCGGCAGAAGGCCGCATTTTGAATCGGGGCTCGCCCGTCCCAGGCAGATCAGCTTGCCAATACACATGGTCCAGGGTGTGGCTGGCAAATGCATGCCCTTCGCCGGCACGCGCTGCCCACCAGGGCGCCCAGGTGCTGCCCAAAGTGCCGTCGCCTTGCTGGGTTTTTTCATGCGCCACAAAGAATGTGACCTTGACGTTTTGCCGCTGCAACACCTGTGCGACCCAAGGAGCCACCCCCATATGGCCGGTGTCAAACGTCAAATAGACCGGTTGCTTGCAGGCCGGGCCCGCGTGTGTTTGGGCGGCGGCTGGCCCCCCCACCATCAGCGCCCAAAGCGCCGACAACGCCAACAGCGCGGCAATCCCAACAGTTCCAACAGTTTTATTGGCGGGGCGCATGGTCCAGTGTCCACACCCCGTGAGGCGATTTGCCCACTTTGACCTGACGCACCACCGTGCGGCTGGCGATGTCGATCACCGTGAGTTTCTTGGCCCAGCGCGAGGCCACCATGATGCGTTTGCCGTCGGCGCTCACATCCATGCAATCCGGGCCCGAGGGCGCGGGGAACTTGGCCACCACTTCAAAACTGGCGTAGTCAATTTGGCTGATGGTGTTGGCCACGCGGTTGCTCACCAACACATGTTTTTTGTCTCCCAGGGCGCGAAAAGCGTGTGCTCCTTGCCCGGTGAGAATTTTTTTCACCAGCTTGGGCGTGCCGGTACTGATGTCGTACACCTCGACCCCGTCGCTGCCGGTCAAACCGATCAACAGGTGCCTGCCATCGGGCGTGCCAAACACATCGGCGGGCATAGAGCCCACAGGCGTGCGCGACTTCAGGGTTTGTGTTGCCAAATCAATGCCCACCAACTCATCGCTGTCTTGCATGGTGGACCAGACCGTTGTGCTCTTGGGGTCGATCCACAAATGGCTGGGGGTTTTGCCCGTGGCAATGCGCTTGGCCAAGATCGGGGTTTGCCCGTCCCAGCGGTAAATGTCGATGTGGTTGAGCCGGTTCGCGGCGGTGACAAACCATTTCATGTCGGGCGAAAAGCGCAGCTGGTAGGGGTCCAAAATGCCGCTGACGGTGCGCTGGATTTTGGCGGTGCGCGGATCGATGAAGGTCAGTGAATCGCTCAAGGCGTTGGCCACAATGACCGACTTCTCGTCGGGTGTCAAATACAAATGGTGGGGCTCTTTGCCGGTCGGAATGCGCTCTTTTTCTTGCCAGGAAACAGGGTCAATCACGCTGACATTGCCGTCGAGTGAGTTAAGAACAAAGACGGGGTTGTTTTGCGCGTTTGCAGGTCCCCAAAGGGCCAGCACGGCCCAAATCACCATGCGCCATAAAGATCGAAAATGAATCACCAATTGCTTTCTGAATCGGCAGTAGTGTACTAGGGGACGCCGCGCTGATTCGGGATTACCATGACGGCCATGCCAATTTTGAATGTTTTGGGCGTTCCGCTGGAGATTCTGACGCTGGCGCCCGACCCCGCCTGGGCCCCGAGCCCCACCCTGGTTTTTTTGCACGAAGGCCTGGGCAGCGTGAGCCTGTGGCGCGACTGGCCCGCGCAACTGTGTCAGCAACTGCAACGGCCTGGCCTGGTGTATTCGCGCCAAGGCTACGGCGACTCAGCCCCCGTACCCGACGTGCGCGGCGAGCCGCAGATCATCAACGGCCAACGCCAAGGCCGTCTGCAACCCGACTACATGCACCACGAAGCCCTGACGGTGCTGCCTGCGTTGCTGAACATCCTGGGCATTGAGCGGCCCATTCTGATCGGTCACTCTGACGGCGGCACCATCGCCCTGATCCACGCCAGCCAACACCCCGTGACGGCCTGCGTCGTCATGGCGCCGCATGTGATGGTGGAAGACATTTCGGTACAGGCCATCACCCAGGCGCGCCAGGCCTTCACGCAGGGCGGCTTGCGCGAGCGCCTCACCAAATTCCATGCCGATGTGGACTGCGCTTTTTGGCAATGGAACGAGGTGTGGCTGAGCGAGGGCTTTCGCAACTTTGACATCCGCCGCGAGATCGAAACCCTCAGCGCCCCGTTGCTGGCCATCCAGGGCGAAGACGACCCCTACGGCACGATGGCGCAAATCGATGACATCGCGCGCCATGTGCCGCACAGCCAATTGCTCAAACTGGCGCAATGCGGCCACTCGCCGCACAAAGACCAACCGGCCGCAGTCCATGCGGCGATGGCGCGGTTCTTGTCAGGGCTGGGTGCCTGAGATCAAAGCCAAATCCGCCGCGCTGAGCCAGCGCCACTGACCCGGCAGCAAATCGGCAGGCAAGCTCAGACCGCCAATGGCCGAGCGGTGCAAGCCCTCCACCCGGTTGCCCACCGCGGCCAACATGCGTTTGACCTGGTGGTACTTGCCCTCGGTCAGCGTCAAACGCAGGTGCAGGGGCGACACCGCCTCACAGGCCGCCGCCTTGACCGGCTTGGGGTCGTCGTCCAGCACCACACCCGCCAACAAGCGCTCCACCTGATCGGGCGTAAGCTCGTGCTTCACGGTCACCTCGTACACCTTGGGCACATGGTGCTTGGGCGAACTCATGCGGTGAATGAACTTGCCGTCATCGGTCAGCAGCAGCAAGCCGGTGGTGTCTTGGTCCAGCCGGCCCACGGCTTGGACGCCCTGCACGGCGGCCTTTTGCGGGCGCGTGCGCAGCGGCCCCGGCAGCAAGGTGTAAATGCTCGGCCAGGTGGAAGGTTTTTGCGAACACTCGGTGCCCGCCGGTTTGTGCAGCATCAGGTAAGCGCGCTCGGCAAAGGGCCAGTCCACGCCTTGCACAGTAAAGCGCAAGCCCTCGGGCTGGAAAAATTCGCCGGGGTCATCGCACACCTGGCCCGCCACCGAGACAAAGCCTTGCTGCACCAAACCCGCACACACGCGGCGGGTGCCGAAGCCTTGGCTGAACAAAATATCTTCTAAACGCAGGGGTTTCATGGGGCATGATTGTCGCAGTGAAAGGACGCCCATGAACACCCCAGCTACCTCACCCACCGGCGCAGCCGCTGGTGCCATCACCGACGTGCCCGGCATCGAGGTTGGCCACTTCACCGACTCGCGCCGCCCCACCGGTTGCAGCGTGGTCATCACCCGCCAAGGCGCGGTGGGCGGCGTGGCGGTGCGTGGGGCCGCCCCCGGCACACGCGAGACCGATCTGCTCGAACCCGGCAACACCGTGAACCAGGTGCATGCGGTGCTGCTGTCGGGCGGCAGCGCCTGGGGCCTGGACGCGGCAGGCGGCGTGATGCGCTGGCTGGACGAACAAGGCATTGGCCTGAACGTGGGCCCTGCGCGCGTACCGATCGTGCCCGCCGCCGTGCTGTTTGATTTGACCTTGGGCGACCCTACCATTCGTCCCGATGCGCAAGCCGGCTACGCCGCTTGCCTGAACGCAAGCACCCAAGCGCCGGCGCAAGGCAATGTGGGTGCGGGCGCGGGCGCCAGCGTAGGCAAGCTGTTTGGCATGCAACGCGCCATGAAAGGTGGCATCGGCGGCGCGTCCGTCAGCGTCGGCATGGGCGTGGACCGCGTGACCGTGGGCGCCTTGGTGGCCTGCAACGCCTTGGGCGACGTGATCGACCCCGACACAGGCGAGTTGATTGCAGGCGCGCGCCAAGAGGGGGATCAAAGCAAAGGTCAAAGCCTGTGCGACAGCCGGCGCAGCCTGTTGGCCGGGGTGCCGCCCTTGCCGATTCTGGCAGGCACCAACACCACGATTGGCGTGATCGCCACCGATGCAAAACTCACTAAAGCCCAAGCCCAGCGCCTGGCCCAGATCGGCCACGACGGCCTGGCCCGCAGCATCAACCCGGTGCACACCCTGTCGGACGGTGACACGCTGTTTGCCCTGTCCACCGGCCTGGCCGCCACCTCCCCCGGCATGACCGTGCTGTGCGTGATGGCCGCCGAAGCCGTGGCCCGCGCGACAGTTCAGGCGGTGATAGCTGCGCAGGGTTTGCAGGTCGGGGCGTTGTGGTTGCCAGGGGTGGGGGATTTGCAACTTCGCTGACGGCCCGTTGCGCAACTGCGCAACTGCGCAACTGCTCGAACGCGCCATTGAACCCAGGGAATACACTTGGCTCTATGGATTCAGCCGATGGGCAATTTGCCACATTAGAAGCAGAAAATTAAATGGCATGCCTGTATTCACCGTGGAATTCAAGCATCCGCAAGATTCACTTTTTGGAAATCCGGACATTTTATGAATTGCGTTCAATGTAATTGTGAAGTTCAAGAAGGCAAACGCTTCTGTTCGGATTGTGGTGCTGCGCAATTTTTGCTCTGCCCAAATTGCAATTCAAAGTCAGCCATTGGCAAAGCTTTTTGTGGAGATTGCGGCACGTCGATCGGAGGCAAACAGCCCCCCGTCCAATCTCCAGTTCCAGTTCCAGCACCCGCGCCCGCCCCCGTTGCCGTGGGTATCCGTCCCGAATCGAAGGAAAACACCAAAGAAACCATCAGCGGTGAACGCAAAGTGATCACGGTCTTATTCGCGGATATCAAGGGCTCGATGGAGTTGATCGAAAACCTGGACCCTGAAGATGCACGCGCCCTGGTTGAGCCTGCACTGCAATTGATGATCGATGCCGTTCTTCATTACGATGGCTACGTGGTGCAGACCACAGGTGACGGTATTTTTGCCATGTTTGGAGCGCCTGTGGTGCATGAGGATCATGCGCATCGCGCGCTGTATGCGGCATTGCGCATGCAAAGTGATCTTAAAAATTATTCAGACCAGATTGCCTCGGCCGGCCATGACCCCATTCAGGGTCGCGTGGGGGTTCATACCGGCGAAGCGGTGGTTCGACCGCTGCGCTTGGGCAACGGCCAAGTCGAATACACGCCCATTGGTCACTCCACCAGTTTAGGGGCCCGCCTGCAGACCCTGGCCCCGATCGGTTCGATCGCCGCATCGGAGGCGATTCGTCAACTGTGTGAAGGTTCTTGTGAATTCAGCGATTTGGGCCTCACCAAAGTGAAAGGCGTCAGCGAATTAGTCCAAGTGTATGAAGTCACCGGCTTGGGAAAACAGCGCACCAGAATGCAACGCTCGGCTGACCAAGGATTTTCTAAATTTGTGGGCCGAACACATGAGCTGGAATCTCTGAAAAATGCGGCTGCAAAAGCACAATCGGGCAGAGGTCAAATTGTGGCTATCGTGGCCGAAGCGGGCACTGGAAAATCTCGCTTGATCTTTGAGTCGATGGCCGATTTCCGATCAACTTCCACCGTACTCGAAACTTCTTCGGTGTCCCATGGCAAATCCTCTCATGGACTGCCTTTGATTGAATTGCTGCACGTGTATTTCGACATTGAGGCCCACGACAACGAAGAGCAACGGCGTGAAAAAATTATTCAAAAAATTGAAGGACTCGACCCTCAGTTAAAAGATGTCCAGCCCTATGTGTTCAGCTTATTGAACCTCAATGGCGCAGACGATCCATTGCTTGAAGAAGATGAAAGTACAAG
This sequence comes from Comamonadaceae bacterium, assembly GCA_947451385.1. GTDB lineage: Bacteria > Pseudomonadota > Gammaproteobacteria > Burkholderiales > Burkholderiaceae_C > Limnohabitans_A. The sequence continues at coordinate 15,072 of CANFYZ010000025.1, read as the reverse complement.
ACATCTTCAGACCTGGGAGTGTCTGAAACGCCTGTTTGTGAGGGAGTCAGTGCGACATCCCCTGACATTGATATTTGAGGATTTGCATTGGATTGATGACCTCACTGAAGAATTTTTAGGGGTACTGGCTGAAGCCATTGGGACGGCGCGGATTTTATTGATCGTGAATTACAGACCCGAGTATGTTCACAAATGGAGTCACCCCTCCTACTTGACTCAAATTCGACTGGACCCCTTAGGGGACATCGCTGCAACTGACATGCTGGAAGGCTTGTTAGGTCCAGGCGATCGATTAACTGACCTCAAAAAATGGATCGTCGAGAAGTCCAGTGGCACGCCATTCTTCATGGAAGAAATGGTGAAAGCATTGTTCGACGATGGCACTTTGGCCAGAGACGGCGATGTGCTTCTGACCAAAAAATTAAATGAATTGGACATCCCGACTTCTGTGCAAGCGATTCTGGCAGCGCGTATTGACAGGCTGCCATCACATGCCAAAGAAATATTGCAAACACTGGCCGTCATCGGCAAAGAATTTCCTTTTCCTCTGATTCTGGAAGTCACCGGCCTGTCTCAGGACACGCTCGAAAAGCAACTCAAATCACTGCAGGCCGGGGAGTTCATCTACGAGAAGTATGTTGCAGGTGAAAAGGGGTACATTTTCAAAAGTGCCTTGACGCAAGATGTCGCTTACAACACCTTGTTAGTGGAGCGCCGAAAACTACTGCATGCAGGCATTGGTGCAGCCATTGAAAAGCTCTACCTGAACGCCATTGATGACCATGTTGCCGCCTTGGCCTACCACTACGGCCGCAGCAACAATATCGATGCCGGCGTGCAATACCTGACCCATTCGGGACGCCAGAAATTGATGGAGGCGCGAAAGCGAGCTGAGCTTGGCACAGCGCCCGCTTTGGTTCCTTTGGATCGCCGCGAAACCTCGGAAACGCCGCAATCAAGCCGGTCGACGCTCGATGCTGTGGCGTCAATCTGGCGCTATCCAGTCAAATCGATGGCAGGAGAAAAACTCCAATCGGTCATGGTTTCTACCAAAGGCATTTTGGGTGATCGGGTCTATGCCTTTGTGAATGAAGAATCGAACCGCACCGCTGTGGTCCGTAAATGGGCTGAAAATTTCTTGAATTACCACCCGCGCTTTGTCTCTGAACCCCAAGTCCATGCTGAAGCGCCAGCTTTGCAAATCACCCTGCCCTCAGGTGAAACGCTGATCTCGACGAGTGCGGAACTGGAAGAGCGAATTTCAGCGATTTTCGAGCGCAAGTTAAAGCTGATGAGCAGTGCGCCTCCCGGCCTGCTGATTGAGGTTCCTCAAGGCACGCTGGGCGGATCGCTGAGCGAGGTGACTGAACTGCCACTGGCCGGCGGTGCGATGCCAGGCGCCTTTGTCGATTACGGCAGCCTGCATCTGATTGCGTCCTCCACTCTGGATCATTTTCAGAAGCTGTACCCCCAGGGACGATTTGATGTCCGTAGGTTTCGACCCAACATCGTGATTCAGTCAGAGGCCGCCGCCTTCAATGAAAATTCCTGGGTGGGTAAAACTATCGCCATTGGCAAGGAGTTGGTACTTCGCGTGACCATCCCTTGCCCTCGTTGCATCAGTGTGACTCTGGCACAAGATGACTTGCCCCGGGACCCTGGAATTTTGAGGGCCATTGCCGAACAGAATATGTGTGATTTGGGAGATTTTGGGCACCTCCCCTGTGCCGGCGTTTACGCCGATGTGGTGAGTGCCGGCCACATTCAGTGCGGCGACACTTTGCGATTTTTAGATTGAAAAAATAGCAACTCACCGGAAATCGCATCACCTGATTGTTGGCCACGCTCAACCCTTTGAGAGCCCAGTTCAATCGCTGGGGGCAGGTCAGAAGCTGCACCCCATCCCAGGCGGTGCCATTGCGCGCCCCTTTGTCGCGCACAACTAAATAATTAGTATTTATTTATATCTTTTATAAGTATATAGTGATGACATCGTGAGCACGGCTGCCACTTTTGTGGTCAAGGGCTTACGGAGAATGGGGCGGAAAAATTGAACAAATGGCTCCGCTTTGACTGACCCCCGTTGGAAATTGAGCCATGAAAAACCGCATCATTTGGACTGTCTTGGCTGTTTACGGCTTGTTTTCTGCACTCAAACCCCTGCTCGAGGGAACGTGGTTATTTGCGCTCGTTCCTGTCGTCTCCATCCTGGCACCGGTTCTTTTTGTAGGACTGCATGCGCCACGTGAAATCGGTTGGAAAAGACTGGGGGTATTTTTTGCCATCACCTTTGTGATTTCGTGGTCGTATGAGTCGCTTTCGATTGCCACGGGTTTCCCCTTCGGAAACTACCACTACACGGAGAAACTGGGGCCCAAATTAGGCACAGTGCCGCTGCTCATCATGCCGGCTTACTTTGGTGTTTGCTACATTTCTTGGCTGATGGCTCGACTGATCTTGGACCACGGCAGGACCTCAGGAAGAACATCTGGACTGATGGCCATGACACTGACCGCATCTTTTGTCATGGTGATGTGGGATGTGTCCATGGACCCTTCACGCGCCACGGTGTCCCATGCTTGGATTTGGCATGACGGCGGAGCCTATTTCGGCGTTCCTTTTCAGAATTTTGTCGGTTGGTTTCTCTGTGTGGCCACGATCTTTTTTGCATATGGCGCGATAGAGTCCCGTTTAACCGCTCCACGTGCGGCACCCGACAGAACGGCCTATGCCCAAACCCTGGGTTTGTATGCTGCGCTATTTATTGAATTTATTTCTTTCGCCGTGTTCACCCCTCAGGGCACGGTCGTAGATGCGTCAGGGCAAGTTTGGAATCTGCCCGACCTGTATCTGTCGCTGGGGCTTGTCTCCATTTTCACCATGGGCTTTGTCTTGCTCATCGGCGCCCACGCACTACGCTCAAACTCTGCGTAACTTCAACGGATGAGCTCACCCTCATTTCACGGCACGAGAACCCTTTTTGACACGCTGAGCGGCTCAATCTCTGTGCGGTAAACGCTGAGCCGACTCGTGCACCTCTTTGGCCTGCACGTCCACAATATCGTCACTCGATGCCCTGCCCTGGTTGGCTGGGCGACGCGCAGCCCAAGGCCCACCTTGGGTCATACCGCGCGTCAAGTCGCGGTAGCGTGTCCACAGCACGGCCACTTGCGGCTTGCGGCCGTGCAGCAAAGACCAGAGCGAAGTCACCACCAGCACCGCCAACAAGGCCAGCAGCAAGCTGGCCGCAAAAATCAGGGCGGCCGCGGCGAAAACGAGTTTGAAAAACCAAGCAAAGAGTGCGTTCATGCCAAGGGGTCTGCGGTCTGGAAAAAGCTCAAGGTAAATACTCGAGCGCTTGTTGGTAAGCGGCCGAAACCATCAAATCGTCCCACGCCAAGGCGGGGGCTTGGGGCAGCAGTTGGCGACGGCGCTGTTCACTCGCCTCTTGCGGTTGCCACCAGCCTTTGAGTTGCGCCTCGGCCAAGCCGTTGAGCGCGGCGTCAATTTCAGCCCCACCGTTCAACGACTGGTTGCACAGCAGCGCCAAATCGCAGCCCGCCTCCAGGGCGGCCAAGGCGGCCTGGGTGGTGTTCACAGGCTGGCCGTCGATCTGGCGGGCGCCAGCCATTGACAAATCGTCGCTGATGATGGCGCCGGCAAAACCGAGTTGCTCGCGCAAGATGTCTTGCAACCAGCGTTTGGAAAAACCCGCAGGCCGGGCGTCTACTTTGGGGTAGATCACATGCGCGGGCATGACGCTGGTGAGCGTGGTGTTCAGGCTGCCGTAGGGCACAGCGTCTTCGGCCAGGATGGCTTTGAGGCTGCGCCGGTCAATGGGCATGTCGACGTGAGAATCGGCTTTGACAAAACCATGCCCCGGAAAATGCTTGCCGCAGTTGCCCATGCCGGCCTGCAGCAAGCCATGCATCAGGCTCTTGGCCAAGACTGTGACCATGCGCGGGTCGCGCGCCAGCGCCCGGTCGCCGATCACGGTGCTGCCACCGTAGTCCAAATCCAGCACCGGGGTGAAGCTGAAATCCACACCGCAAGCGCGCAGCTCGGCGGCCAGCACAAAACCCGCGGCGGTGGCGGCGCGGCAGGCTTTGAGCGCGCCCGAGCCGGTCTGGCCACGGCCATCGTCCAGCCACATCTCGCCCAATCGGCGCATCGGCGGCAAATGCGTGAAGCCATCGTGGCGAAAGCGCTGCACCCGACCGCCTTCGTGGTCCACCGCGATCAACAAGTCGGCACGAATGGCTTTGACCTGCGCGCAAAGCGCCGTGATCTGGGCCCGGCTCTGCCAGTTACGGCCAAACAGAATCAACCCCGCGGTCAGCGGATGGGCCAGGCGGCGGCGGTCGTCGGCGTTCAACTCGGTGCCGGCGATGTCCAGCATCAGGGGGGCGTGGAAGGTCATGAGCTACTCAATTGGGGGGCAAGTGGGGGATTTCAAGCCGGGGGATCACCCCTGGGTTTCGACGACGCAAAAGCTGGCCGCGTAATCGACCTCATCGGTCACGGTGATGTGGGCGCGCAAGCCTTTGGCTTCAAACCAGGTTTTCAGCTCGCCGTGCAAGACGATGGTGGGCTGGCCGCTGGGCAGCTTGCCGATTTCGCAATGCCGCCAAGTCATGGGCATGCGCATGCCCAAACCGACGGCTTTGCTGAAGGCTTCCTTGGCGGAAAAACGGGTGGCGACAAAACGGATGCCGCGCTCGGGCCAGCGTTGGCTGCGCGCGCGGTACATCCTCATTTCGCCGTCGCTGAGCACCTTGGCAGCAAAGCGATCGCCATGGCGCTCCAGGCTGGCACGGATGCGGCGGATGTCGCAAATGTCGGTGCCTATGCCGTAGATCATGCGCGCGGCTCCGGCTTCGGCTCCAAAGCCTTCAAATAAGCGGCCACGGTGGCGGCGTAACCCAGCTCCAGCGCATCGGCGATCAAGGCATGGCCGATGGAGACTTCTTGCAATGCCGGTATGGCCTGCACAAAGGCAGGCAGATTGTCTTGGTTCAAATCATGCCCCGCGTTCAAGCCCAGACCCAGCGCGGTGGCGGCTTGCGCGGTTTGCACATAACGCGTCAGTTGCGCTTCTTGCTCCGGGCCACCCCAGGCGGCGGCGTAGGGTTCGGTGTAGAGCTCAATCCGGTCAGCGCCTAGGGCATGGACCGCCGCCATTTGCGCAGGCAGTGGGTCCATGAACAAACTCACCCGCACACCCAGCGCTTTGCATTCGGCGATCAAGGGTTGCAAGCGCGCCGCATCGTCCGGAAAGCGCCAACCGTGGTCGCTGGTGAACTGGCCTTCGCTGTCGGGCACAAAGGTCACTTGGTGGGGGCGCACCTGGCGCACAAAGTCCATCAGGTTGTGAAACGGATTGCCCTCGATGTTGAACTCGCGGTCCGGCCAGGCTTGCATCACCGCCACCAGGTCTTGAACGTCGGTGGCGCGGATGTGGCGCTCGTCCGGCCTTGGATGCACGGTGATGCCTTGCGCGCCTGCCTGCAAACACAACTCAGCGGCCCGCGTCACGCTGGGAATGCCCAGATGCCGTGAGTTGCGCAGCAAAGCCACTTTGTTGACGTTGACCGACAAGGCGGTACGGGGGTGCGGTGCGTTGTTCATAAGCTTTGGATGTCCATCATCATTTGGCGCGTCTTCAAGTGACCCACGCCGCAATGGTAGTTGAGCAGCGCGCGCAGCTGGGGGCGCAAGGCCGCCACGTGGTCCAGGCACACGCGCAAGGTGGCGGTGTAGGCCGAGGGGTCGTCCAGCGCGGTTTGCAGCTGCGCCCATTGCGCACCGCTCAGATGGGTGCGGTCCTCAGCGTGCGCTTGGCGCAGCCCGCCTTCGGGCACCAGGCAATAGGCCTCGTCAGGCCGCAAAGGGGCCAGGGTCAGGGTCTGGTGGTCCAGGCTGGGGAGCAAACCAATATCGCGCAGCAGCATCAACTCGAAGACGCGGAGCGCGCCTTGGCGCAATTCAGGTCCCTCTGTGGCCAACAATTGGATGGTGGCAGCGTACACATCAAACAAGACGTTGTGCGGGTCGTCGCGTGCCAGCAGGCGCAGCAGCAACTCGTTCAGGTAGTAGCCCGAAAGCAGGGCATCGCCGGTGGGCATCACATGGCCGCCGACCCATTCCACGCCTTTCAAGGTGCGAATGTCCGAGTCGCCGCCATAGTTCACGGCGAGGGGCTGCATGGGCAGCAAGATGGGGCGAAAGCTGGAGCTGGGCCGCTTGGCCCCCTTGGCCACCAAGGCCACCCGACCGTGATGGCGGGTCAGCACTTCCAGAATCAGACTGGTCTCGCTCCAGTCATAGCGGTGCAAGACAAACGCCGGCTCCTCGGTGACGCGCTGGGTGGCCATGGCAAGCGTTCAGACCTCTGTCGGCCAGCGCGAAGCCGCGCCCCTGACTGGCTCGCCGTGCGTGTTACTCATAGCCAAAGGAGCGCACGCGGGCCTCGTCGTCGGCCCAACCCGAGCGGACTTTGACCCAGATTTCGATGAACACTTTGGCCTCGAGCAGCTTTTCCAGCTCTTGCCGCGCTTCGGTACCGATGCGCTTCAAACGCTCGCCTTTGTCGCCAATCACCATGGCTTTGTGGCCATCGCGCTCCACGACAATGGTGGCCGCAATGCGCACCATGCGTTTGCTGGTGCGGCCTTTTTCTTCGTCAAACTTTTCCACCACCACGGTCGAGGTGTAAGGCAGTTCATCACCCGTGAAGCGAAACAGCTTTTCGCGCACGATTTCGCTGGCCAAGAACTTTTCGCTGCGGTCGGTCAGCTCGTCTGGGGCATAAAACCAGTCTTGCTCGGGCAGGTACTTTTCGCAAATGGTCAGCAAGCGTTGTATGTCTTTGGCGTTTTTCGCCGACATGGGTACGAACTCGTTGAATGGGTGACGCTCTTGCATCTCACGCAGCCAAGGCGCAATGTCGCCCCGGCGGTGATAGGTGTCCAACTTGTTGGCCAACAAAATACAGGGCACGCCGGGCTTGAGCAAAGCCAGCACTTTGGCATCAGCGGTTTGAAAGCTACCGGCTTCCACCACAAACAACACCAGGTCCACATCGGCCACGGCGCCGACCACGGTTTTGTTGAGTGATTTGTTCAGGGCGGCGCCATGCAAGGTCTGAAAACCCGGCGTATCAGCAAACACAAACTGCGTTTGACCTTCGGTTCGGATCCCGGTGATGCGGTGTCGCGTGGTTTGCGCCTTGCGCGAGGTGATGCTGATCTTTTGCCCCACCAACGCATTGAGCATGGTGGACTTGCCGACGTTGGGTTTACCGACAATGGCAATCAAGCCACAGCGTTGAGGGCCGGTCACCTCGGTGCCCGAGGTCGGTGAGTCCGCTAGAACGGCCTGTTCTTCGGCTGCCCGAGGTTGAACCGTGACACCCGGAATTTGAATCGTCCGGCGCACCGGCGCTGAGGGGGTGTCGCTTTCGCGCAGTTCTTCTTCATCCCCAGGGGTCGCAGAGGCGGGCATTTGCCGAGATTGACCATTTTTCATCAAGGGGCCTTGTGTTTGAGTGTTTCGAGCATCGCCGCCGCGGCCGCTTGTTCGCCGGCTCGGCGCGAGGTGCCCAGGCCCAGTTGGGACAAACCCATCTCGCGGATGTCGCAGGCCACCTCGAACATTTGTTTGTGGGCCGCGCCACGGGTCGCGACCACGGTGTACAAAGGCAATTGCAGCTTGCGGCCTTGCAGCCATTCTTGCAACTCGGTTTTCGGGTCCTTGGCGGCAGCTTGCATGTGCGGATTGACCTGCACATCTTTGAACAGGCGCGCCACCAAAGCTTGCGCGGCGCTGTAGCCCGCATCCAGATACACCGCGCCAATCAAGGCTTCCAGGGCATCCGCCAATATGGAGGGGCGCTTGGGGCCACCAGAGCGCAGTTCACCTTCACCGAGGCGCAACACCGAGGACAAGTCCAGTGCCACGGCGAGTTGAAACAAGGTGTCTTGCTTGACCAAATTGGCCCGCACACGCGACAAATCGCCTTCGGGCTGGTCGTTCAATTTTGCGTACAGCCAATGTGCCACCGACAGATTCAACACCGAGTCGCCTAAAAATTCCAGTCGCTCGTTGTGGTCTGCAGAAAAGCTGCGGTGCGTGACGGCCCGCTCCAGTAAGGTGGGGTCGCTAAAGGGATGGCCCAAGCGCAGTTGCAGGGCCTTCAAACCGTCATTCAAAGGCATGGGGCTCCGCGGTGTGAAAGAAACTCAATGAAAGCCACCGATACGTTGAAGGTTGCCAAAATTCATCCAGACAAAAAAGGCACGTCCCACAATGTTAGCGTCTGGCACAAAGCCCCAATAGCGCGAGTCCATCGAGTTGTCGCGGTTGTCACCCATCATGAAGTAGTGACCCGGCGGCACCTTGCAGACCACGCCTTCGACGCTGTAGCGGCAATTCTCGCGGAACGGGAACGGGTCGGCGCCTGAAACAAACGCGGGGCGCTCATCGTCCTGAATCAGCAAATGCGGCGCCTCGCCCAGCGACTCATCAAATTGTTTGAAGTAGCGCATGGCCGATTCATCAAAGAATTCAGGCAAGCTATTGCGCGTCACCACCTGGCCGTTGATGCGCAGTTGCTTGTTCAGGTAGGCCACCTCGTCACCCGGCACACCCACCACGCGTTTGATGTAGTCCACGCTGGGCCGCGGCGGGTAACGAAACACCATCACGTCACCGCGCTTCACGGGCGTGCCTTCGGTCAGTTTGAGGTTAATCACCGGCAAGCGCACACCGTAATGGAACTTGTTCACCAAAATCAAATCGCCCACCCACAGCGTGGGGATCATGGAGCCGGACGGAATTTTGAACGGCTCAAACAAAAAGGAACGCAGCACAAACACCACCAAAATCACCGGGAACAAGCCGGCGGTCCAGTCGAGCCACCACGGTTGCATCAGCAGTTTTTCGCGCGCCGAGGCCATGTCGGTGTCGATTTTCTGAATGCCCATGCGGGTCAATTCTTCACGGCGAGTTTGGGCTTCGGCCTCCAAGGCCAGCGCTGCCGCATGCCGGCTTGGCAAAAAGTAAAACTGCTCGGCCAGCCAGTACAGGCCGCTGATCACCACGGCCATGAACAGCAAGAGAGCGAAATTGCCTTCGATCAAGCCCAGATACCAGGAACCGGCATAGCTCACAAAAGCGGCCAGCACCAGAGACGTTAAATATTGCATCAATCCTCCACTTGCAAAATGGCCAGGAATGCTTCTTGGGGCACCTCTACCGAGCCGATTTGTTTCATTCGTTTTTTACCGGCTTTTTGCTTTTCCAGCAGTTTGCGTTTGCGCGTGATGTCACCGCCGTAGCACTTGGCCAACACGTTTTTACGCAAGGCCTTGATGGTTTCGCGCGCAATGATATTGGCACCGATGGCCGCCTGAATGGCCACATCGAACATTTGGCGGCTGATGATTTCACGCATTTTGCCGACCACCGCCCGCCCCCGGTACTGTGACTGCGAGCGGTGCACGATGATGGACAGGGCGTCGACCTTTTCGCCGTTGAGCAAAATATCGACCTTGACCACGTCAGACGCGCGAAACTCCTTGAAGGTGTAGTCCATCGAGGCATAGCCGCGCGACACCGATTTGAGTTTGTCAAAGAAGTCGAGCACGATCTCGCCCAAAGGCAATTCGTAGGTCAGCATGACCTGGCGGCCGTGGTAGGCCATGTTCATTTGCACGCCGCGCTTTTGGTTGGCCAGCGTCATGACCGGGCCGACATAGTCCTGCGGCATGTACAAGTGCACGGTGACGATGGGCTCACGGATTTCTTGCAGCTTGCCCTGCTCCGGCATCTTGGAGGGGTTTTCCACCATGACGACTTCGCCATCGGCCTTGACCACTTGGTAGACCACGCTGGGCGCGGTGGTGATCAGGTCTTGGTCGAACTCGCGCTCCAGACGCTCCTGGACGATTTCCATGTGCAACAGCCCCAGAAAGCCGCAGCGGAAACCAAAGCCCAGCGCTTGCGAGACCTCGGGTTCGTAATGCAGCGAGGCGTCGTTGAGTTTGAGTTTCTCCAGTGCGTCACGCAGCGAATCGTATTCGCTGGATTCGGTGGGGTACAAACCGGCGAACACCTGGGGCTGAATTTCTTTGAAGCCAGGCAAGGCCTCGCTGGCGGGCCCCAGGTTGTTGGGCAGCTTTTTCTCCAGCGTGATGGTGTCGCCCACCTTGGCCGCTTGCAGTTCTTTGATACCGGCAATGATGTAACCCACCTGCCCGGCCTCCAGCGAATTGCGGGGCTCGTTGGCGGGGGTGAACACGCCCAGGTTGTCAGCGTTGTAGACCGATTCGGTGGCCATCATTTTGAAGCGCTCGCCCTTGCCCAAGCGGCCGTCGATGACGCGCACCAGCATCACCACGCCCACATAGGTGTCGAACCAACTGTCAATGATCATGGCCCGCAAGGGCGCGTTCGGGTTGCCTTTGGGCGCAGGCACTTTGGCCACGATGGCTTCCAGGATCTCGTCTACGCCCATGCCGGTTTTGGCCGAGCAGGGAATCGCGTCGCTGGCGTCGATGCCAATCACGTCTTCGACTTCGGCCTTGGCGTTGTCTGGATCGGCTTGCGGCAAATCCATTTTGTTCAGCACAGGCACGACCTCGACACCGAGGTCCAAGGCGGTGTAGCAGTTGGCCACGGTTTGGGCTTCCACACCTTGGCTTGCATCCACCACCAGCAAGGCCCCTTCGCAGGCGGACAGTGAGCGCGAGACCTCATAGGAGAAGTCCACATGGCCCGGCGTGTCGATCAGATTGAGGTTGTAAATCTGTCCATCACGGGCCTTGTATTGCAGTGCAGCGGTCTGCGCTTTGATGGTGATGCCACGCTCTTTTTCAATGTCCATGGAGTCGAGCACCTGGGCCGACATCTCACGATCTTGCAGACCACCACAACGCTGAATAAGCCGGTCGGCCAAGGTCGATTTGCCATGGTCAATGTGGGCGATGATCGAAAAATTTCTGATGTGATTCATCAAAGAGTTGCTACAAGTGTTTGAAATAAATAAGGCACGCTTAAAGAAAAAAGGGCGCGTCGGTGTAGACGCGCCCTGAACCAACAATCTATGGCAACTGCGATAGTTGGAACTTCATTGTAGGCAAAAAGCCCAGGGCGCACATCCCAGAAATGGCACAACACAGGCCGTTGCGGCATCGCAACAAAAAACTTATCCACAACTTATGCACAATCCATAATGAAAACCTGCTGAACAAGTTGTGGGTGGACTGTGGATCAGTGGTGGACGAATGTGGGACATCCCACATCCTGAATCTTTACCTGCTCTGTATACGCTGAATCGAGGATCAAGCCTTCTGATTTTAGCCATTTTTGTTATGAGCCATGCCCAAAGTTAGTCTTCACACACCTGTTAAATCTTGCGAAATTTCAAAAATTTTGAAGCTTCAAGGTGTTGCAAGAACGTCACCCAGCCGCTTTAAAGCCCCAATATCCCTGGGGGCATCGGGACTTTCGTGCGCTCACCGGGGCCCGCCGCCTCAGCGCCCGGGCCGGACCACGGCAAACTGCACCGCCTCGCCGCGGCGAAACAAGACATTGAAAGGCTTGCTTTTATCGAGCTTGGACATGGCGGTTTCGAAGTCACGCAATTGCGTAATTTCGGTATGGCCGATTTGCAAAATCACATCACCTTCACGCAAACCTGCACGGGCGGAAGCTTCAGCCACAGACTCCACGCGCACGCCGCCGCGTTTGAGCTCTTTCTTTTGCGCCTCGGTCAACTCGGTCACGACCAAGCCCATGGACTGCGCCGTGCCTGCAGTTTTCGATTCTTCGGTCGGCGTCACGGCTTTGGCCGCTTTCACAGGCTCCAACTCGGCCACGGTAATGGCGAGGTCTTTTTGGCTGCCGCGGCGGAACACCGTCAGGTTGCTGCGCGTCCCCGGCTTGGTGCTGCCGACCATGCGCGGCAAATCGGCGGCCTTCTCAATCGACTTGCCATCGAAGCGCACGATGATGTCGCCCGGCTCAATACCGGCCTTGTCTGCGGGGGAGCCCGCTTCAATGCTGCGGACCAACGCACCCTGCGAGGCCCCCAACCCCAAGGACTCGGCGACCTCTTTGGTCACTTCGCCAATCTGGACCCCGATGCGGCCCCGGGTAACGCGTCCGTTTTGGCGCAACTGCTCACTCACCCGCATGGCTTCATCCATGGGAATGGCAAATGAAATACCCATGTAGCCGCCGGAGCGAGAATAGATTTGGCTGTTGATCCCCACCACTTCGCCACGCATATTGATCAAAGGGCCGCCCGAATTGCCCGGGTTGATGGCCACATCGGTTTGAATGAACGGCAAGTACTCACCCGTGTCACGCTGTTTGGCGCTGACAATGCCAGCCGTGACAGAGTTTTCCAAACCAAAGGGCGAACCAATCGCCATCACCCATTCACCGACTTTCAGGCGCGAGACATCGCCCACTTTGACCACAGGCAACCCTGTGGCTTGAATTTTCACCACCGCCACGTCGGTGCGTTTGTCGGCGCCAATCAAGCGGGCCTTGAACTCGCGTTTGTCCGTCAAGGTCACGATCACCTCGTCAGCGCCCTCCACCACATGGGCATTGGTCATGATGTAGCCGTCTGGCGAAAGTACAAACCCCGACCCCATGCCTCGGGGTTGGGCAGGCTCATCTGAGGGTTGGGCGCGGCCACGTGGCCCTTGCCGTGGGGCATTCGGCGTGTTGGGCATCGGGACGCCGAAAAACCTTCGAAAGAGTTCTTGCATTTCCTCATCCGAACCAGGTCCTCCTGGGCCACTGACTTTGGCTTTTTCGAGGGTACGGATATTGACGACAGAAGGCCCCACTTGTTCCACCAGCTCAGTGAAGTCCGGCAAACCTTTCACCCCGCTCTGCGCTTGCGCGCTCTGCGGCAAACCAGCCAACACCAAGGCGCCCCCAGCGGCGGCCAAAGGCAGCGCCAGCGCCATCGCCACACGGGTTGAAGTCGCAAAGACAATACGAGAAATCTTTTTCAAAGCCCAGACCATTCCAAAGCCTCCAATTTGCATGCTATTCGAACCTCTAAATGAGGTCATCGCCCCTGTTTTCAAGGGCAGAGAACACCCGGGCGGGTCAGTTCAGGCGCGAATATACAGCGCAACGCAAACCATGCCATTTCGCAGGTGCAAAGCCTTTGTAAAGCCAAACCCATTTGGAGGTTTTCGCTGCACCTTCACCGCCCAGGCTGAGTTGCAGCAGCAGGGTTTGCTGAAAATCGGCTTGCACCGACAAAGTGCAAAAATGATGCGCTTCTTGCCCAGCCTCGTCCTGCCACCATTGCCAGTTCTCTCCGTCCCAGACCAACCAAGCGGGCTGCAGAGAGTGCCGCATGGACCGAAACCAGATGATGAGCAGCAGGACTGAAAGACACAATGGGAACAGCGCCCGAAGGGAACTGAGCTGGCCCTGATGAAACAAGTACCCCGTCAACCCAGCCGCCGCCCCGCCTGACAAGGCGATACGCCAGCGGCCCCATGCAAAACGCCCCAAGGGATACTTCACCGATGGGGCGTTGTGCATGAAAAGAATCGGCCGTCAAATGCGTCTGAACACCAAACTTCCGTTGGTCCCACCGAATCCGAAATTGTTTTTCAGGGCCACGTCGATCTTGACATCGCGAGCGGTGTTGGCACAGTAGTCCAAATCGCACTCGGGGTCTTGGTTGTCCAAATTGATGGTCGGCGGCACTTTTTGATGGTGCAAAGCCAACACGGTAAAGACACTTTCGACACCGCCTGCACCGCCGAGCAAATGCCCGGTCATGGACTTGGTGGAGCTGACCAGGATCTTGTGCGCATGGTCACCCATGGCGGCCTTGATGGCGCTGGTCTCGTTCACATCACCCAGGGGGGTGGATGTGCCGTGGGCGTTCAGGTACTGAATTTGGTCGGCATTCACACCCGCGTTGCGCATGGCCGACAACATGGCGCGGCGGGGGCCGTCCATATTGGGTGCGGTCATGTGGCCCGCGTCCGCGCTCATGCCGTAACCACTGAGTTCAGCGTAGATCTTGGCACCGCGGGCTTTGGCATGTTCGTACTCTTCTAGCACCATCACACCCGCACCTTCGCCCAGCACAAACCCGTCGCGGTCTTTGTCCCAGGGGCGGGAGGCCGCACGGGGATCGTCGTTGCGGGTCGACAGGGCACGCATGGCGGCAAAACCACCGACGCCCAAAGGCGACACGCAGGACTCAGAACCCCCGGCGACCACCACATCGGCATCGCCGTATTCGATCATGCGGCCCGCTTCACCGATGCAATGCAAACCGGTGGTGCACGCCGTGACCACGGCCAAGTTGGGGCCTTTGAAGCCGCACTTCATCGACACATGACCAGCGATCATGTTGATGATGGAAGCGGGCACGAAAAAGGGAGAAATCCGCCTCGGACCACGGCTGGTGTATTCGGCGTGCATGCCCTCGATCATCGGCAGACCGCCGATGCCGGAGCCAATCACACAACCGATGCGGGTGGCCAGCTCTTCGTCCAGCGCCTCACCGGTAGGCAAGCCTGAATCTTGCACCGCCTGCATGGCCGCTGCCACGCCGTAGTGAATGAAATGGTCCATGGTGCGTGCATCTTTGGAATTGATGTACGCATCCAAGTCAAAGCCTTTGACCTCGCCAGCGATTTTGCAAGCGAAGGCAGAGGCATCAAATTTGGTGATCAGGTCAATACCCGACTGACCTGCCAACAGGTTGGACCACGACTCAGCCACCGTGTTGCCCACGGGGCTGATGCATCCCAAACCCGTGACTACAACGCGGCGACGGGTCATCTCAGATCAGGCCTTTTTGCTTTGGGCGTAATCAATGGCGGCTTGCACCGTTGTGATTTTTTCGGCATCTTCGTCTGGAATTTCAATACCAAACTCGTCTTCCAATGCCATCACCAATTCCACGGTGTCCAGGGAGTCGGCACCCAGATCGGCCACGAAGGCTTTTTCGTTGGTGACTTGAGACTCTTCAACGCCGAGTTGTTCGGCAATGATTTTTTTGACACGTGCTTCGAT
>CANFYZ010000024.1 GCA_947451385.1 Comamonadaceae bacterium | reverse complement strand
CACAAGACCTGCATGGTCGGTGCTTACGTTTGATGGGTGCCTCTCATGGTTGAAATTGAACTGGACGGTCAGAAGGTTGAAGTTGTCGAAGGCAGCATGGTGATGCATGCGGCCGAAAAAGCCGGCACCTATATTCCGCACTTCTGCTATCACAAAAAATTGAGCATCGCGGCCAACTGCCGCATGTGTTTGGTGGACGTTGAAAAAGCGCCCAAGCCGATGCCCGCCTGCGCCACGCCGGTGACGCAAGGCATGGTGGTGCGCACCAAAACCGACCGGGCCATCCAAGCCCAAAAGTCGGTGATGGAGTTCTTGCTGATCAACCATCCGCTGGACTGCCCCATCTGCGACCAGGGCGGCGAATGTCAGTTGCAAGATCTGGCCGTGGGCTACGGAGGCTCGGCCTCACGTTACGAAGAAGAAAAACGTGTGGTCGCAGTGAAAGACGTGGGCCCGCTCATCAGCATGCAAGAGATGAGCCGTTGCATCCACTGCACCCGCTGCGTGCGCTTTGGCCAAGAGGTGGCTGGCGTGATGGAGCTGGGCATGTCGCACCGGGGCGAGCATGCCGAGATCGAAACCTTTGTCGGCCAGTCGGTGGACTCTGAGCTGTCCGGCAACATGATCGACATCTGCCCGGTGGGCGCGCTCACCAGCAAACCTTTCCGCTACAGCGCCCGTACCTGGGAGCTGTCGCGCCGCAAATCGATTGCCGCACACGACTCGTCCGGCGCCAACTTGGTGGTGCAGGTCAAAAACAACCACGTCATGCGTGTGGTGCCGTTGGAAAACGAAGAAGTCAACGAGTGCTGGATCGCTGACCGCGAGCGCTTCTCCTACGAGGCCTTGAACGGCGCTGAGCGCCTGACCGCCCCCATGCTGAAGCAGGGCGGCGAGTGGAAACAAGTCGACTGGCAAACTGCCCTCGAATACGTGGCCAATGGCCTCAAAAACATCGGCAACGACCACGGGGCCAGCCGCATCGGTGCCTTGGTCAGCCCGCACAGCACGCTGGAAGAGCTGTACCTGGCCGGACAGTTGTTGCGCGGCTTGGGTTCAGACAACATCGACCATCGCTTGCGCCATGCCGAGTTCACGTCGGCGCAAGGCGTGCGCTACCTGGGCACCTCGGTGGCGTCCTTGTCCCAATTGCAACGCGTGTTGGTGGTGGGCAGCAATTTGCGCAAAGACCATCCGCTGTTTGCGCAGCGCATCCGCCAAGCGGTGCGCCAAGGCGCGCAACTCAGCGCGGTGACCTCGCAGTCCCTGCTGGCCGATGCGCAAGCCTGGGCCATGCCTGTGGCCCACAGCTGCATCGACAACGCTTCCAGCTGGGCACAGCATTTGGCCGACATCGCGTCGGTGATCGCAGCAGAGAAGGGCGTGACAGCGCCTGTGGCCGGTCAAGCCACGGCGGCCGCCAGTGCCATCGCTCAGTCGCTGTTGGGCGGCGAGCGTAAAGCGGTGTTGCTGGGCAATGCCGCCGCACACCATGCCAATGCCTCGACTTTGTTGTCTTTGGCTAACTGGATTGCCGAGCACACCGGTGCCAGCGTCGGTTACCTGACCGAAGCGGCCAACACCGTGGGTGCGCAATGGGTCAAGGCGCAGCCGCAAACCGGTGGCGCGCATGCCGGCCACATGCTGGCTGGCGGCCTCAAAGCGGCCTTGCTGCTCAATACCGAGCCGGAGTTCGACAGCGCCGCCGGTGCTGCTGCGGCCCAGGCTTTGGCGCAGGCCGAGATGGTCATCACGCTCAGCCCTTTCAAAGCCAACATGGCTTTTTCGGATGTGTTGCTGCCCATCGCCCCGTTCACCGAAACCTCGGGCAGCTTTGTCAACGCCGAAGGTCGTTTGCAAAGCTTCCATGCGGTGGTCAAGCCTTTGGGCGAGACCCGTCCCGCCTGGAAGGTGCTGCGCGTATTGGCCAATCTGTTGGGCGTGCCTGGCTTTGACTTTGAAACCTCGCAGGACGTGCTGGCCAAAGCCACCGCCACCGCGCCGGTGCTCAGCAATGCCAGCACCGAAGCCTTGCGCATGGCTGGTGAGGTGGCCGCACCTGTGGTGGCTTCGATTTACCAGTTGGATGGTGTGGTTCGCCGTGCCCCGTCACTGCAGCTCACGGCCGACGCCCGCGCTGCGCAGGAGGTGGCAGCATGATTGATGCCTTGTACAACGGTGGCTTGAATCTGGTTGCCGCCAGCTGGTGGCCCACCTTGGTATGGCCTGTACTGTGGATTCTCATCAAGATCGTGGCCATTTTGGCTCCCCTGATGGGCGCCGTGGCTTACCTGACGCTGTGGGAGCGCAAGTTGCTCGGCTTTATGCAAGTGCGCCATGGCCCCAACCGCGTGGGCCCCATGGGTTTGCTGCAGCCGATCGCCGATGCGGTCAAGTTGCTGACCAAAGAATTGATCAACCCCACCGCCGCCAGCCAGGGCTTGTTCCGTCTGGGCCCGATCATGGCGATCATGCCTGCCTTGGCAGCTTGGGTGGCGATTCCTTTTGGTCCTGAAGTAGCGCTGACCAACATCAACACCGGTTTGATGCTGGTGATGGCCATCACCTCGATCGAGGTCTACGGCGTGATCATTGCGGGTTGGGCCTCCAATTCCAAATACGCTTTCTTGGGCGCGCTGCGTGCCTCGGCGCAAATGGTCAGCTATGAAATCGCCATGGGCTTTTGCTTCTTGGTGGTGCTGATGGTCTCCGGCAGCATGAACCTGACCGACATCGTGTTGGGCCAGGGCAAAGGCACAGCCGCGCAAATGGGCTTGAACTTCTTGTCCTGGAACTGGCTGCCGCTGTTCCCCATCTTCTTGGTCTACCTGATCTCCGGCGTGGCTGAAACCAACCGTCACCCGTTTGACGTGGTCGAAGGCGAAGCCGAAATCGTCGCCGGTCACATGGTCGAGTATTCGGGCATGGGCTTTGCCATCTTCTTCTTGGCTGAATACGCCAGCATGTGGTTGGTCTCCATCTTGGCCGTGATCATGTTCTTGGGCGGCTGGATATCGCCCATCGACAGCGCGCTGTTCAACATGATCCCAGGTTGGATCTGGTTGGGCCTCAAAACCTTCTTGGTCGTGTCCATGTTCATCTGGATTCGCGCCACCTTCCCGCGCTTCCGTTACGACCAGATCATGCGTCTGGGCTGGAAAATCTTCATCCCCGTCACGCTGGTGTGGCTGTTGGTGGTGGGCGCTTGGATGTTCTCACCCTGGAACATTTGGAAATGAACATGAGCACCATGACCGCTTCCTCTTTCTCTTTCAAGGACTTCTTCAAGAGCTTCATGCTCGTGGAGTTGCTCAAAGGCATGGCACTGACGGGGCGCTACGCCTTCCGTCGCAAAGTCACGGTTCAGTTCCCTGAAGAAAAAACCCCTTTGTCGCCCCGTTTCCGTGGTTTGCATGCTCTGCGCCGTTACGACAACGGTGAAGAGCGTTGCATTGCCTGCAAGCTGTGCGAGGCCGTTTGCCCCGCGATGGCGATCACCATTGAAGCCGGCGTGCGTGACGATGGCTCACGCCGCACCACGCGCTACGACATCGATTTGACCAAATGCATCTTCTGCGGTTTTTGCGAAGAAAGCTGCCCGGTGGACTCGATTGTGGAGACGCACATTTTTGAGTACCACGGTGAAAAGCGTGGCGATTTGTATTTCACCAAAGACATGCTGTTGGCCGTGGGCGACCGTTACGAGAAAGACATCGCGGCTGCCAAGGCTGCCGATGCGAAGTACCGCTGAAAGAATTCAATCATGGACGTCAAAACCGGTTTTTTCTATCTCTTCTCGCTGGTGCTGCTGTTTGCGGCCTTCCGGGTGGTGACGGCGCGCAACCCTGTGCATGCGGTGCTGTTCTTGATGCTGGCCTTCTCACAAGCTTCTGGCGTGTGGTTCTTGTTGCAGGCTGAGTTTTTGGCCATCACTTTGGTGTTGGTGTATCTGGGCGCGGTGATGGTGCTGTTCCTGTTTGTGGTGATGATGCTGGACATCAATATCGACACCCTGCGTGAAGGTTTTTGGAAGCATTTCCCCTTGGCCGCGGCACTGGGCGCGGTGGTCGCCTTGGAAATGGCGGCCGTGTTGATGGGAGGGTTCCGCGTCGCCGAGCCTCAAGCAGCGGCGCTGGCGGTGGGCCAGGTTGCAGAACCGGTGTCCAACGCCAAAGCCCTCGGTATCTTGCTGTACACCGAGTACCTGATGCCGATCCAGATTGGCGCTGTGATTTTGCTGGTGGCCATGATCACCGCGATTGCCCTGACCCTGCGTGAGCGCAAGGACAGCAAGGCGATCAACGCTTCGCTGCAAGTGCGTGTGCGCGCTGCCGACCGGCTGTCGATTGTGAAAGTCGCGGCCACCCAAGCCGGTGTCGCGCCGCAACCCCCCGCTGCCCCAGAGGAGAACAAGTGATGACTTTGACACTGGGACACTACCTCTCGCTGGGTGCCATGTTGTTTGCCCTGTCGGTGATCGGCATCTTTTTGAACCGCAAAAACCTGATCGTTTTGTTGATGGCCATTGAGCTGATGCTGCTGGCCGTGAACATGAACTTTGTCGCCTTCTCCCATTTCTTGGGTGATATGCGCGGACAGGTTTTTGTGTTTTTCATTCTCACCGTGGCGGCGGCTGAATCCGCCATCGGTCTGGCTATCCTCGTTTTGCTCTTCCGCAATAAGAACAGCATCAATGTGGATGAACTCAATTCGCTCAACGGTTAAAAAATGAGTCAAACCCTCAACGCAAGCACGCTGCTGGCTGTGCCTTTAGCGCCCCTGGCAGGCTCGGTGCTGGCAGGCATTTTGGGCACGCAGTTTGGCGGCAACTGGATTGGCCGTCGGCTGTCCCACACACTGACCATTTTGGGCGTGTTGGTGGCTTTCATTTTGTCGGCCCTGACTCTCAAGAGCGTGGCGCTGGACGATGCGCGCCTGAATGAAACCCTCTATACCTGGATGGTGGTCGGCGATTTGAAGATGGAAGTCGGCTTCTTGGTCGATGGCCTGACCGCCATGATGATGTGTGTCGTGACCTTTGTCTCGCTGATGGTGCACATCTACACCATCGGCTACATGGAAGAAGACGAAGGCTACAACCGTTTCTTTGCCTACATCTCGCTGTTCACCTTCTCCATGCTGATGCTGGTGATGAGCAACAACATGCTGCAACTGTTCTTCGGCTGGGAAGCCGTGGGTCTGGTGTCGTATTTGTTGATCGGTTTCTGGTTCAATAAACCTACCGCTATTTTTGCCAACATGAAAGCCTTCTTGGTCAACCGGGTGGGTGACTTTGGCTTTATTTTGGGCATCGGCCTGATCGCTGCTTTCGCTGGCACCTTGAATTACGCTGAAGCGTTTGCCAAAGCAGAGGAGTTGAGTACCCTTACTCTGCCCGGCACGTCCTGGATGCTGGTCACGGTGATTTGCATCTGCCTGTTCATCGGTGCCATGGGCAAGTCGGCCCAGTTCCCCTTGCATGTGTGGTTGCCCGACTCGATGGAAGGCCCCACACCGATCTCCGCGTTGATCCACGCTGCGACCATGGTGACGGCCGGTATCTTCATGGTGGCGCGCATGTCGCCGCTGTTTGAATTGTCGGACACGGCCTTGAACTTCATCATGACCATTGGCGCCATCACCGCCTTGTTCATGGGGTTCTTGGGCATCATTCAAAACGACATCAAACGCGTCGTGGCTTATTCCACTTTGTCGCAGCTCGGTTACATGACCGTGGCCCTGGGCGCTTCGGCCTACTCGGTGGCGGTGTTCCACTTGATGACGCACGCGTTCTTCAAAGCCTTGCTGTTCTTGGGCGCGGGCTCGGTCATCATGGGCATGCACCACAACCAAGACATCCGCTGGATGGGCGGTGTTCGCAAATACATGCCGATCACCTGGATCACTTCTTTGCTGGGCTCGCTGGCCTTGATCGGCACCCCCTTCTTTGCCGGCTTCTATTCCAAAGACAGCATCATCGAAGCCGTCGCCGAGAGCCATTTGCCGGCCGCTGGGTTCGCCCACTTTGCAGTTTTGGCCGGTGTGTTTGTCACGGCGTTCTATTCGTTCCGCATGTATTTCTTGGTCTTCCATGGGAAAGAGCGCTACGACCAAAACCCCGATGCGCACCATGACGACCACCACGATGCACACCACGACAGCCATGGCCACGACGAACACCATGCGCCCCACGAGTCGCCTTGGGTGGTGACCGTGCCGTTGGTGTTGTTGGCCATTCCGTCGGTGGTGATCGGCTTCATGACCATCTCCCCCATGTTGTTTGGGGACTTCTTCAAAGACGCGATTTTTGTGAACGCTGAAAAACACGCGGTGATGGAAGAGTTGGCCCACGCCTTCCATGGCCCCGTGGCCATGGCGCTGCACGCGGTGAGCACCGCACCTTTCTGGTTGGCCTTAGGCGGTGTCGTCACGGCCTGGTACATGTACCTGATCAACCCCGCTGTGCCTGCTGCCTTTGCCCGCGTTTTGCGCCCGCTGGTGGTGATCTTGGAGAACAAGTATTTCCTCGACTGGATCAACGAGAACATCTTGGCTCGCGGTGCCCGTGCGCTGGGTACCGGTTTGTGGAAAGTCGGCGATCGCGGATTGATCGACGGCTTGCTGGTCAACGGCTCTTGGAAGCTGGTGGGTTGGGTCTCCGGTCAGGTGCGTAAGTTCCAATCCGGTTATCTGTACCACTACGCCTTGATCATGATTTTGGGTGTGTTTGTGCTGATGACGTACTTCGTCTGGCTCAACAAATAAGGAATAAGAAAAATGGGATTGTTGAGCCTTGCCATCTGGACGCCCATCGCGTTTGGGCTTGTGTTGCTGGCCGTTGGCCGTGATGAACAAGCGCGCGCGGTGCGCTGGATCGCCCTGGTCGGTGCGCTGATCAGCTTCTTGGTCACCCTGCCTTTGTACAGCGGCTTCCAACTCGGCACCTCTGCCATGCAGTTTGTCGAAAAGACGCCGTGGATTGAGCGCTTCAATGTGAACTACCACTTGGGCCTGGACGGTATTTCGTTCTGGCTGGTGTTGCTCACCGCGTTCATCAACGTCATCGTGGTGATCGCAGGTTGGGAAGTCATCACCCGCAAAGTCAACCAGTACATGGCGGCTTTCCTGATCCTCTCGGGTCTGATGATCGGCGTCTTCAGCGCCTTGGACGGCTTGCTGTTCTACGTCTTCTTTGAAGCCACCTTGATTCCGATGTACCTGATCATCGGTATCTGGGGTGGCCCGAACAAAATCTACGCCGCCTTCAAGTTCTTCCTGTACACCTTGCTGGGCTCCTTGCTTACCTTGGTCGCGTTGATTTATCTGTACACCCAGTCGGGCGGCAGTTTTGACATCGCCACCTGGCACAAACTGCCTTTGTCAGCAACGGCGCAAAACCTGTTGTTCTTTGCTTTCTTTGCAGCCTTTGCCGTCAAGGTGCCGATGTGGCCTGTGCACACCTGGTTGCCTGATGTGCACGTCGAAGCGCCCACGGGCGGCTCGGCCGTGCTGGCCGCCATCATGCTGAAGTTGGGAGCCTATGGTTTCCTGCGTTTCTCCATGCCCATCGCCCCAGACGCCACACGCGAATGGGCCACCCTGGTCATCGTCTTGTCTCTGGTGGCGGTGATTTACGTCGGCTTGGTGGCCATGGTCCAACAAGACATGAAAAAGCTGGTGGCTTACTCGTCGGTGGCGCACATGGGTTTTGTGACCCTGGGCTTTTTCATCTTCAATCCGCTGGGCGTGTCCGGTGCGATCGTGCAAATGATCGCCCATGGCTTTGTCTCTGCCGCCATGTTCTTGTCCATCGGTGTGTTGTACGACCGGGTTCACTCGCGTGAAATCGCCAGCTACGGCGGTGTGGTCAACACCATGCCCAAGTTCACTGCCTTTGCCTTGCTGTTTGCCATGGCCAACTGCGGTTTGCCCGGCACCGCAGGTTTTGTCGGCGAATGGATGGTCATCTTGGGTGCCGTCAAATACGACTTTGTCATCGGCTTGCTGGCCGCTTCGGCCCTGATTTTTGGCGCGGCTTACACCTTGTGGATGTTCAAGCGCGTGTACCTGGGGGCGCCCGCCAATGACCACGTCAAGGAGTTGACCGACATCAACGCCCGCGAATTCTTCATGCTGGCGCTGTTGGCCATTGCGGTGTTGTACATGGGTCTGTATCCACGCCCCTTCACGGATGTGATGGACGCTTCGGTGGCCGACTTGCTCAAACATGTCGCCCTGTCCAAATTGCCTTGAGACCGTCGAAGACGTTCACGCTGATTTCTAAGAATTGAGAGAAAACACATGATTGACGCAACCAGTTGGATGGCGGTCTATCCTGAAATCGTGCTGCTGGTCATGGCCTGCGCGATCGCGCTGATCGACCTGTTCGTGACCAGCCCCAAACGCACCAGCACCTATGTCTTGACGCTGCTGACCTTGGGTGGCGTGGCGGTGATGCATGCCTTGTCTGCTGACAGCGGCGAAACCATTTACGGTTTTGGCCGTTTGGTGGTGAGCGACCCGATGGGGCATTGGCTCAAGTGCTTCTCGTCCATCGCCGTGATGATCACTTTGGTCTATGCACGCCCCTATGCGGGTGACCGCGACATGCTGCGCGGTGGCGAAATGTTCACTCTGTCCATGTTCGCTTTGCTGGGCATGAGCGTGATGATCTCGGGCCAAAACTTCCTGGTTTTGTATCTGGGCTTGGAGTTGCTGACCTTGTCCAGCTACGCCTTGGTGGCTTTGCGCCGTGACCATGCCCAGGCCACCGAAGCGGCCATGAAGTACTTTGTGCTGGGGGCCATGGCCTCGGGCTTCTTGCTCTACGGCATCTCCATGTTGTACGGCGCGACCGGCAGCCTGGACTTGAGCGCAATTTTCAAAGCCATCGCCACCGGCCAAATCAAACAGCAGGTGCTGGTCTTTGGTTTGGTGTTCATCGTCGCGGGTTTGGCGTTCAAGTTGGGCGTGGTGCCTTTCCACATGTGGATTCCTGACGTCTACCAAGGCGCGCCCACCGCGGCCACCTTGATGATTGCCGGTGCCCCCAAGTTGGCGGCCTTCGCCCTGGTGATCCGTGTGTTGGTCGAAGGCTTGTTGCCTTTGGCCGTGGACTGGCAACAAATGCTGGCCTTGCTGGCGGTGGCGTCTTTGCTGGTCGGTAACTTGGCGGCCATAGCACAAACCAACCTCAAGCGCATGCTGGCTTACTCCACCATCGCGCAAATGGGTTTTGTCTTGATCGGCTTGATCGCTGGCGTCGTCAGTGGCAACGCCGACCACGCCGCCAACGCCTACAGCTCGGCCATGTTCTATGTGATCGGCTATGTGCTGACCACCCTGGCCAGCTTCGGCATCATCCTGCTGTTGGCACGCCAAGGCTTTGAGAGCGAAGACATCACCGACTTGGCCGGCTTGAATCAACGCAGCCCCTTGTACGCTGGGGTCATGGCCATTTGCATGTTCTCTCTGGCCGGCATTCCACCGCTGGTCGGCTTCTATGCCAAGCTCTCGGTGCTGCAAGCCTTGATTGCCTCTGGTCAAGGCTACGCCATTGGCTTGGCGGTGTTTGCCGTGATCATGTCGCTGATCGGGGCCTTCTATTACTTGCGTGTCGTCAAGGTCATGTATTTTGACGAACCGGTCACTGCCACCACGGTGGCAGCCGCGTCGGATGTGCGTGTGGTCTTGTCGCTGAACGGTTTGCTGGTGTTGGTCCTGGGCATCGTGCCGGGCGCGCTGATGACACTCTGCGCCCAGGCGATTGCCCAAATGTTAGCGAGCTGACGGCTTTGATTTCTGCGCCAATCGTATCGACTTATGGCGTGATTGCGCTGGCGCTCTTGGCCGCCAATGCACCGTTTGTGAGCCAGCGTTTGGCGCTGCTGGGACCGCGTCCTGCGCGCAAATCACTCGGTTTGCGTCTGATTGAACTGATCGTGGCGTATTTCTTGGTCGGTGCCGTGGCACTGACCTTGGAGAGCCATCTGGGTCAGATCGCACCCCAAGGCTGGGAGTTTTACGCGGTGACGGGCACGATGTTCATTACCTTGGCCTTCCCGGGTTTTGTGTTTCGTTATCTGATCAAACATCGCGACTGACGTGAAATCCATCGTTCCAATGGTTGCTGAGTCGGACCGCCATTTGGTCGAAGTGCGTGAAGATGGCGCTGAGATTTTGCGCGGCAATTTTTTGCACGCCTTCCGTGACACGGTGCGTTTACCGGATGAGCGCACCGCGACCCGCGAATACATCGTGCACCCGGGTGCTGTGATGGTGATCCCCTTGCTCACGCAGCCCAATGGCCAGACGCAATTGGTGATGGAGCGGCAGTACCGGTACCCCGTTGGGCAGGTGATGATCGAGTTTCCGGCCGGCAAGATCGATCCGGGTGAAGACACCTGGCTGTGTGCCCAACGTGAATTGCGAGAAGAAACCGGCTACACCGCCACCCAATGGGCCAGGGCTGGGGTGATTCATCCGGTGATCAGCTACTCCACCGAAACCATCGAAATTTGGTTTGCCCAAGGGCTGCAGGCCGGCGCGCGCTCACTGGATGCAGGTGAGTTTCTGGACGTGATCACGGTCAGCCCTGAAGACTTGATGCGCTGGTGCATGACCGGGCGGGTGACCGATGCCAAGACCCTGGCCGGTGCGCTTTGGTTGCAAAACACACAAGGTCCCGCAGCGACTTGGCCCTTGGTTTGGCAAACCGCAGGAGCCACTGCATGAAGGTGCTGAATTTACAGTGCAGCCAAACCCATGGATTTGAAGGCTGGTTTGGTTCAGAAGACGACTTTCAATCCCAACGCGTGCGTGGCTTGGTGGCTTGCCCGATGTGTGGCGATGCGCAAATCGTCAAGCTGCCTTCCGCGCCGCGACTGAATCTGGGTGCGTCACAGCCCGCGCCTTTACCGAATTTGGACCTGGCAAGCCCTCAGGCAGGTGCTGCTTCTGCTTCTGCTGTGCCCGCCAACCTCCCGACCGAGGCGACAGGTGAGCCGTCCCCTGTGGTTTTGCAGCAAATGCAAGCCGCCTTGATGCATGCCGTGCGACAAGTGATAGCCCATACCGAAGATGTGGGCACGCAATTCGCCGATGAGGCGCGAAAAATGCATTACGGCGAAACCCAAGAGCGCGGGATTCGCGGTCAGGTTACGCGAGAAGAATCCGAAGCCTTGCTGGACGAAGGCATTGAGGTGATCGCGCTGCCCATGCTGGAAAGCCTCAAAGGCCCGCTCCAGTAACTCCCGTAAGCCCGCTCCCGTAACCCCGCGCCTTTCGGCTCCGCGGCGCAGGCAAACTTTCAGGAGCGCAGCGCCAACGGCAAATTCAACAACAAGTTTTGTGGTTTGAGGGTCAAGCGCTGGCCCGCGTCCATGGCCATGGCCAAGTACACCGGTCGGCCAGCCACATCGCTGCGCATATCGCTGGCAGACTCAAACTCTAAAACGAACAGGCACAGCAAGCGCCGCATGCGGTCTTCATCGACCTCAGCGCCGGTGAACAAGTCATTCAGCACACTGCTGGCTTGCGCGTCCAGCCCCACGTGCCAAACCCAGTTGTCTTCTGAAATCTCCCGCGCAGTTTGAATCCGCACACGGACATTCAAAAAGTGTGCAATCCAGCGGCTGAGCACGCTACACAGGGCGGTGGGTAAGGGTTGCGCCCGGTTCAGGCAGACCACCATGTCAAAGCGCTCTGATCGCGACCAGTAGTCGTCTTGCGCATCGTCGTCATTCAGCACATCCAGGTCCACGCTGCGGGTCGGAATACCGCCTTGTTTCAGCAACTCGCCCAAACTGCCAAAGCCGCCGGTTTGCGCGTGGCGTTCCACCGTTTCATGGTCAGCGGCCATGACCGAGCCGTCTTCCAGAACCGATATTTTTTGTGTGCGGAACAACATTTCAGCAGCGCGGGCCAGCAGCGGCGTGGCGTCGGCTCCCAGCACGTGTTGCACCAGTATTTGCGTAATGTGTTGCACCAACACCGGCGGCACGTCGACGCCTTGGCCTTCAAACAAGGCCAGGTAGCTTGCTTCCAAGGTGGGCTTGGCCAGCAAGCGGTCACGAAAGCGCAGCCATACGGCGTAATTTTCTGCGGCATCACGGTCTTGCAAAGCGGCCAAGCGCTCGGCGCTCACCACTTGCCTGGGGGCCTCGCACAAGGCCGCATGCAAATCAAGTTCAGCACGGCAGGACGAGCCGATGGGCGCCAATTCAGGGCGTTCCAAAAGCGACTGCAAAAAAGCATCAGTGACTTGCAAATGTCCCCGCGCATCTGGGGTCAGCAGCCGATAGCCAGAACTTGGCCAGAGTAAATTAGCGTGGTCGGTCATGTCGCTTCAAAGCAAAGAGGGCAAGTGGGCGTTGATTTAGACTGGTTTTTTGCCGCGTGGAATGATGGTCGTGGTTTGGGTGGGGCGTACAGGTTCGCCGCCACTCGGAGGCTTCGGTGCGGACGTGTCCTTTTTGGGTTTTTTGGACTCTTTATTTGATTTTTGTTGCCCTTTGGCCATGTCATCACCTTTGAATTTGGAGGCTCACAGTGTACGCTGGGCTCGGTCTTCACCGGTGGTTCACCTCACTCCCTTTCTGATCTGACTGTGGTTACAACACGCCTTACTGCTCTTCTTGTTGTCGAATCCGAGACCGAAGTCACGGCCATCCGTGCCCAAGGTCCCGGGGGGCAGAACGTCAACAAGGTGTCCAGCGCGATCCAGTTGCGCTTTGACATCCCCAACTCCTCTTTGCCTGAGCCCGTGAAAGAGCGCCTGCTGGCCCTGCGGGACAGCCGCATCACCCAAGACGGCGTGTTGGTGCTCAAGGCGCAAAGCTATCGCACCCAGGAGATGAATCGCATGGACGCTTTTTCGCGGTTGCATGAACTGGTGAACCGCGTGGCCCTGCCGCCGAAAAAACGCAAGCCCACTCAGCCCAGCTATGGCGCCGTACAAAAAAGACTTGAAAGTAAAAACAAACGCTCCGACCTGAAAACCAGCCGTGCGAGCAAAGGTCTGGATTGAGTCTCAGCACCCAACCGTTGCGGAATGTCATTGAGGTTGCCGCTTTTACAAGGCATCAGGATCTGTGCAAGAGCAAGCTGAGAGTCGGCTCAAGGCCCTAAGCAGACCTTTAGGCTCCAGCCATGACGGGCTGGTATCGACCCATAGCGGATGGTGGACTTATCAGTGCAGTGATGGGTTTGTCGCGTTAGGAGCCGTTCGGGGTGCATCTGGAAATAGAGTGGTTTTCTCCAAAGCGGTCACACCCTATGTTCCTCCAATTTGGAATAAGGAAGCCAACGAATTAACACCCGCCCCTTTTACACAAAATTCGGGACACTCTCAATCTTCATAAGTAATACCAATTAAACAGAGGTAGCGCCTTCGGCAAGTGTCCGCTTTAAGCGCGTTACTTAAACAGCCGGGACTTCCACTTGGGCTTTGATCAGCCTGCTGACTGGAATTTTTAAATTTTTCTCTGCGAAGACCCGCTGTGTCGCGAAAGCAGTCCTTCGAGGAGTAAGGTGGAAATTAATCTATTTTTTTGAAAACAAGTAATCTTTAATAATCACCATTGGTTTGGAATCTGCTTGTGCCTATAGCGCCCAGGTAGGTGGAATTTGCGGGGGGCAGGTCAAGTTCACTGGGGCTTTTGGCTGCGCAGGTTCTTGCGTAAATCACCACCAGCGGCCTTGTTCGCATAGATATGCAAGTAAACGCACTCTTGGCCGACTCCCGTTTTGTCGGCAATCTGCTCAGTACTCCATTGATGCGCAAGGTTTAAGGCCACATCTGACCAGACCGTTGCATCCGCTCGCTGTGCTTTGCTCGTTAAACCCCTATGCCTCAGGCTTGCTTGGTGCGATACCAACGCTAGCTATTGGCCCCGGTTGAGTTTGCGGCTTTTGGTGCTGCGGTTTCGGCCCAGCAATCGAGCTATTTCGCTAATGGTGTGTTAGACATTCAAGAGGTCTCTTTGACATTCAACATGCTGTAATTTGGTACCGTTCTTCTATGCTGTGGTGTTTGTTCATCTGGCAACTTGGACTTGGCGGTTTAAGCGGCTATGATCCTTTGAGATCATCAGCCACCCATTACGGGCTTTATATTTAATACATCTTGTACTTGAGTCCGCCGTTGATTTGAAGTACATTTATTGAAAATAAAATCAATACTCTCTCATTGCGTCATAAGCTCTTAAATTATGCGTGAACGGATAAAAAATGAAAAATAGTTTGAACATTTAACTGAAAGAGAAAATGGCACAACCATTACCACCCGGCATTACATCCCCCTACAGTCTAAGCTTGGGAACTCCAGTTGTTGGAAATTTACCCTTAAGTTCTAGCCGAAATTGGTATTCTATTACTGCCATCAAAAATGGAGGTCTTACTGTGAGTTGGGACGGTCCGACCAATTCGACCTTACCTTATTTTACACTGAGCATTATAAATTCGATTGGTGCTCAAATAGGGAAATACTCCATAGGACAAGATTATAGTTTTTCATTTGGCGTACTCGCAAACCAAACCTACTACTTAGGTGTATTTGATGAGAATAACAACTTTAGCTCGGACCAGTACAGCTTGGCTGTAACAACAGCCGAGGAAGGGGCCGTTTATGAGATGGAGTTCAACAATACCTTAGCTTCAGCCAACACTATTACGCTTAATACGCCGGTGTATGGGCAAATATCCTCGTGGGACGAAAAGGACTGGTTCGCAATTCGCGCTACTTCAAACGGGAGATTTGTAGTTAATTGGGATGCGCCAACTTCTTCCTCACAGCTAAAAATGTTTTGGTTCAGCCTATATGACGCACAAGGTATTCTTCTAAGTGAGTATCAACTTGTTGGTGATAATAGTTTTTCATTTGCCGGCGAAGTCAATCAAATTTATTATATAAAACTAGGCCAATATCAAATTGGCGATACGAATCAGTATAGTTTTTCAATTTCAAAATCTGAAAATGCATCAATTGTTGAGCATGAAAAAAATAATACTATAATAACTTCAAATCAAATTGAATTAGAAATACCAATAATTGGTCAATTATATTCAGATGCTGACCAAGACTGGTTTTCATGTGTCGCACCATCGGATGCTGGATTAATAATTAACTGGAAAGGTCGCTCAAGTACAGTCTATGGATCTTCCGCCGACACAATAGCAGTATATGACTCTAAAGGAGTTCTTCAGGCTAGCTATTTAGTTGCTTTAGAGAAATCGCTATCTTTCGGCTCAGTTGCCAATCAAATTTATTATATTGGGATAACTCGATATGGATACAATACCTATGATCCTGGCGAATATCAATTTAGCGTATCAACTGTCAGCGATTCATCAGTATATGAATATGAACAGAACGATACAATTTCGTCAGCAAACCGAATCTCATTATCTGTACCTATATTAGGCCAACTGTCGTCTACTACAGACCAAGATTGGTTCGTTGCGACAGCTCCTTCCACGGGCGGAATCAAGATTAGTGCTGCTAAACTACAAGGAAAAATAAGCATTTATGATGCGTCAGGGGTGCTCCAAGCTACTTATGAAACATCTTGGTTAGGTGAAAGTACCATATCTATTGCAGCAAAGGATAATAAAAATTATTATTTGAATGTATCAACCTCAAATATTTATAATAAGGAATATAGCATAACTATTTCAGAGGCTAATGACGTTAATTTTTTACCCACTGGGAATGTGACTATTTCTGGTGATCCAATACAAGGAGGGAGACTAACAGCTACAAATACCCTAGCAGATGCTGATGGTGTCGGATTAATAACTTACTCTTGGATTTCCAGCTTCGATGGTGGTCTTAGCTGGAATCAAATTACAACCGGGAATTCTATTATTTTGAGTGAATCCCAAGTGGGTAAGCAAATAGGTGTGTTAGCAATTTATAACGATAAACACAACTGGGCAGAACAAGTTAAATCTATTCCAACTTCTTCGGTAAGCAACTTAAATGACTTGCCTACCGGTAGCGTAATTATTAGTGGAAATTTAATTCAAGGGCAAAATTTAAAGGCTAGTAACACCTTAATAGATATAGATGGATTGGGAATAATTACATATCAATGGTGGGCTAAAACGGACAATGAGTATAGCTGGACCGAGTTATCTCAAGGAGAGTCCATAAAGCTTAATCAATCAGTTGTCGGGAAACGAATCATTGTTCAAGCCTTATACACAGACGGACATGGCACAGCAGAATCGTCTCAGTCGGCTATGACTGTGCCTATTTCCAACATTAACGACGCACCAGAACCTTTAGCTGCAACCATAATGGTGAACGAAGATGTATCAATTAAAGGTGTACTTACGGGTGCGGATCTTGATAATGATCCGCTCACTTTTGCGAAGGTCATGGGCCCAATTCATGGCACGCTTTTAATTAGTCCATTAACCGGGGCATATACCTATACCCCTACGGCGAACTACAACGGTGCAGACTCATTTACCTTTAAAGTGAATGATGGCACTCTGGATTCAGCAGAAGGTACAGTGTTGCTGACGATCAATGCTGTAAACGATGCTCCTACGCTTACTCAAGTATTATCCGACCAACAAGTCTCAGAAAACCAAATCCTTAAGTTCACTTTTGCTTTGAGCAGTTTTGCAGATGTTGACGATTCCAGTTTGGTCTTTACTGCAAAATTGGATTCTGGGTTGTCGCTTCCAGACTGGGTCATCTTTAATCCAAATGATCTTAGTTTTGTGACATCACCGCCCGAAACGGTTGTTGATACTGTCCCATTAGCTTTCACAATTCAAGTCACAGCAATTGATGCTGCAGGTGCAAGTGTCAGTGATAACTTTGATTTAATTGTCAAACCCAGCGGCTACAACATCTACGCTACAGCCACGTTTTGGAAAGGTGCACTTTTAAGCTCAAACCCTACAAAGATCGCCGGTGTTAATTTGATCGAGGGTGGAAAAAACGGAATTTCTGATACAACAGGTCTCATTGCGCTTATTGGCGCTCTTGACACGGACGGTGCAAACGATGGAAATATGATACTTTCCCCTCAACTGGACGTACCCAGTAACGCCAAAAGCGCCATTACTCTTACTGACGTGTTGGCGACTTTGAAGGTCTACCTTAACAAGCCACTGCCTGATGCCTTCGCATCTCCCTTAAATTACATTGCTGCCGACTTTGACGGTTCCGGCACAGTCACATTGACAGATGTCTTGCAACTGCTGAAGTACTACCTGAACAAACCCACCACAGTGAAACCAACTTGGCAGTTTGTGGACGCTGCAGACATGAGCAGTGATGGCAAAACTTTTGTCGGTAATAACGGTGACAATTTGGCCAAAGATAACACCTCGCCTCATGCGATTGATCAGACCTTCGATGCCACCCACATGTCGATTCAGTTAGTAGGCGTTTTGAGAGGAGATGTGGATGGCAGCTGGGCAGCTTAAATCGTCGTTGATTAATTTTGGCAGAATATTTAAGTGATCGAAAAT
Organism: Comamonadaceae bacterium; assembly: GCA_947451385.1. Lineage (GTDB taxonomy): Bacteria > Pseudomonadota > Gammaproteobacteria > Burkholderiales > Burkholderiaceae_C > Limnohabitans_A. The sequence continues at coordinate 27,981 of CANFYZ010000024.1, read as the reverse complement.
CGAAGAAATATTGTTTCAATAACCAATATTCAATGGGATTGCATAGATTTTGGCTTCACCGTCTAGGGCTTCCATCTCGAAGGACTGCTTATTGGCCAGGTCCGGCCTGCCTGCCTTCGGCAAGCAATGACTGCTGAAGAGAACGCCGCTGTTCCTTATTCAAAAAATTATCACCGATTGGCGAGTGTAAGCTTTCTAAAAAATGAGTGTTTTACGAAGAAAAAAAATTACCGAAAAAAATGTACTTTATATCCTGAAAATAAAAATCAGTGAACGACTGCTTTCACGGCATACCTGACTTGCGATGGCGCAGCCTGAAAGACCGCTTCGGGCCTGAAGAACGGGTTGATGCCACAGCCGCATCGTCCGCTTATGGCCGAAACCGGGTGCTGACAAATTGGCGGCGAACGGCTCCTGACGCGACTCAACGGTCTTATGGGCATCCCATTCGAACGACAGTATTTGATTGTGCTCAATTGGAAAAAATGGCTACCCCAGCTACGCAGCGCACTTGAACGCCTAAGCTGCCAACTTGGCACTGGCAACCCGATTCAGGCTTACACCCTGTTCGGCAGCCAAAAGTGCAAGATTGCGGTGAACCCATGGTGGGATGCTGACACCATTCGTCAAGATGATGGCTTTAAAAAACGTCATGCTTCAGTGCCGTTCAGCAGCCGTCATTTCGTAACCCCTCTGTAACTTCGAAGCCCCCAGCAGCAGGCTTTAGCGGTTACCATTCGAGATGTAACAAAGTTACAAGATTTGAAATGCTCTGCCCAGAGCCCTCTTGAGTGCAACGCATGAAACTTCATCCTCTCCTGGCCGAGGTCACGGCCCGCATCACCGAGCGCAGCCGTGCCACGCGGCGGGCTTATGTGCAGCAATTGCAGGCGGCCGCGCAACGCGCGCCAGGTGCCCAGCGGCTGGGCTGTGCCAACGTGGCCCATGCCTTTGCGGCCATGCACGAGGCCGACAAGGGGCGCGCCACCGCGCTGGACAAAATCAAGGTGGTGGCGCCGCGTGCGCCCAACATCGGCATCGTCAACGCTTACAACGATTTGCTTTCGGCCCATGCGCCATTGCAGCATTACCCCGATTTGATCAAAGACGAAGCGCGCCAATGGGGCGCGACCGCGCAGGTGGCTGGCGGTGTGCCGGCCATGTGCGACGGTGTGACCCAGGGCACCGAGGGCATGGAGCTGAGCCTGTTCAGCCGCGACGTGATCGCCATGGCCACCGCCGTGTCACTTAGCCACGACGTGTTTGACGCGGCCCTGATGCTGGGCGTGTGCGACAAGATCGTGCCCGGCCTGTTGATTGGCGCTTTGCAGTTTGGCCATTTGCCTACCGTGTTTGTGCCCGCTGGCCCGATGACCAGCGGCTTGTCCAACAATGAAAAATCCAAGGTGCGCGAGCAAGCCGCCCAGGGCTTGGTCGGTCGCCCCGAGTTGCTGCAGGCCGAGTCGGCCGCTTACCACGGGGAAGGCACGTGCACGTTTTATGGCACCGCCAACAGCAACCAAATGCTGCTCGAAGCCATGGGCCTGCATGTGCCGGGCACGGCCTTCATCAACCCCTGTGAGGGCATGCGCCAAGAACTCACGCGCGAGGCGGTGCGCACCGCACTGCAACTGGTCAAAGACAAAAACTTCACGCCCATAGGCTTGCTGGTGGACGAGCGCTGCATTGTCAACGCGATGGTGGCTTTGTTGGCCACCGGCGGCTCGACCAACCACCTGATTCATTGGGTGGCGGTGGCGCGTGCAGCGGGCATCGTGATCGATTGGGACGATTTTTCGGCCCTGTCCGATGGGGTGCCTTTGCTCACCCGTGTCTACCCCAATGGCAGCGCCGATGTGAACCAGTTCCAAGCCGCTGGCGGCCCGGGCTATGTGATCCGCGAGCTGCTCGATGCCGGGCTGATGCACGAAGACGTGCTCACTGTGCGCCCGGGTGGCTTGCGCGAATTCACCCGCATGCCTTCGGCGGTCGATGGCCAATTGGTTTGGAACGACATTGGTGCCAGCCGCGACGACAGCGTGGTGCGCCCGGCCAGCCAACCTTTCAGTGGGACCGGGGGACTCAAATTGTTGCAAGGCAATTTGGGCCGCAGTGTGATCAAGATTTCGGCGGTGCCCGAGGCGCTGCACACCATCGAGGCACCGGCCCGCGTGTTCAGCTCGCAAGAGGAATTGCATGCGGCTTTTCAGGCCGGTGAGCTGGACCGCGATGTCGTGTGTGTGGTGCGCTGGCAAGGCCCGCAAGCCAATGGCATGCCCGAACTGCACAAACTCACGCCGCCTCTGGCCGTGCTGCAGGGCAAGGGTTTCAAGGTGGCGCTGGTGACCGATGGCCGCATGAGCGGCGCATCCGGCAAAGTGCCTGCCGCCATCCATGTTTCGCCCGAGGCCGCGGCCGGTGGCCCTTTGGCCAAAGTGCAAGACGGGGACCGGGTCCGCCTCGATGGCGTCGCGGGCACCTTGCAAGTCTTGCTGAGCGAGGCCGAATGGGCCGCTCGCCCTGTGGCCGCCATGCCAGACGCGCTGCGCGCCGCCAATGGCGTGGGCATGGGCCGTGAACTGTTTACCAACATGCGCCGCAACGCGCTCAAAGCCGAAGAAGGAGCCTGCACATGGCTGTGAATTTCAATGGTCCATTGACCGCTCTGCAAGTTATGCAAGACGCCCCGGTGATTCCGGTGATCGTGCTGAACGATGTGGCCCATGCCGTGCCCATGGCGCGCGCCCTGGTGGCCGGCGGTATCCGCATGTTGGAGGTGACTTTGCGCACACCGCAAGCGCTGGCCTGCATGGAAGCGATTGCCAAAGAAGTACCCGGCGCGGTGGTCGGTGCAGGCACGGTGCGCAGCCCGGCTGACGCGGTGGCGGCGGCCAAGGCCGGGGCGCGTTTTGCGGTCAGCCCGGGCTACACGGCGACCGTGGGGCAAGCCTGTCGCGACAACGGTTTGTCGTTGTTGCCAGGCGTGGCCTCGGGCAGCGAAATCATGATGGCGCAAGAAGACGGCTACACCGAACTGAAGTTCTTTCCGGCAATGCAAGCCGGTGGCCCGGCCATGCTCAAGGCCTGGAGTGGCCCGTTTTTTGATGTGAAGTTTTGTCCCACCGGCGGCGTGACGGCGGCCAATGCGCCAGACTTTTTGAGCCTGCCCAATGTGGCCTGCGTGGGCGGCTCATGGTTGGTGCCCGCCGACGCCTTGGCGCAAGGCGACTGGGCCCGCATCGAAGCGCTGGCGCGTGAGGCGAGTCAGCTGCCGCGTTGATGGATCAGCAGGGCAAGGCGGTTCAGCGCACCGCCCAACCGCCCGACATCGGAAAGACCTGGCCGACAAAGCAGCTTGCGGCATCGCTGCACAAATAGGCGGCAAAGCTGGCGTCTTCTTCGGCTTTGACCAAACGGCCTAAAGGCACTTCGCGCTTCAACCGTTCTTGAAAGCGCGGGTTGGCCTGCACTTCGGCCGGAAAGTAAGTGGGGTTGTCGACAAAGTTTTGCGCAATCGCATTGAGGTGGATATGGTCTGGCGCCAGCTCCACACCGGCCGCTTGCACCAAGGCCAGTTGCGCGCCCCGTGCTGCGCTGTAACTGGCCGAACGCTTCATACCCCGCAGCGCCGACGCGCTGCCCATGACGACGATTTTGCCGCCGCCCCTTGCCTTCATGCCGGGCACCACCGCGCGCAGCAAACGGGGCAGGGGGTCGACCATGACTTCAAACACTTGCCGCCATTCGGCTTCATCGATCTGGGTGATTGGCGTGGAGGGCGCGGGCAGCGCCAGGTTGATCACCAAGGCATCCAACTCCCCTGCCGCGTCGATCAGTTGCTGTGCGTCTGATGGCGCAGTCAGCAAACGCGCATCGGCCACCACGTCGGCGCCACACGCGGCCAAGGCCTGACACAGGGCTGGGCCCATGAAGTCATTGGCCTGGGTTACCAAAATGCGTTTGCCCTTTAAATCGATCATGGCAGTCTCCGGGTCTGAGGGGGTCAGCGCAGGCCTGTGCCTTGCGCGTATTCGGCGCGTTGGATCAGCTCGATTTTGTAGCCATCAGGGTCGGTCACAAAGGCGATCACGGTGGTGCCGCCTTTGACAGGGCCAGGCTCGCGGGTCACGTTGCCGCCGCTGGTTTTGATTTTTTCGCAGGCAGCGTAGACATCGGGCACGCCCAGGGCGATGTGCCCGAAGGCGCTGCCCATGTCATAACTTTCCACACCCCAGTTGTAGGTCAACTCGATCTCGGCATGGTCTGGGTTTTTGCCGTAACCGACAAAGGCCAATGAGTATTTGTACTCGGGGTTTTCGGAGGTGCGTTGCAGCGTCATGCCCAGCACCTGGGTGTAGAAGTCGATCGAGCGTTGCAAGTTGCCGACGCGCAGCATGGTGTGGAGAAGTCGCATGGATTTTCTTTCTCAGGTTTTAGGGGAAGGAATTTCAAACACCAAACAGGTGGTGCTGGCATGAGCGTACAGCGTACCGTCTGGCCCGACCAGTCTGGCCTCGGCCGTGGCCAGTTGGCGGCCGCAATGCACCACCTGCCCGATGGCGCGTACACGCTGCACTTTGGCAGGGTGGATGGCGCGCACAATTTTGACACTCAATTCGGCGGTGGTGTAGGCGCGCCCCACCGGCATCAGGGTGTGTACCGCGCAGCCCAGCGCCGAGTCCAGCAGGGTGGCAAACCAGCCGCCATGCACCGTGCCCAGCGGGTTCAGATGTTCCGGGCCAGGTGTGCCTTGGAACACGGCCAAGCCGGGTTCGGCTTCGACCATGACGAAATTCAGAGTCTTGGCGATCGCGGCATAAGGGGCTTGGCCTTGCAGCATGGCTTGCATCATCTGCAAGCCCGTCTTGCCTTGAACTTGTGCCGCCGTGGCCACACCCGGGCCAGGGCCCGCTTGCAACAAGGGTGCGAGCTCGGCTTCGCGGGCCAGCCAATCGGCCAGGTGGTCGGTGCTCATGGCGTCTCCTGCAAAGATTGGAAGGTGGTGTGCAGCCCGGCGTAAATACCGTTCAGCAAGGCTTGGCGGCGCTTGGCTTCGGCGCGTTTTTTGGAGGCGATCTCTGACAGATCGATTTCTTTTTCAGTCAGCGGTTCCAGGGCGTACCAGTCATCGCTGCGCAAGCTGGCACCCGCCTCCAGCCAGGTTTTGTCGTAATTGGCGGTGATGTGAAAACGCCGCCACAGGTTCAGCGCCACGCGCTGTCGGTTAGAGATCAGCAGCACCGTGTCGCACTGCCAAAGCGCCGCCAGATTGCGCGCAGCGTGCAGCATCAGGTTGGCGGGGCGGCAGCCATGCAAGTCGCTGGTGGCTTGGCGCACCAGTTGCTGAGCTTCGGCTTGGGACGTGCCTTGCAAACGGCCCACCAACAAACACGGTTGGCCACCTTCGACACCCAAGGTGCAGTTCAACTCAAACAGCGAAAGGTTTTGGTAAATCAGGCTCAGGCAAAACTCGCCTTCGCGGTGGCCTTGCTGGGTGGCGCTCAAACGCAGCTCAAACACGGTGTCGCTTTTGGTGCGGCCTTGGTAAATCGTTTGCGGACCGATCAGTGCTTTGCGCGTCAGCGCGGTCAAGTCCAAATCTTGCACCCGCTGGTAATGGGTTTGCAACACCGACACGCGTTCGGCGCATGCGTAACTGCGCCGCAGATAGGGGCGGTAAATTTTGGTGATCAGCTTGGGTTGCTGGCCAATTGCTTCACGCAGCAACGGGCTGGCTTCGACAAAGTTCAGCCAACGCTGGGTGGCGCGGGGCCAGAGCAGCGCGCCGAGGGTCATTTTGAATCGGTCTTTGAGGCGGTAAGCGGGTTGAGACCCCAGGGCAGACAGGCGCTTGAACATGAAAGTAAAGGGTCAGAGATGTATCAAGCGCCAAGGCATCTTGCAGTCAGAGAGACGTGCTGACTTGAGCACGGAGATGGAAAGATTTTAGAGGCTTTGCTCACGTCTCGGCCAGCAGGTCGCTGATCTTGCGCATGTCGGCCACCGAGTGATTGTCGCTGTTGGCGGTGACGGCATCGGCGTAATGGTGATTCAGTGCAATTTGCTCTGGCCCGTAGGTGTGGTTGGCATACACCTGAGCCCCCAGGGCCGGGTCGTGTGCGGTGACGCTGACCAGCAAGCGCATGCCGGAGTTGTGCAGCTTTTCTTCATCCCATTCCCGCAATGCGGCCAGCGGGCTGTCTTCGGTCAAGTCATGAATCAAGGTCCAGGTCAAGGGAAAGAACGGCATGTCATTGCGTACCAGTGGCAAGTCCACCATGCTGCGAAAGCGCTGCCCATCTTCGGCTTGGGCATTCACCAGGGTGGTCAGTCGCACACTGGCGTCGTTGAGTGCATTCATGCGGCCGTTGCCGATGCGAATCATCAAACGTGGCAGACCCGAGCGGCGCGACACCACCGCTTGATGGGCGAACAGCAATTTGGCTTTGGGTTTGGAGAAGCGCACAAACACCAAGCCGGTCATGGTGGCCGTCAACAACATGCCGACAAACACCTCGATGGCGGAGACCGTGTGGCTGTAGGGCGTGATCGGTGCCATGTTGCCGTAGCCCACGGTGGCCAGGGTTTCGATGCTGAAAAAGAAGGCGTCTGCAAACGAGCCGGGGGCCATGTTGCTGACCGAGCCGGGCGCGAGGAAATACAGCAGCGCAAAGCCAGAGTTGATGACGGCATAGACAATGAACAAACCGGCAAAAAACTGTGGCCAGCTCATGGTCAAAGCCAGGTGGTAAGGGTCTTTGATATCGAAAACGCGCACCCCAATCTTTTCCAGCTGCAGCGAGGCTGCCCCTGAGGCGGAATGCGTCATCGGTTTGATGCTGGATTTGTTGTACTTTTTCATGGCTTCTCCCTGACTGATGGCGCTTGGCTGTGCCCCGATGGAGAGCATAAGGCCGAATTCGCACAGGCAGAAGCCAGCCCGCCTGTGCCATCCGTTAACATGGCCCGTCCATTACACACACCGCGCAGCCCGCGCCTTCAGGAGAAAGCACAATGTTCAGCCATGTCATGGTCGGGGTGAAAGACCTCGCCGCCGCGAAGAAGTTTTATGACGAGGTGCTTGGCACCTTGGGTTTGACAGCCGCCGCGCAACAGAACCGGGTTTTTTACCGCAGCCCGACGGGCACTTTTGGCATCACGTTGCCCATCAATGGCGAGCCCGCCTCAGTCGGCAACGGCAGCACATTTGGCTTCAAGGCCAACTCGCCTGAGCAAGTCGACGCCTTTCATGCGGCCGGTGTGGCTCATGGCGGCGTCACCTGCGAAGACCCGCCCGGTTGGCGCGAAGGCCCGGCCGGCAAGTTGTATTTGGCTTATCTTCGTGACCCGGACGGCCACAAGATCTGCGCCCTGTTCCGCCCCGTAGCGTGAGTTTGCCCGGGCCGCACGCGGTCGCGCGTTTGCGTGCAGCCCGTCTGGCGCGCAGTGCCAAACCTTTCTTAGCGCGTGGCGGCATCCAAGGCGAGCGCTGCGCCGGTTGCCGCTTGCGGCCCAGCCACTGCGTGTGCACCATGCGCCCTGCGCGGCCCACGCCGATTGGCATGTGTTTGCTGATGGCCGACATCGAGCCGCTCAAACCCAGCAACACCGGCTGGCTGATTGCCGATGTGGTGCCGGACACATTTGCTTTTGGCTGGGCGCGTACCGAAGTCGATCCGGCTTTGTTGGCGCTGCTGGCCGATCCGCTGTGGCAACCTGTGGTGGTGTTTCCGGCCGAGTTTGTGGCCCCCGAGCGGGTGGTGCACACCCTGCCGATGGACCACGCTACTAAACGCCCCCTCTTTATTTTTCTTGACGCCACCTGGCCTGAGGCGCGCAAGATGTTTCGCAAAAGCCCTTACCTGAACAGCTTGCCGGTGCTCAGCTTGAGCCCGGTGCAGGTCTCGCGTTATCAGTTGCGGCGCGCGCGCCGCAGCGACTATTTGTGCACCAGCGAGGTCGCCGCTCTGTGCTTGGACTTGGCCGGTGAACCCCATGCCGCGCAGACCCTCGAGGCTTATTTGGATGTGTACACCCACCACTACTTACAGGCCAAACGCCAACTGCCGCCGGACTTGGCGAGTCCCGCGCATCTCGCGCTCAGGGCGTTGAGCCATCCTTGACCGCCGCAGTGCGGTTCAATTCATGGGCTCAAAATCAGCTGTGTTTGAGTGACCACGGCACACAGCTTGCCTTGGTCATTCTTGATCGTGGTTTGCCAAACCATGGTGGACCTGCCTCTGTGCAAGGGCAGGCTTTCGCCCACCACGACGGTCCCTACCTTGGCCCCCGCGATGAACTTGGTGCTGGAGTCGGTGGTGGTGGTTTTTTTCCCGTCACTTAAATTCAGCACGGTGCCCACTGCACCTAAAGTGTCTGCAAAGGCCATGTAGGCACCGCCATGCATGATGCCGCCAGCGGTGCATAAATCCGGGCGAACAAGCAGGGTGGCAACGACACGTTCCAATTCCAGTACTTTCAATTCTACGCCCATCAAGCCAGGGAACATGGGCGCGATCCTCTGTTGCATTGAAGCGATGTCCAGCATAGAAGCTCCTGTGAAAAATCAAGTTCAGCGCGCAGCAGCTTGGGCTTGCCGCAGTTGCGCCTCCAACTCGGCAATTCTTGCGCGCGCCAGATCCCCTTCGGGAATCGGTTCGCCACTGTCGCGCCAGCGCACCGCCTCTTTGAATCCTTCGGCCTGCGCATAGCGGCGGAACCACATCCCTTCAGGGTTGTGCCGGGTGATGCCATCGAACACCGTGGCCATCGACTGTGCCTGCTCCAGCCCCATGGTCAGCATCACCTGGTTCACCACCATTTTGTGCATCGCCAGATGGCTGCTGGGGACGCCGGCGATGCGCTCAGCCAGGCGCAAAGTGGCCGCTTCCAGTTCGGCCAGGGGCACACTCTCGTTGGCCAAACCCCAGTCAGCGGCTTGGCGACCTTGGATCACATCGCCTGTGAACATCAACTGTTTGGCGCGCGTGGGGCCGAGCCTGAAAGTCCACATGGCGGTGGTCGGGCAGCCCCAGACGCGGGTGGGCATGTAGCCAATGCGTGCATCGTCTGCCATCACCAACAGATCGCAACACAAGGCGATGTCACTGCCGCCGGCCACGGCCGCGCCATGCACTTTGGCGATGGTGGGTTTGGGGCTGCGCCACAAAGCCATGAAGTCTTCGGTGTTGCGTTTCATGAAGGCGTAATCCACCATCGGGTCCCAGGGCGCACGCTCTTGTTGGCAGGGGTGATCTAACTGACCTTCGCCAAATTGGGACAGGTCGTAGCCGCCGCAAAACCCTTTGCCCGCGCCCTCGACCACAATCACATGCACCTCGGGGTTGGCGTTGGCCCATTCCACAGCGGCGCGCAGTTCGCGAGGCGTTTGGTCGTTGATGGCATTGAGTCGCTCGGGGCGGTTCAGCAACAGGCGGGCAATGCGCGGATTCGCGGGGTGGTGGTCAATCTGCAATGTGGTGAATGCAGGCATGGGCATGTCTCCTTGAACGGGGATGCAGTTGATGGGTTCGATTTGATTGCCCTGGTCAGCGGCGGGTATGTGCTTGCCGGAAAGCCTGCACAAAGGCCGTGGCTTGCGCAGCCACTTGCGCAGCGCTGCGACCGGGGGCATACAGCGCCGATCCCAAACCAAAACCGTTGGCACCGGCGGCCAGGTAAGGGGCCATGTTGTCGGGTGTGATGCCGCCCACCGGCATCAAGCCCACCTCTTTGGGCAGCACGGCACGCAGTGCTTTGACGGTGGCGGGGCTGATCATTTCGGCGGGGAACAGCTTCAGGCCGTGCGCGCCCGCATCGAGCGCGGCAAACGCCTCGCTCGGCGTGGCCACGCCAGGCAGTGCCACCATGCCCAGCGCCAGGGCTTGGGCCACAACCGCCGGATTGAAATGCGGCGAGACGATCAGCCGCCCGCCAGCGGCGTGAACGTCTTTCACTTGCTGCGCGTTCAGCACCGTACCCGCCCCGATCAGGGCTTGCGGCTGCTGCTGTGCCAAGGCGGCGATGCTGTGCAACGGGTCCGGCGAGTTCAGGGGCACTTCGATGAGGGCAAAGCCGCTGTCCACCAACGCCTGACCCACGGCCGGTGCCTCGGCGGGGGTGAGGCCGCGCAAGATAGCGATCAGCGGCAGTTGGGCCATGGCCTGCGCCAGCGCCTGCGAGGGGTGGAATGCCGTCATGCGAGATCCTTGGGGGGGGCATCGAAACTGGCCGTGGCCAGCGCAAACAAGCCGGCCCAGGTGGCCTCTGCCCCCCAGCTTTGGCTGTCGATGCGCAGGTGTTGCAAGGCCAGGGTGTAGCGCAGCGTCAAAGCGTCGCTGCCAATCAAAATCACCGGGCCGGCTGTGTTGGCGATGGCTTGGCTGCGCAGCTCTTCGCCAATCAACAGGCCCGACAAATAGCTCGCCAAGGCCTCAGCGGGTACCCGCTCAAACAAGGCCAGCGTGCGCACCGCAAAGAGTTGGTGCAACACGCTGCCCGCTTGCTGGCTGTGCGCGATGCCTTGCAAAAAAACAGCGCTGTCAAACGCAGCGTTTGGGACCAGCGTTTTCGCCAGGATGGAGTGCTGGCTCAGCAGGCCATACACCTCACCGGTCATATAGGTTTTGAAATCCGTGACGCGGCCTTGCGCTACCTGCACCCATTTGCTGTGCGTGCCAGGCAGCACCAGGGTCGCGCTGTGACGCTGTGCCAATTGCAGGGCGCCAAAAATTTGCACTTCTTCGCCGCGCATCACATCTGGCGTTTGCAGCGCGTCGGCGGCCATGCAGCTCAAACCGGGCACCAGAGCAATGCGACCCGGCTCCAGCCACAACAGGTGTTGGCCGAGTTCAGTGAAACCCGCCGGGCAGGGGCAGTAGGGTGCCTCTTGCCAACCTTGGCGGCTGCCGGCCATGCCCGAGATCAGGCAGCGGCGATGCGGCTCGGCCATCCAGTCGCCAAAACGCTCGGCAAATACCGTGGCAAAACCACCGGTGGGCACACTCAAAATGCCTTGTGCAAAAGAGCGCTCTTGCAGCACCTGGCCTTGCGCATTCAGCAGCGCGCCGCGCAAGGCGCTGGTGCCCCAGTCGAGCATGACCCATTCGGTGGGTGGGTGGGGTTGTGGCGCGGCTGCCCCATCCCACAGGCGCACGGTCATCAGCGGACCAGACCCTTCAAGGCATCGGCCGGGTAGCCGGGGCCTTGGCAATCTGCGATGTATTGCTCAATGATGGCTTCAAACGATGCGTCCGGGCGCAGGCCCAAGGCATGGGCGCGTTCGGCGGTGCTGCCGCGTGACCAGTTGGCCACAATGCCGGCCACTTGTTCGTTGCGCTCAAAGCGCACGCGCTGGCGCACTGCCGGGCCGGCCACGGCCTCCAGTGCTTGCAGCATGTCGCTGACTTTGACGTTCAAGCCCGGCAGGTTCAGTGCCAAGCGCCCACCCATGGCTTCGCGGCTGGCTTCGAACACGGTGATCAAACCCTTGACCGTGTTGCCCGGCGAAGACATCGGGTGCGAAACACTGGCGTCCACCGGGCAAATGCTTTCTTGGCCGGCCAAGGGCTCGCGGATGATGCCGCTGAAAAACGACGAGGCCGCGCCATTGGGCTTGCCGGGGCGTACGGTCACGGTCATCAAACGTGCCGAGCGCCCGTCGATATAGCCTTTGCGGGTGTAGTCGGCCACCAGGTATTCCAGCATCAGTTTGTGCGTGCCGTACGAGGTTTGGGGCGAGGGCAGGGTGTGGTCGCTCACCAGATCGGGCAAGGGGTTGGACGTATCGGGGCCGTATACCGCCACCGAACTGGCAAACACCATGCGCGGCGTGTTGCCGGCCTGGCGCAAGCCGTCCAGCAGGGCGCGGGTGCTGTCCAGGTTCGAGCGCAGGCCCAGCTCAAAGTCTTGCTCGCACTCGCCCGAGACCGCCGAGGCCAGGTGGAACACACCGTCAAAACCGCTGGCAAACAAGGCTTGTTGCTGCAACAGGGGGCCGGCATGGTGGCTCACGCGCGGGTCGGCCTGCAAGTCGGACGGGGGTGGGAACAAATCGGCAATCACCAGTGAGGTGATGTTTTCGCCGCACAGGCTGCCTTGCTTGAGGAGGGTGCGGGCCAGCCGGGCACCCAAAAAGCCCGCGCCGCCGGTGATCAAAATTTTCATGAGGTCAATCTGTTGGAGTGATGTCGTTGTGCGGGTGTCCGCTCAATGGTTGTCTTTGGGCACGAATGCACCGCGTTGACCAACCAAAAAGTCCAGGTCCGCGCCCTGGTCGGCCTGCAGCACGGTGTCCACATAGAGCTTCCAGTAGCCCGAGCTGAGCGGTGGCTCGGGGGCTGTCCACTTCGCCAAGCGCGAGGCCAGTTCTTCGTCGCTGATCAGCAGTTGCAGTTTGCGTTCGGCCACATTGAGTTCAATCATGTCACCGTTTTGCACCACCGCCAGTGGGCCACCGGCGGCGGCTTCGGGCGTGGTGTGCAACACCACGGTGCCATAGGCGGTGCCGCTCATGCGCGCGTCGCTGATGCGCACCATGTCGGTAATGCCTTTGCGCAGCACCTTGGGCGGCAGCGGCATGTTGCCGACCTCGGCCATGCCGGGGTAGCCTTTGGGGCCGCAGTTTTTCAGCACCAAGATGCAGGTCTCGTCCACGTCCAGGTTTTCGTCGTCAATGCGGGCATGGAAGTCGGTGCTGTCTTCAAACACCACGGCGCGGCCGATGTGTTTCATCAAGGCCGGGGTGGCGGCGCTGGGTTTGATCACCGCGCCACGGGGAGCCAGGTTACCGCGCAAGATGGCGATGCCCGCTTTTTCTTTGAACGGTGCGTCAAAGCTTTTGATCACACGCGGGTCGTAATTCACCGCGTCGGCAATGTTCTCGGCCACGCTGTGGCCGCTCACGGTGATGATGTCTTTGTGCAGCAGGTGCTCGATTTCTTTCATCACCACGGGCAGGCCGCCGGCGTAGCAGAAGTCTTCCATCAGATGCTCGCCGGAGGGTTGCAGGTTCAGCAAGCAAGGCAACTCGCTGCCCAAACGCTCAAAGTCGTCGACGGTGAGTTTCAGTCCCAGGCGACCCGCGATCGCAATCAGGTGGATCACCGCGTTGGTCGAGCCGCCGATCGCGGCCAGGGTGCGAATAGCGTTTTCAAACGCCTCACGTGTCAGCACCTGGGAGATTTTTTGGTCGGTATGCACCATCTCGACGATGCGGCGTCCGGCATTTCGCGCCAACACGTTGCGGCGCCCGTCGACAGCCGGGTAGGCGGCGTTGCCTGGCAAGCCAATGCCCAGGGCTTCGACCATGCTGGCCATGGTGCTGGCCGTGCCCATGGTCATGCAGTGGCCGTGACTGCGGTGCATGCAGCTTTCGGCCTCGAAAAAGTCAGCCAGCTTCAGGGTGCCTGCGCGCACTTGTTCGCTCATGCTCCACACGCCGGTGCCGGAGCCCAGCTCTTGGCCGCGCCATTTGCCGTTCAGCATGGGGCCACCCGAGACGCCGATGGTGGGCAGGTCGACACTGGAGGCACCCATCAGCAAAGACGGTGTGGTTTTGTCACAGCCCATGAGCAGCACCACGCCGTCGATGGGGTTGCCACGAATGCTTTCCTCTACATCCATGCTGGCCAGGTTGCGGTACAGCATGGCGGTGGGGCGCAGCAGGGTCTCGCCCAGCGACATCACCGGGAACTCCAGTGGGAAACCCCCAGCCTCGTAAACCCCAATTTTCACCTGCTCTGCCAAGGTGCGAAAGTGCGAATTGCAGGGGGTCAGTTCGCTGAAGGTGTTGCAAATGCCAATCACCGGACGGCCGTCAAATTGGTCGTGCGGCAAGCCCTTGCCCTTCATCCAGCTGCGGTAGGCAAAGCCATCGCGATCTTGGCGACCAAACCATTGTTGGCTGCGCAGGTCTTCGGGTTTTTTGCGAGGAGATTGGGTCATGAAAGTCCGTTGTGAATGAGGGAAAACTAGGAGATCTGAGTAAAAATACTATCGTATGATGATAAGAAAAGGCACCTGTCCTGTAAACCCGTTGGACACCCGTGCAAACCCCTAAACCCCCTTTGTCGTTGAATGGAAATTCACCCCATGAGTCAGACTGAAATTTTGTTGGCTTCGCGCGTCCCGCCTTTTTTGATGGCCAGTTTGGAGAGCCATTTTGTGGTGCATGCACGCGAGCCTTTGCCCGCGCCTGAGGTATTGGCGCGCATCCGCGCCATCGTCGGTGGCGGTGAGGCCAAAATCGACAAAGCCTTGATGGACCAATTGCCGGCCCTGGAGATGATTTCGATTTGCGGCGTGGGTTATGACGGCGTGGAGGTGGCTGCCGCCATCGCGCGCGGCGTGCCTGTGACGCACACGCCCGAGGTGCTGAACGACGATGTGGCCGACCTGGCCATCGCGCTGATGCTCTCGGTTGGCCGTCAATTGCCGCAGTCAGACCAGTTTGTGCGTGCCAATCAGTGGCCGAACGGGCCGTTTCCTTTGAGTCGCAAAGTCAGCGGCGCCAAGTTGGGCATTGTCGGCATCGGCCGGATTGGTCAAGCGATTGCCAAGCGCGCCGCCGCGTTCGACATGCAGATCAGCTACACCGCTCGCAGCGCCAAAGCCAACTTGCCCTACGCCTATGTGTCGGATGTGGTTCAGCTGGCCGCGCAGGTGGATTTCTTGATTGTCATCACCCCCGGCGGCGCCGGGACCCGGCATTTGATCAACGCGCAGGTGCTGCAGGCTCTGGGGCCTGATGGCTATTTGATCAACGTGGCGCGCGGCTCGGTGGTGGACGAGGCCGCTTTGATCGAGGCGCTGCAGAACAAAACCATTGCCGGTGCCGCGCTGGACGTCTACACCGACGAACCCCGTGTACCCGAAGCCTTGCGCCAAATGCCGCATGTGGTGCTGACACCGCACATGGCCAGTGGCACCGCGCAGACACGCAAAGCGATGTCGGATTTGGCCTTGGCCAACCTGCAGGCCCACCTGGCAGGACAGCCTTTGCACACCCCCGTGCCCGAGTGCCGTGCGTCTTGAGACCTAGGGTTTTCCTGATCTGGTGGCTTGTGCAATCATCATATGATACGAGCGAATGAAGCCTCTCCACCTGATTAAAAACGTGCACGGCACCACGGTCGATTTGCTGGGTCACGCCATCATTTCGGGGCGTTACGCCATCGGTGCCAGCCTGCCGCCTGAGCCCCTCTTGTGCGAAGAACTGGGCGTCAGCCGTACGGTGGTGCGCGAGGCGGTCAAGTCGTTGGTGGCCAAGGGATTGATCGTCACCGGCCCCAAAGTCGGTACCCGTGTCCTGCCTGAAGACCAGTGGAACTGGTTCGACCCCGATGTCATCACCTGGCAATCCCAAAATGGCTTGACGCCTGAGTTTTTGAAAGACCTGCAGGATCTGCGTCGCGTGGTGGAGCCTGCGGCGGTGCGCATGGCGGCCGAGCGCGCCACCGCGCTCGACCTGGCCGACATCGAGGTCGCCTTTGCGGGCATGAAAAAAGCCGTGGAGGAGGGGGGCGACTACGTGACCCACGACCTGCGCTTCCATCAGGGTTTGATGCAGGCCTCGCACAACCGCATGTTGATTCAAATGAGCAAGGCCCTGGGCGCCTTGCTGCGCACCAGTTTTGAAATTTCGACCAGCAAAAAAGACGGCCCCAAATCCTCGTTACCGATGCACCGCGCGGTGCTGGACGCGGTGATCGCCAAAGACCCTTTGCGCGCCGAGAAAGCCATTTTGAAATTGATCGATGGCGCGCGCGAAGACATTCAAATGATTTTGGGCTCACGCAAACGATTACCCAAAATAGCTCGGCCTGCTTCACAGCTCAAAGCCGCGTGACCATTTCCCTTAGTGTTTTTTCAACCCTGCTTTTATTTTTTCAACGAGGAGACTAACCATGAAGATGAAGTCCGTACTTTGCGTAGCCATGGCGGCTGCCGGTCTGCTGGTCGGGGCGCAAGCCTCTGCCCAGGAGAAACTCACCGTCTGGTGGGTCAAAGGTTTTTACAAGGCTGAAGACGATGCGCTGTTTGCGGCCATCAAAAAATATGAGGCCAAAAACAAGAACGTCAAGATCGAACTGTCTCAGTATCCGATCCAGGACATGATCCCGAAAACCGTGGCCGCTTTGGATGCCGGCAGCCCGCCCGATGTGGCTTACTCAGACACCTACGACTTCCAGACCACCGCGTCTTGGGCGTATGACGGCAAACTGGAAGACATCTCCAGCGTGATCGACCCTGCGCGCAAACGCTTTGCCCCCAACACGATTGAAACCACCTTCTTGTTGAACAACAAAGAAGGCAAGCGCGCGTATTACGCTTTCCCGATCAAGCAACAGACCATGCACATCCAGTACTGGGCTGACATGTTGACCGAGGCGGGTTTCAAAGAGTCAGACATTCCCACCAACTGGAAAGACTATTGGAGCTTCTGGTGTGACAAGGTGCAGCCTGCTTCACGCCAAAAAACCGGCGTGCGTACCTTCGGTATTGGCCAGCCCATGGGCGTGGACGCCACCGACTCGTTCTTCTCGTTCCTGACGTTCATGGACGCCTACAACATCAAACTGGTGAACGACTCCGGCAAGTTGCTGGTCGATGATCCTGATGTGCGCAAGGGCTTGATCCAGGCCGTGACCGATTACACCGCGGTGTACAGCAAGGGTTGCACACCACCCTCGTCCACCAGCTGGAAAGACCCCGACAACAACGTCGCTTTCCACAACCGCACCACGGTCATGACCCACAACGCCACGATCTCGATCGCAGCCAAGTGGTTGGACGACATGAACAACGCCGCTTTGACGGACGCACAGCGCGCCACCGCCAAGAAGAACTACACCGAGCTGATCAAAACAGCGGGCTTCCCGAACAAGCCTGATGGCTCGAAGATGACCTACCGTGCGGCCATCAAAACCGGTGTGATCTTCAAAGAGTCCAAGAACAAAGCGCGTGCAAAAGACTTCGTCGCCTTCATGTTGGCCGAAGAGAACATCACGCCTTATGTGGAAGGTTCTTTGGGTCGCTGGTTCCCTGTGACCAAGTCCGGTCAGCAAAGCAAGTTCTGGCAGGGCGATGTGCACCGTCAAGCGGTGTACAACCAGTTCATGGCGGGCACCTCGACTTTCGAGTTCACCAAGAACTTCCGTTTCACACAGCTGAACAACGAAAACGTTTGGGCTAAGGCGATGAACCGCGTTCTGAACGAAAAAGTGCCAGTTGACAAAGCTGTCGACGAAATGATTGCGCGTATCAAGGCTGTCGCCAGCAATTGATGTGATGTGATCGGTCGCCGCGCCTTCTGGCCCCTGATGTGGGGCCAGGGCGGCGCGGCCTTTTTTTCTGTTTGATGGTTTCCAACATGTCCAATGCAAGCGTCGCTTTGCCTGCGGTTTCAGCGCCAACCCGAAAGAGCACCAACCAATGGGAGTTCTGGGGTCGCATGCTGGTCGTGCCTTACCTGCTGATTTTTTTGGTTTTTGTGCTCTACCCCGTGGGCTATGGCCTGTGGCTGGCTCGGCACCCTGAGAGTTACGTCAAACTGTTTGACGACCCCATATTTTTTCGCACCGCGGTCAACACCGTGGTGTTTCTGGTGGTGGGCATCAACATCAAGATGTTCATTGCCATGATCCTGTCGGGTTTCTTTGTGCAAACCCGCTGGTGGATCAAAATCATTTCGCTGATTTTCATTTTGCCCTGGGCCGTGCCCTCGATCCCGACCATTTTGTCGGTGCGCTTCATGCTCAACCCCGAGTGGGGTGTGATCAATTCGCTGATCTTTCGCCTCTCGGGCGCAGACGGTCCGAATTGGCTGAACGACCCCACCCTGGCGTTGTCTTTCTCCATGCTCATGCACATCTGGAAGTCCCTGCCTTTTTGGACTTTGATTCTGGTGGCGGGCCGCATGTCGATTCCGGCTGAACAGTACGAAGCAGCCTCGGTGGACGGCGCCTCCAATTGGCAGAAATTCAAATTCATCACCTGGCCGTCGATGCGCACGTTGTATTTGACGTCAACCATTTTGTCGATGATCTGGACCTTGGGTGATTTCAATTCGGTCTACTTGCTCACCGGCGGTGGACCGGCTGACTTGACGCACGTGCTGGCGACGTTGGGCATTCGCTATTTGCGGCTGGACCAGGTGGACCTGGCCATGGCCTCCATCGTCGTCGCCTTACCCATGGTCTTGCCTTTGGTGTTTTTCATGATGAAACGTCTGTCGAAATAAGGAAGCGATCATGAAACGCATCACTCTCAAATCGGTCGCGACCGAAGCCAAGCTGCTGTTGATCGGCATCCCATTGACGATCTGGACCCTGATCCCGATCTACCACATGGTGTTGTTTGCGATCTCGCCCAGAGACTCTGCGACCTCGGGCAAGCTGTGGCCTGACCATCCGACGCTGCAGAACTTTGACTTTGTCTTCAACCAGAAGCATTTCTATTTGGACTACTTCTGGCACCAAATGGGCAATTCTTTGTTGATCGCCTCCGCCGTGGGCTTGCTCACGCTGATGGTCTCCACCTGTGCCGCCTTTGCCATCAGTCGCCTGAAGGTGCCCGGCGGGCGCACGGTCATGAACCTGGCCTTGTTCACCTATTTCATACCGGCGGCATTTTTGGCTGTGCCCATGTACAAAACCATGGGGGTGTATGGCTTGCTCAATAACCAGTGGGCCTTGATCTTGGCCATGGTCACCATCGCGTCGCCGTATTGCATTTGGGTGCTCAAGCAAGCCTCAGACAAGCTGCCATTCGAGCTGGACGAGGCCGCGCGCATGGACGGCGCTTCGGCGCTGCAACTCTTCCGTCTGGTGTATTTGCCCCTCATGGTGCCTTCCTTGGTGGCGGTGGGCACTTACGCTTTGCTGCTGGCCTGGAACGAATACCTCTACGCCTTCTTGCTGTTGTCCAACGACAAAGACGTGACCTTGTCGGTGGCGTTGGGCAACTTTTTGTCGGCCGACGATTCGCCCTGGGAGCTGCTCATGACCACGGGTTTGATCTACGCCTTGCCGCCCGCGGCGATTTATTACACCTTCAAACGTTACATGGTGTCGGGCCTGACGGCTGGCGCTGTGAAGAGCTGACCCCTTCTTACGAATTGCAGAGACTTTATGGCCACCGTATCTTTTAAACACATCAAGAAGTCGTTTGGTAAAACCGACATCATTCACGGCATCAGCTTTGACATCGCGGATGGCGAGTTCGTGGTGTTGGTCGGGCCCTCGGGTTGCGGCAAATCTACCCTGCTGCGCATGCTGGCAGGCTTGGAAGAAATCACCGGCGGTGAGATCCTGATTGACGACACCGTGGTCAACGACCTGGAGTCCAAGGACCGCGACATTGCCATGGTGTTCCAAAGCTACGCGCTGTATCCCCACATGACGGTGCGCGACAACATGGCCTTCAGCTTGCTGTTGCGCAAAGCCGATCCCGCCAAGACCGACGAGCGCGTGGCGCATGCGGCCAAAATTTTGAACCTGGAGCATTTGCTGCACCGTTTCCCGCGCGAACTCTCAGGCGGGCAGCGCCAGCGCGTGGCCATGGGCCGCGCCATTGTGCGTGACCCCAAGGTGTTTTTGTTCGATGAGCCCTTGTCCAACCTGGACGCCAAGCTCCGCGTGGCGATGCGCGCAGAGATCAAAGCCTTGCACCAGCGCCTGAAAACCACCACCGTGTATGTGACCCACGATCAGATCGAGGCCATGACCATGGCCGACCGGATTGTGGTCATGCACGACGGCATCGTGGAGCAAATCGGTACGCCGCTGGAGTTGTTTGACCGTCCGGGCAATTTGTTTGTGGCGCAATTCATCGGTTCACCCGCCATGAATGTGGTGCAAGGGGTGTACCACCCCGCCGGCGGGCAAGCGCAGGTGAGTGCGCAAGGGGCTTCTTGGCCTGCGTTGGCCGTGGCCAGCGGGCACGAAGGCCAGGCGGTGCACTATGGCGTGCGACCCACTGACATCACCTTGACCCAGGCGGGTCAAGGCATTGCCGCGCAGGTGGTGGTGGTCGAGCCAACCGGCGCAGAAACCGAATTGCTGGTGCAGGTCGGTGAGTTCCAGTTGGTGGTCACGCTGCACGGCCGTACCGATGCGCAGCCGGGCGACACGGTGCACCTGCACATCGACCCGGCCAAGACCCATTTGTTTGACGTGGCGTCTGAGCAACGACTGGTGTGAGCATGGTGCAGACGCCATTCCGTGTGGTGGTGATGGGGGTCAGCGGTTGCGGTAAAAGCACCGTGGGCCATTTGCTGGCCGGGCGATTGGCGCTGCCGTTTGTGGAGGGCGATGACCTGCACAGCGCCGCCAATGTGGCCAAGATGGCCGCAGGCCAACCCCTCACCGACGAAGACCGCGTTGGCTGGTTGCAAGCCCTGTCACAGCGCTTGCAACAAGCCGTGCACCACGACCAAGGCGTGGTCGTGGCTTGCTCCGCCTTGAAGAAAGCCTACCGCGATGTCTTGCGCCAAGGCGCACCCGATGTGCTGTTTGTGCACTTGCAGGGCAGCACCGAGGTCTTGGCTGAGCGCTTACAACAACGCACCGCCCACTACATGCCGCCGACTTTGCTGCAAAGCCAGTTGGCCATTTTGGAGCCGCCGCAGGCCGACGAAACGGCCATGACGCTCGATATGTTGATGCCGCCCGAACAGCAATGCAAACAGGTGATGCAGTACCTGCACACCCTGTGCCCGGCTTCGGTGGGCGCAGCCTGAACTTTTGAATTTCCTATGATCACTGCTTCCACTTTCCGACTCGACGGCCGCTTGGCCTTGGTCACCGGTTCCTCTGCAGGCATTGGCCTGGCCTTGGCCCGTGGGCTCGCCCAGGCCGGCGCCACCGTGGTGCTCAATGGCCGCAACGCGGCCACGCTTTCGCAGTCGGCCAACGCGCTGCGCGCCGAAGGTTTGACGGTGCATGAGCGCGCCTTCGATGTGACCGATGCCGAACAGGTCAAGCTCCAGGTGGCCTCGATCGAAAAAGACATTGGCCCGTTGGACATCTTGATCAACAACGCCGGCATTCAGCGGCGTGGTCCTTTGCACGAATATGCCCACAGCGATTGGCATGACATCATGCAAACCAATTTGGACAGCGTGTTCTTTGTCGGTCAAACCGTGGCGCAGCACATGATCCCGCGCGGGCGCGGCCGCATCATCAACATTTGTTCGGTGCAAAGCGAGTTGGGGCGGCCGGGCATTTCGCCTTACATGGCCACCAAGGGCGCGGTGAAAATGCTGACCAAGGGCATGGCCATTGACTGGGGCCCGCTCGGCTTGAATGTGAATGGCATTGGCCCCGGTTATTTCAAAACCGAATTGAACGAAAAGTTGGTCAACGACCCGACCTTCAGCGCCTGGCTCACCAACCGCACGCCGAGCCGCCGCTGGGGCGAGGTTCAAGAGCTGGCGGGGGCTGCGGTCTTCTTGGCCAGCGATGCCGCCAGCTTCGTGAACGGCCATATTCTGTATGTCGACGGCGGTGTCACCGCCCAACTCTAATCACGCCTTATCAGGACACTTTATGCGCGCTCTTGTTTGCCACGCCCCCGAAGATTTACGGATCGAAGCCCAAGCCGTTGAAGCCCCTGGTCCCGGACAGCTGCAAGTGCGTGTCGCTTTTGGCGGCATTTGCGGCTCCGACTTGCATTACTTTCAGCACGGGGGCTTTGGCACCGTGCGCATCCAAGAGCCCATGGCTTTGGGGCACGAGGTCTCGGGCATTGTTTCGGCGGTGGGCGAGGGCGTGAGCGCTTTTCGCGCCGGCCAACGCATCGCCATCTCGCCCTCACGCCCTTGCTTTGTGTGCGCTTACTGCCAAAAAGGGCACCACAACCATTGCATGGACATGCGCTTTTACGGCAGCGCCATGCGCTTTCCGCACATTCAAGGCGCATTCCGCGAAAGCTTGATCATTGAGGCGCACCAAGCCCACGCCCTGAGTGACCGCCTGAGTTTGTCAGAAGCCGCTTTGGCCGAACCCTTGTCAGTGGGCTTGCATGCGATTCAGCGCGCCGGCTCGGTATTTGGCAAACAGGTGTTGGTGACCGGCTGCGGCCCCATAGGCGCTCTATTGATTGCGGGTCTGCGCCGCGCCGGGGCGGCCCGCATTGTGGCGGTGGACTTGGCCGACGGGCCCCTGGCCTGTGCCCGGCAAATGGGCGCGGACGAAACCGTGAACCTGGTCACCCAACCCGATGGCTTGGCCGCGTATGCCGCCAACAAGGGCACGTTCGATGTGATGTTTGAAGCCTCGGGCAGCGACAAAGCCTTGCGCAGCGGCTTGGATGTGGTCACGCCGCGGGGTGTGATCGTCAGCATCGGTTTGGGCGGCGAATCCACCTTGCCTTTGAACCAGTTGGTGAGCAAGGAGCTGGAGTTGCGCGGTACCTTCCGCTTCCATCCGGAATTTGCGGTGGCCGTGCGCTTCTTGAACGAAGGCCTGATCGATGGCAAGCCGGTGATCTCGCATGTGGTGAAGCTGGACCAAGCCGAGTCGGCCTTCCGTTTGGCCGCAGACAAGAGCCAGGCCATGAAGGTGCAAATCGATTTCGGTGCCGAAGCCACCGCCTGAGCCCTTTCAACCACCGAGGCTGCCATGACCGATTTCAAAAAAACCATCCTCTTCACCGACACCGACGGTCGCGCCAAATTCCGTGAAGAGTCCGTGCCCCTGCCAGAAGGGACGCCGCAAAGCCAGTTGTCAGCGCTGATGGCCTCTGGCGGTTACCAATTGCGGCACAGCCCGGTGGGCTTTCGCAGTCAGTTCCACTGCTCAGGGCACACCCAATGGGTGTTTATTTTGAATGGCCACATGGAGATCGGTTTGCAAGACGGCAGCAGCCGTGTCTTCAGCCGAGGCGACCATTTTTATTCGGCCGACACTTTGCCGGCAGGGGCCACATTCGATCCGCAGGTGCATGGCCACTGGAGCCGCCAGTTGGGCGACGAGCCCTTGGTCACGCTGTTTGTGCGCGGCTGAGGCCGCGCGCTGCCCAGCCGCTGACTGAACTCTGCGGGGCAATTCAGCGGCTCAATTCAGCGGCTCAATTCAGCGGGTCATTTCAGCGACCGAAGGATCGGCCACCGCCGCCACCACCACCACTGCGCCCACCGCCACCGCCGCGGTTGCCGCCGCCATAACCGCCACCCCCGCCGCCGCCGCCATGGCGGCGTTGTCCGCCTCGGCCTGCGGCCAGGCTGTCAATGCTGGTGCGTGTCGGATCGGGTTGCCCGCCGGAGTTGCCGTTATTGCGACGCGGTTGATCGCGGCGTGAGGCAAATTGGTTGGTCATCAAAGGGTCGATGTTGCGCGGCAACTCATCGCCATCGCGGCGTGGACCGCGATCACCGCGGTCACCGCGAGGAGCACCTTGGCGTGGTGGACGCTGGTCCCCGCGCGAATCAAAACGGCCTTCAGGGCGTGGGCCATCACCTCGGCCGCCCTCAAAGCGTGGGCCTTCGCCCCGGAACTCGCCTTCGCCACGGGGTTCATTGCGACCGCCCGGTGCGCCACCGCGACGCGAAGGGGGTGGGCCATTGCGAGACGGACGTGGTGCAGAACGGCCACCGCCTTCGCCTTGCGCATTTTTTGATTCGCGGATGCGTTGCATCATGTCACCGCGCGCGGCTTTGGCGGCGGCTTGCATCACTTCGCGGCTGGGTGGGCGACCTGCGCCGCCCCACAAGGTTTGTCGGCCCATGGCGATGGGCTCGGCTTTTTCGCCGGGCTCAGGGCCAAAACCTTCGAGCAACTCTACCGCAATTTCTTGCTTGGTGAAGCGTTCGATCTCCATCATGAAACCTTCTTCGTCCAGGCACACCAAGCTGACGGCCTCACCGCTGGCACCGGCGCGACCGGTCCGGCCGATGCGGTGAACATAGTCTTCCGACACGTTCGGGATTTCGTAGTTCACCACATGCGGCAAGTCTTCGATATCGATGCCACGCGCCGCAATGTCGGTGGCCACCAAGGCGCGAATCTCACCGCTCTTGAAACCGGCCAAGGCCTGGGTGCGGGCGGTCTGGCTTTTGTTGCCGTGCAACGCCATGGCTTTGATGCCGTTTTTGCTCAGGTAGTCGGCCACGTTGTTGGCGCCGAACTTGGTGCGGGTGAAGACCAGCACCTGGCTCCAGTTGTGCTTGTTGATGATGTGCACCAGCACTTCTTTTTTCTTGCCGCGACCGACCGGGTGGATCACCTGCGTGATGCGTTGCACCGTGGTGTTGCTGGGCGTGACCTGGATGCTTTGCGGGTTTTTCAGCAGGTTGGCTGCCAATTCGCGGATCTCGTCCGAGAAGGTGGCCGAGAACAGCAGGCTTTGCTTTTCGCTGGGCACCATGGCCAAGACTTTTTTCACGTCATGGATGAAGCCCATGTCGAGCATGCGGTCGGCTTCGTCGAGCACCAAAATTTCAATGCTGGACAAATCCAGAAAACCTTGGCCGGCCAGGTCGAGCAAGCGACCGGGGGTGGCGACCAAAATATCCACCCCGCGCTTGAGGCGGTCGATCTGGGGTTTCATGCCCACGCCGCCAAAAATCACGGTGGAGTTCAGAGACAGGTACTTGCCATAGTCGCGCACCGATTCTTCGACCTGCGCGGCCAGTTCACGCGTCGGCGTCAAGACCAGCGCGCGGATCGCTTTGCCGCCAAATTTGTTTTTGCCCGGTTCGCTCAGACTCAGCTTGTGCAGCAAGGGCAGGGTGAAGGCCGCGGTTTTGCCGGTGCCAGTTTGCGCCCCGGCCAGCAAGTCCTGGCCGGCCAGGACGGCCGGAATGGCTTGGGCCTGAATCGGCGTGGGGGTTTCATAGCCTTGCTCTTGCACGGCTTGCAGGATGGCCGGAGCCAAATTCAATTCAATAAAGTTCATTCAAGGGGCGCTGATTCCAGCGCAGGGCATCGGCTTGTCAGGCTGTCGGAGACAGCCGCCAGTCAAAGACCGATGGGATTCACAGGTGGGCATGGAAACCACAAACAGAGCGTTTGGGTCAGACCCCAGCAGAAGTGCTGATGTTGCGGCAACTGGAGGCGGCAACCGATGCATTGTCGCACGAATTTGAAACGGCAGGCTCGCGCCCTGCGCCTGGGCTTCGGTACACTCAAAAACAATGACCTCACCCGCCCCCTTTTCGCTCCAGCCCGGCTTCATGGTTGTGCATGGCAACCGACTGGAGGATTTGCGGGATTTGGTGGTCGATTTCGTCAAGCACCGTCCCTTGCCACCGCTGCAGCCCGAGGTGTTCTTGGTGCAAAGCAATGGCATGAAGCATTGGTTGGAAGCCGCTTTGGCAGACGAACGCGCCCTGGGCATTTGTGCGGCCACCCGCATGGCCTTGCCGTCGGCGTTTTTGTGGCAAATGTACCGCTGCGTGCTGGGGCCCCAGGCGGTGCCGGTGCACATGCCGTTCGACAAGTCGGCGCTGGTGTGGCGGCTGTTGCGCTTGCTGCCGGCCTTGGCGCAGAACGACCCCATCTGCGCCACCCTGGCGCAGTACCTGGCCGGTGACGGCGATGGCCGCAAGCTGTACCAGTTGGCGCAGCAAGTGGCCGATGTGTTGGATGGCTACCAAAGTTACCGTGCCGATTGGTTGGCCGACTGGGCCCAAGGGCGCGATGTGCTGCAGGCCAGTGCCGGACCGGCCAGCGCCCTGCCGCCTGATCAACGCTGGCAAGCGCAGGTGTGGCGCGCCTTGTTGGCCGATGTGGGGCCCGCGCAGGCCCAGGCTTCGCGCTCGGCGGTGCACGCGCAGTTCATGGCCAAGTTGTCTGCGCTGTCCAACCGGCCACCGGGGTTACCGCACCGGGTGGTGGTGTTCGGTATTTCTTCTTTGCCCATGCAGGCGGTGCAGGCCTTGGCGGCACTCGGCCGCTTTGTGCAGGTGTTGATGGTGGTGCCAAACCCATGTCGCCATTACTGGGGCCATGTGGTGGATGGGCGCGCCGCGCTGCAGGCGCGCACGCGCCAGGCCAGCAAAAGCGGTGTACCTGTGGCGGCGCTGTCCACATCGGCCGCCGATCTGCATGCCCAAGCCCACCCCTTGCTCGCCTCGTGGGGCAAGCAGTGTCGCGATTATTTGCATTTGCTCGACGGTTACGACCAACCCGAAACCTATGCCCAGGTGCTGTCCAAAATAGAGGTGTTTGAGCCGCCGCAAGCCCGCACGGGGCAGCGACTGAATCAGTTGCAGCAATTGCAGGCCGACATTTTGGACCTGGAGCCCTTGCCCGCCGTGCCGCAGGCCGAGCCTCGGGCCGAAGGTGCAATCACGCTGGTGACCACGCACGGCGCGCAGCGCGAAGTCGAGGTCTTGCACGATCAGTTGCTGGCCTGGTTCGATGCCGACCCCAGCCTGCAAGCGCGCGACGTGATGGTGATGGTGCCCGACATGGCGCAGTTTGTGCCGCACATTCAAGCGGTGTTTGGCCGCTTCGCGCCAGGCACAGCGCAGCACATTCCCTATTCAGTGGCCGACACCACCGCCCGCGACATGCCTTTGGTGCAGGCCTTAGAGCGTTTGCTCGGGCTGCCCACGTCGCGCATCAGCCTGGCCGACTGGCTGAGTTTGTTTGAGGTGGCTGCGGTGCAAAAACGTTTCGCCTTGTCCGCGGCCGATGTGCAGGTGTTGCAAAACTGGCTGACCCGCGCTGGCGTGCGCTGGGGTCTGGACGCCGCGCACCGCAAAGCCTGGGGCGTGCCCGAGATGGCCGGGATCGATCAAAACACCTGGGCCTTTGGTTTGCGTCGCCTGCTGATGGGCTATGCCAGCGCGCAAGGCCCGGTCTGGCAAGGTGTCGCACCTTTGCCCGAGGTGGGCGGCTTGAGCGCGCAATGGCTGGGCGCGCTGGCCGAGTGGATCGCCGCCATGGACCGCAGCTTGCAGGCTTTGTCTGTTGCGCAGACACCGCGCCAATGGGTTGGTACGTTGCAAGCGCTGCTGGCGCAATTTTTTGAGGCCAGTGACGACGCCGAAGAACGCCTGCTGGGCCAATTGCAGCGTGAATTGCAGCGCTGGTTGCAACTGTGCGAGCAAGCCGCTTTGGACACGGACTTGCCCCTGGTGGTGGTGCGCGAGCACTGGCTGGCGCAGATTGAGGCACCCGGCTTGCACCAGCGTTTTTTGGGTGGCGGGGTGCAGTTCGCCACCTTGATGCCGATGCGCGCCATCCCCTTCAGGGTGGTGTGTTTGCTGGGCATGAACGACCAAGACTACCCACGCCCCACCTTGCCCCGTGACTTTGACCTGATGACCCGCCAGTGGCGCGCGGGCGACCGTTCGCGCCGCGAAGACGATCGGTATTTGTTTCTTGAAGCCGTGCTGTCGGCGCGTGACAAGCTGTACATCAGCTGGCAGGGGCACCGCGCTACCGACAACGCCGAACAACCCACCTCGGTGCTGGTGTCGCAATTCATGGACGTGTTGCGCGCGCGTTTTGCCGATGCGCCCCAGCCTGTGCCGCAGCCTTTGCAAGCTTTTTCATCTCGCTACTTTGAAGTGGGCAGCGGGTTGCGCACCTACGCCAGTGACTGGCAGCAGGCTTTTGCGCAACCGGACGAGGTCTTGGCCCCTGAATCGCAAGCGCCAGCGGCCGTGCCCAGCGAGCCTCCTGCATCCTTGGATGTGCAGACGCTGCAAGACTTTTTGCGCCACCCGGTGCAGGTGTATTGGCGGCACCGTCTGAATGTGCGGGTGGCCTCGCCCGAGGCCGCAGCCCCCGAAGACGAACCCTTTGAAGTCGATGGCTTGGCGCAGTACCTGCTTGGCCAAACCCTGTTGCAAGCCGAAAGTCTGGACAGCGCTTTGCAACAACTGCAAGCGCAGGGCGAGTTGCCCATGGGGGCGCTCGGTCGCCAAGCCGGCCATGCGCTGTTGCTCAAAGCCCAGGCCGTGCGCGAACGCGCAGCGCCTTGGCTGGCGCAATACCCTGAGTGCCTGCCGCCGCAGCCCTTGAACTT
>CANFYZ010000023.1 GCA_947451385.1 Comamonadaceae bacterium | reverse complement strand
GCAGGAATCGAACCCACGACCCCTTGGTTCGTAGCCAAGTACTCTATCCAGCTGAGCTACAGCCGCTAAGCTTTGAATTCTAGCACAATAAACGGCCCACTCTCTGGATCGGCGGCAGGACCCGCGCCGTGTCTCTAGGTCAAGTTTCGCTGCGGCTCCAGCGTTGCACCAAGGCCAACAACTGACCTCGCATAAAAGGTTTGGTCAAGTAGTCGTCCATGCCGGCAGCCATGCAGTTATCGCGATCGTCTGTGAGCGCGTTGGCAGTCAAGGCCACAATCGGCTTGCGTTGCAACTGCTGATCCAGTTCTCTTTGCCGGATCACGCGGCAAGCGGCCAGACCGTCCATCTCAGGCATTTGCACATCCATCAAAATCAAATCGTAGGCGTGATCGGCACTGACTTGCACGGCCTCTAATCCGTCTTTGGCCGTGATGACGACACAGCCCATGCTGCGCAACATGGCAGAAACAATCTCCCGGTTCACTTCATTGTCTTCCGCCACCAGCACCGTGCAATCGACCGCGGGCAAGGCAGGGGCTGTGGTTTTGATGCGTGGCTCCACCCCATTGGGTGCCGTGAGACCGGTCCGCAACGCATGCTGAATATCCCCCAAAAGCAAGGGGTGAGGAATACACACATGAACGCCATCTTGCTTGGCCTTTTCGCTTTCACTGCTTGAGCGCATCCGGGTTAAAGCGATCAGACGCACATCCGGTCCCAATGCCGAAGACCAAGTCTGCAACCATTGCGATCGTGTTTGACCTTCAATCCGATGGTCAATGAAGGCCCAAGTCAAAGGTGATTTTTGGGCACCTGCGAGCGCGTCCAAGGACATCTGCGGCAGCCAGACCGAAGGGACACCCAGGAGTTGCAATTTGGTTTGCAAGGCTTCGGCCACACACGCCGACTGGGTGATGATCAATGCAGACTGGGTGCCCTGGGTGATGGGCGTGGCAAACACCGGCTGCGCCATTCGGATATCGAACCAGAAAGTTGAACCCCTGTTTTTGGTGCTGGTGAAGTCCACCACGCCGCCCATGAGTTGCGCCAGTTGCCTTGAAATCACCAACCCCAGCCCACTGCCCCCATAACGCCGGGCCATCGAAATATCAGCTTGCGAGAAGGCCTCGAACAAACCTTTTTGCTCCTCAGGCGACATGCCAATGCCTGAGTCTTTGACGCTGCAGCGCAAACAAGGTCCCGCGGCCGAATCGGACGGCCCACTCAGCTGGATGCGGATCTCGCCCATTTCCGTGAACTTGACTGCGTTGGCCACCAAGTTGCCCAATATTTGTTTGAACCGGTGCGGATCACCCAACACCGTGTCTGGCACATTGGCTTCGACGGTTTGGATCAACTCCAGGCCCTTGTCTTGGGCGCGCTCGGCAAAAAGCAGACTGACTTCTTCCAGCGCCTGGGCGGGAGAAAACCGCACAGACTCCAATTGCAGTTTCCCGGCTTCAATTTTGGAGAAATCCAAGATGTCGTTGATCAAGTAAAGCAGCGTCGAAGCTGAACTGCCCACCATGCCGACAAAACGTTTTTGGGTCTCATCTAACGGCGTGTCTTGGAGCATTTCAGACACCCCGATCAAACCATTCAAGGGGGTGCGAATTTCATGGCTCATATTGGCCAAAAACTGACTCTTGGCCACGCTGGCGGCCTCGGCCTGGTCCTTGGCCAAGACCAGCTCGGCCGTGCGTGATTGCACCTGCGTCTCTAACTCGGCACTGTATTGTGCGAGCATGTGATCGCGCGTTTCAATCTCGTTCAGCATGTGGTTGAAGCCCGCAATCAGCTCCCCCACTTCGTCAGCGTGGCCTTGCGGTGCGCGTTTGCTGTAGTCGTTGTTTTGCGCCACTTGGCGCATCAACAAAGCCAACTCCGACACCGGCTGGGCAATCATCTGATGCAAAGCGGAGGTCACCGTTTGGATTGAGAAAAGGCCCAAGGCCACACCCAACAGCGCGACCGCGCCATTGATCACCAACGACAACCACACACTGGACAGGTCCAGCTCCAAAATCAGGCCGCCGATTTTTTCTCCGTCTTGGTCAATTTGGTGCTGCAACCGCAGCGTGGCCCAAGACCATTGCAAACTTTCAAACTGAGGGCTGCCCCATGAGGGCAGGGCCAGGGCGGCGGCGCCCTTGTCGACCACCGGATAGGACGCAAAAAATTTGCCCTCCTTGTTCAGCAACACCGCTCGCTTGACCTGCTGGATATGCCTCAGGCTCTTCAGCTGTTCTTGCGCGGCGTTCGGATCCTCAAAACGCAAGGCAGATCCGTTGGTATCGGACGTCAACTCGCTGATGCTCAAGGCTTCATTTTCAATTCGCTGCAGGGATTGACTCACCTGCCAAACAGCCGTGATCACAAAGAAAACGGCCAAGGCCAGCAACACGCTCAGCGTCACCACATGGCTGAGCTTGTAGCCTACCGGTTTATCTTGGATGGACCTGAAAATATACCGATACAGGCGGGAGGGGTGGCTAGAGTTCGTGGCCATCAGTCATCAAGGTTTGGCAGGTTTGGTGGTTCTCGCTAATTTCAACATCTGTGAACTGGCCCTCAAGTTAGCACGTTGCAGCGTGGCCAAATTGACATCGAATTCGACCCGATCCTCGGCCGAGGCCAAGGTGATGTGGGCACCCGCTTCCACGGCTTGTTGATTGTCACTGACGATCAACACCGGCGCCCCCAGCAGCTGCCGGACCACGGAGGACAGCAGTTTGCTGTCTTTCTCGCCCACAAAAATAATTTGGCATTCTTTCAGTTGGTCCAAGGCGACATTTTGTCGCACCTGTATTTCCCGACCCTGCGCCAATCGACGGTCCAGGGCAAACAAAGCCCCGCCCAAGTCATCGCGTCCCGCGCTACAGACGTAAAAGTCTTTGGCTTCCATGCCAGGCCAATCGACATATTTGGCAAAGTTGTAAATATAGGCCGCCTTGACCCGGTAATCGGCCATGCTGTTGGTCACTTGCGCATGCGCTGCCCAAGTGGTGCAGGCCATGACGGCCAACAAGGACCGTTCAGCCCAGCGACGGGCCGAAGTGGCAGAGAGGTGAAGAAGGTTGAAATTCATGATCGGCCCTCCTTCAAAAACGCCACAAGGCTGTGATGAACAGGGTGCGCGGTACGTCGTAAGCGCGCGTGTACGGCAAGGTGTCGATGAACTCGGCATGCCGGTTGGTGAGGAGGTTTTTGCCCATCACGGCCAATTCGAGTTGACGGTCCACTTGCCAGGCCAGCCGGGCATCGAGCGTGGCATAAGGCTTGATCACCACGGGCTCCAAGGCATTGAGCGCGTAATGCGAGGTTTGACTCACATGGCGAGCCCACAGGTCGAGATTGAAACCCTGGCCAAATGAATAATTGCTGCGCAGCGAGAACTGATGATTGGGCGTGGCCCCCTCGTAGGCCTTGACTTGCATGTCGCCGATCCAATCGCCGGTGTGCACACCTTTGACATTCAAATAGGCGTAGGCGCCCTGTACACGCCATTGGCTGTTCGGGTGCCAGTCGAGCGCAAATTCACCCCCCCAGGTTCTGATGGACCCTTGATTGGTGTTGTAGCCTTGCAAGGTGAAATAACAACTTTTCGGTGGACTCACCATCATGCAAGCCAGAGCTTCATACAACCCTGAGACAGATTGCGCGGTGGAGGCGCCCACCAAGCGGCCGCCGCGCAAATCGGTGTAATTGTTCACATACACCGCCGAGTCAAAAGCCAGTTGCGGGCCTAACTGTTTGCGCCAGCCCGCTTCCAGACTGAGCGCCTTTTCGGCCATCACCGAAGCGCCAGGACGTGGCGCCATCTGAATCAGGGTGGTCAGTGCCTGGGGCGGCACGCCGGGCACAAAACTGGCCGCATCCAGGGCGGCAATGTCGATGGTGGCCAAGCTTTCGATGCGACGAGGCGAGCGCACGGAGCGCGACAAAGCGGCCCAAACTGTCTCGTTGCTGTTGGGCGTCCACAGCATGCGCAAATTCGGTTGAAGGTTGGCGCCCGTCAAGCCATCACGTTCAAATTTGCTGCCCCAAATCAACTTCAAGCGGTCCGGAATCCAGGTCACTTCGTCATGAATGAAAGCGCTGTAGTTGGTCCGCGCGTCATGACCATCCAGCAGCAGGTAGGGGCCCGAAGGCAAGCGCAAGTCGTCCACCGTGCGGCGCAGTGCCAGACCCCAAATCACATCGTGCGCACCCCACACCTGACGGCGTTGGTAGTCGATATCCAAATCGGTTTTTTCTCCGCCAAAACGCGTCGCGGTGGGTGCCACACCCATGGGCCTGAGCGCGCCGGAACCCGATCCCAGAAGACCCTGGTGAAAAAGCGATTCCCGGTCGATAGACCCCTGCAGCACGGACTGTGCGCCGTCAGCCGAGCGCCAGCTGTAACGCCCTTGCAACAAGGCGCCCTCGCCTGTTTTACGCTCAGCGTTGGCACTTTGAAAGGGCGTGCCCGGGCTGCTGAAGGCCAGTACAGTGGGCGTCAAATACATCGACTGAGAGCGCAGGCGATAGGCCTCCGCCTTCAGGCTGAACTCTCCGCCATCGACCGACGGCTCGATCAGCAGACCCAAACGCTGATGCCCCGCACCGTCAATGCCAGTGAGGCCTGTGGCGGTTTCGGGCGAGCCGTTCATGGTGTCGGTTTTGGCGTACAAACGGTAATGACCACCACCGTCCAACTCACCGCCGCGCCGCAAGGCCAGCGCGCCATAACCGCCTTGGCCTGCCTGCGAGCTGAGCATGCTGCCCTGGGTCGCTTTGGCTTTTCGGGTGACGATATTGATCACGCCATTCATGGCATTGGTGCCCCACAGCGCAGCGCCCGGTCCTCGGATCACCTCGATCCGCTCAATGTCCTCCATCAAGGTGTCCTGGCTCTCCCACAGCACGCCCGAAAACATGGGCGAGTAAATGCTGCGACCATCCACCAACACCAGCAGTTTGCTGGAGAAGCGCTCCAAAAACCCACGTGAGCTGACGGCCCAGCTGTCACGCGAAATCTGGGCCACGTTCAAGCCAGGCACCATGCGCAAGGCTTCTGGAATCGACAGGGCACCTGAACGGCGCAACTCTTCGCCGGTAATCACATAGGCTGCCGCCGCGGTGTCGACCACGCGTTGCTCTTTGCGCGACATGGAGGTCAGCCGGTAATCGACCAACTCCTCCAAGCTCAAGTCCAGCAAATTGGATTCTTCAGCCAGTGCGGGGACGCTGTGCAGGCCGGCGACACAGGTCATGGCCACATACAGGGTGGCTTGCCATCGACTCCGAGGTCTGGGCGAAGGGGTCCTGATCGGACGCGGACGGGAAATTTTCATGCACGCTTAATTATGAAATTGACAAGTGAATCCAAGCTAAAAATCTGTTGAAGGATTCACAGAAAATCTAATTTTGAACTAACAAATTAAGAATTAGATACTTTTCTGACGAAATATTAAATATAAAGAGTAATTTATTGAATATGGAGTATTTAATAGCTCAATTCTAAATTTTATTTCTATCTGGCGTGCCGAATTGGGCCCCCATCACGCTTCAGGAAAAATTTGAAAGGCCCGTTGCGGGCTGCATTTCTTGATGCAAATCAAGGGGGCAAACTGGCGGGGTCGTAAGATGGTGCTCACCTTTTGTAACGGGTTCAGCCATGAAATTCCTCTTTAGCGTCCTTTTGCTGATCTGCAGCGCGGCCGTTCAGGCGGGCTTACAACAATTTGGACAATCCAGGGAAAACACTTCCTATTTCGAGGCTTCCAGCGTCAAACACAGTGGCACCCAGGTCCGTGTTTGGACGCTGACCGAGTATCGGCAAATCCAGAAAGCGGGATTTTTATCGACCCGCAGTCACAAAGAAATTGATTGCAAAAATCAACAAGAACGCACCCTCCAATTCCTGGCCTATGCGGAAAACAAGGGGCAGGGCCAGGTTGTGGCCGAAATCAATGAACCCAATGCTTGGCAACCCATCGTGTCGGGGACACGCCATTCGCGCTTGTTGATGATGGTCTGTGGCCCATAGGCCCTGCTTCAGATCAAAGCAGCTGGCCTTGGGGACGCAGACCTTCGCGCACGGTCGGATAGGCCAGACGCACCCGCAATTCACGCTTCATGCGGGTGTTGTCCAGGCGCCTGGATTCGCTCATGAAACTCAGCAGCATCAGCGGCAAGGCGTCTGTGGCGTTGCTGCGCGAAATCCGGGGCGGCTTGGGCAAGCCCAGCAATTCCGCCGCCATATCAAAATAGTCGCCCATTTTGAGCTGCGTGTCGTCGTTCACGTTGTAGACGCGCTGAGCTTGACCGCGCCACAACGCAGCGATGCAAGCGCGTGCCAGATCGTCCGCATGAATGTGGTTGGTATACACGTCGTCTGCAGAACGCAGCACAGGCGTGCGTTTCAGCAAGCGCTCTTTGGGGGTGCCGCCGACCCGATTGGGGGCGTAAATGCCCGGAATACGCAAGATGCAGCTGCGCAAGCCCAGACGCCCGCTGAAGCGGATCACCCTTTCAGCATCCACCCGGCGCAGCGCACGCGGCGTGTGCGGTTGGACCGGCCGGCTCTCGTCGACCTTGGCGCCTTGGCAGTCGCCATAGACGCCGCTGGTGGAGCCATAAACCAGCGCCTTGGGCGCTTGACGCAATCGCCAGACTCTGGACAAAGCGAGGGTGCGTGGATCATGTGACCAGTCGCGCCCCTGCTCTGATGGGGGCGGGGCCAGATGCAACACGCGCGTGGCCAAACCCGCCAGGCGCTGCAGTGTGGCCGGCGTATCCAGGTTGCCCACCAAGGGCGTGATGCCGCGGGCGCGCAGAGGCGCCACACGCTCGGGACTGGAGGTCAGTGCCAAGACCCGCACACGGCTGGGCAGCTGCGCGGCGGCGCGCAGGCCCACATCGCCACAGCCTACGATCAAAACGCGCTCACGGCGAAAACGGGCAGGCAAAGCGCCTAAGGGGGTTTGATTTGAAGGCAAAATCAGGGGTTCGGGTTACTCGACAGACCCTCAAGGATACATGGATGAGCTTTCAAATTACAGTGCAACCCAGCGGCCGCCACTTCAGCGCTGAGGCTTCTGAAACCCTGTTGGCCGCCGGCATTCGGCAAGGCATTGGCCTGCCCTACGGCTGCAAAGACGGTGCTTGCGGCTCCTGCAAGTGCAAAAAACTGGAAGGCAGCGTGGTGCATGGCCCGCACCAAAGCAAAGCCTTGAGTGAGGAAGAAGAAGCCCAAGGCCTGATCTTGACTTGCTGCGCCACCGCGCAAAGCGATGTGGTGCTGGAGTCGCGCCAGGTCACCGAAGCGGGTGCCTTCCCCATCAAAAAAATGCCCGTCCGCGTGGCCGCCATGTGCAAAGCATCTGACGACGTGATGGTGATTCAGTTGCAACTGCCCGCCAACGATGTGATGAAGTTTCATGCCGGTCAGTACATTGAGTTCATGCTGCGCGACGGCTCCCGCCGCAGCTACAGCATGGCCAATGCGCCCCACACGCTCGAAGCCAGCGCGCCCAAAGTGGAGCTGCACATCCGGCACATGCCCGGCGGCAAGTTCACCGATCCGGTGTTCACGACCATGAAAGAAAAAGACATCTTGCGCGCCGAAGGGCCGTACGGCAGTTTTTACCTGCGCGAAGACTCAGACAAACCCATGGTGTTGTTGGCGTCGGGCACTGGCTTTGCGCCGATCAAAGCTCTGATCGAGCACATGCAGCACCAAGGCATTACCCGCCCGGCGACGCTGTACTGGGGCGGGCGCCGACCTGCCGATTTGTACATGAGCGATTGGGTGCACGCGCAACTGGCCAAAATGCCGCAGCTGCGTTACGTACCCGTCATCTCCAACGCCACGGCGGAAGATGCGTGGACCGGTCGCACCGGCTTTGTGCACCAAGCGGTGCTGCAAGACCACCCCGATTTGTCCGGCTACCAGGTCTATGCCTGCGGCGCGCCGATCGTGGTGGACTCGGCCCAGCGCGACTATGTGAATCTGGGCGGTTTGCCGGCTGAGGAGTTTTATGCCGACTCCTTCACCTCCGAAGCCGACAAGGCGGCCACTTGAACCGCCGATCAGCGTTCTTCTTGATCACGCGCAGGAGCCTCACGCGCTCTTTCGCGCTGTGCTTGGCGGGTGCTGCGCTGTGCGTACCGGCTGGGGCCCAAAACAAACCGATTCGCTTGATCGTCCCCTACGCTGCAGGGGGTCCGATCGATGTCACCGCGCGCGCCTTGGCCGAGCGGGTGAAAGACACGCTGGGCCCCGTCATCATTGACAACAAGCCCGGTGCCGGCGGCAACCTGGGCGCCGACCTGGTGGCCAAAGCCGCGCCCGATGGCTGGACGATTGGCATTGCCGCCACCGCAACCCACGCCATCAACCCCTGGCTGTTTGCCAAGATGCCCTACGACGCAGCGCGTGACTTTGCCCCCATCACGCAGATGCTGCGGGTGCCAAATGTGCTGGTCATGAACGCCGACGTGGCACAACGCCTGAACATCCAAACCCTGGCCGATTTGGTGCGTTACGCCAAAGCCCATCCCGGGCAATTGAATTTCGGCTCCGGCGGCAACGGCAGTGCAGGCCATCTGGCCGGTGAAATGTTCAAACGCGCGGCGGGTATTTTTGCGGTGCACATCCCCTACAACGGCGGCAATCCGGCGCAGCTGGCTTTGCTGTCGGGTCAGGTCGATTTCAATTTCGACAATCTGGCCACCGCCGCACCGAACATCAAATCAGGCAAGCTCAAGGCCTTGGCGGTGACCACCGCGCAGCGCAGCAGTGCGCTGCCAGAAATCGCGGCCATGAGCGAAACGCTGCGCGGCTTTGAGATCGACACCTGGTGGGGTTTGGTGGCGCCGGCCGGTACGCCGCTCGAGGTGGTTGAGCGCTTGAACAAGGCCTTCACCAGCGCCTTGCAAGCGCCTGAAACGCGCAGCCGCTTTGCCGCCCTGATGGCCGAACCCGTCGCCACCACGCCCGAACAGTTCGGCGCCTTCATGAAAAAAGAATTGAACCGCTACGAGCCCGTGGTCAAAGCCAGCGGCGCGAAAGTGGACTGATTCCGGCAAGAATCAGTCGCGCACTTATTCGCCGAGGTATGCGGCCCGCACCTTGGGGTCGGCCAACAAATCCTGGCCCGGCCCGGTCATGGTGATCAGGCCCGACTCCATCACATAACCCCGGTTCGCAATGGCCAATGCGCGGCTGGCGTTTTGTTCGACCAGCAACACCGTCACGCCTTGGGCGTAAACATCGCGCACCACTTCAAAAATCTTGTCCACCATGATGGGCGACAAGCCCATGGACGGCTCGTCCAACAGCAGCACTTTGGGGCGACTCATCAAAGCCCGGCCCATGGCCAGCATTTGCTGCTCACCGCCTGACATGGTGCCAGCCAGTTGGTCTTTGCGTTCGCGCAGCCGCGGGAAGATGCTGAACATTTTTTCCATGTCGTCGGCAATGCCTGCGGTGTCGGTGCGGATGTAAGCCCCCATTTGCAGGTTCTCGATGATGGTCATGCGGGTGAACACCCCCCGCCCTTCCGGCACCATGGCCAGGCCCTGCTTCACCAGGTCCCAAGGGCCTTGGCCGGCAATGCTGTGGCCCAGGTACTCGATATCGCCCGCGTTCAGCGGCTGGGTGCCGGTGATGGCTTTCATGGTGGTGGTTTTGCCGGCGCCGTTGGAACCGATCAAGGACACCAACTCGCCCTCATGCACTTCAAAGTCCACCCCTTTGACGGCTTGGATGCCGCCGTAAGCCACTTTCAGGCCTTTGACTTTCAGCAAGGTGCTGCCCATGTCAGTGTCCTCCCGTGCCCAAATAGGCTTCAATCACAGCGTCATTTTTCTGCACTTCAGTCGGTGTGCCTTGGGCAATCGGTTTGCCATAGTCCAACACCGTGACGCGGTCACACAAACCCATGACCAGTTTCACATCGTGTTCGATCAGCAAGATGGTGCGGTTGTCGTTGCGAATGCGGTCGATCAATTCACGCAGCTGCACTTTTTCGGTGGCGTTCATACCGGCGGCCGGTTCGTCCAGCGCGATCAGTTGCGGGTCGGTGGCCAAGGCGCGTGCGATCTCCAAGCGGCGTTGGTCGCCGTAGGACAGCGTGCGCGATTTGTAATCGGCGTATTTGCCGATGCCCACATACTCCAGCAGCTCGTGGGCACGCTGCGCAATGGCGGCTTCTTCGGCCTTGAAACTGGGCGTGCGAAAAATCGCCCCCAACAAACCCGAATGCGTTCGCATGTGCCGCCCCACCATGACGTTTTCAAGCGCCGTCATTTCGGCAAACAACCGAATGTTTTGGAAGGTGCGCGCAATGCCCGCTTTGGCCACTTCATGCACCGCCGTAGGCTCGTACGGTTTGCCTGCCAACTCAAAGCTGCCGCTGTCGGGGGTGTACAGGCCGGTGATGACGTTGAAAAAGGTGGTCTTGCCCGCGCCGTTGGGGCCGATCAGGCCATAGACCTGGCCGCGCTGGATGGTCATGCCCACATCGGTCAGGGCTTGCAGGCCGCCAAAGCGCTTGGAAATGCCGGCCACTTTCAATACGGTGTCGCTCATCTCAGGCCCCTTCTTTGGTCAGCAAGGATTTGCCGTGTTCGGGCGAAGGCCACAAGCCGCGCGGGCGCATCAACATGATGATGATCATGGCCAGCGCGATCAGCAACTGGCGCAAGATGGCTGCGTCCAAGCGGCCATCGGTCAGGGCTTGCAGCGGCCCTGCCACGTAGCGCAGCACCTCGGGCAAGGCCGACAACAAAATCGCCCCCAAGATCACGCCCGGCAAATGTCCCAGGCCGCCCAGCACCACCATGGCGACGATCATCACCGACTCCATCAGGCTGAACGATTCGGGGGAGACAAAGCCTTGAAAGCCAGCAAACATCGCGCCAGACACCCCGCCAAAGGTCGCGCCCATGCCGAACGCCAAGAGCTTGAGGTTACGGGTGTTCAGGCCCATGGCTTTGGCGGCGATTTCATCTTCGCGAATCGCCATCCAAGCACGTCCAATGCGCGAAAGTTGGATGCGGTGCGAGATCAACACAGCGAGCAGGACCAGGCTTAAGAACAGGTAGAAATACAAGGTCACCGAGGCCAACTCAAAGCCCCCCATGTCAAATTTTTTGCTCAAGGGCACGCCAAAAAAGTGGATCGCATCGATCTGGTCAATGCCTTTGGGGCCGTTGGTGATGTTGTAGGGCTGGTCCAGGTTGTTCAAGAACACCCGAATGATTTCGCCAAAGCCCAGCGTCACAATGGCCAGGTAGTCGCCACGCAATTTCAAGGTGGGCGCCCCCAGCAACATGCCGAACAATCCGGCCACAGCCGCTGCCAATGGCACGATCAACCACAGCGGTGCATGCAGGCCGGCCGGAAACATCGCCGCGATGGCCGGAAACGTCTCGTTCAAATGCGGCGAGGCCAAGAGCGCGTACATGTAGGCGCCGACCGCGAAGAAGGCCACGTAGCCCAGGTCCAGCAAACCGGCATAGCCGACCACAATGTTCAGGCCCACCGCCAAGAGCACATACAGCAAGGCCATATCGGCAATGCGCACCCAGGCATTGCCCAGGTTTTGCAGCAACAGGGGCAGCAACACCAGCGCCACGCCCCACACCACATACGTCAGAATTTTGTTGGATTTCATTTGAACCACTCCCTGCTCAAGCGCGATCGGCAACGCGCTCACCCATCAAGCCCGAGGGCCGCAACGTCAACACAAAGATCAACACAATGAAGGCAAAAATATCCGAGTAATGGCTGCCCAGGACACCGCCGGTCAGCTCACCGATGTAGCCTGAGCCGATGGACTCGATCAGCCCCAGCAAAATGCCGCCCACCACCGCGCCACTCAGATTGCCAATGCCGCCAAACACTGCCGCGGTGAACGCTTTGAGACCGGGCAAGAAACCCATGGAGTGCTGCACCGTGCCGTAGTTGGAGGCGTACATCACGCCGGCAATCGCCGCCAGCACCGCACCGATGATGAAGGTGGCCGAAATCACCGTGTCCGGCTTGACCCCCATGAGCGAGGCGACGCGCGGATTTTCGGCCGTGGCACGCATGGCTCGGCCCAATTTGGTAGCGTGAACCAGCCACATCAAAACCGCCAGCGACACCGCGGTCACGCCCAAGATCATCACTTGCGTGGGGCTGATCACCGCGCCCGCAATGTCGATCGGCTCGCTCGACAACAAGGTGGGGTAAGCCTTGTAATTGGGCTTCCAGATGATCATCGCCAAGGTCTGCAACAAGATGCTCATGCCGATGGCGGTGATCAAAGGGGCCAGCTTGGGACTGTTGCGCAGCGGCCGGTAGGCGATTTTCTCGATCGTGAAGTTCAGCACCGCGGCCACCACGCAGGCGATCAACAAGGCGATCAATAAAATCACCCAACCCGGCGCACCGGGCATGGCTTCTTTCATCATGCCGATGACGGTCCAACTGGTCAGCGCAGCCACCATCAGCACCTCGCCATGGGCAAAGTTGATCAGGTTGATGATGCCGTACACCATGGTGTAGCCCAAGGCCACCAAGGCGTACATGCTGCCCATGACCAGACCGTTGATGATCTGTTGAAGCAAAACGTCCATGCCATTTCTCCGTTGTGTGACAGGCTGATGCCCGCCAGGCCATCGCGGGGATCCGAGGAAAGTGAGCCCTCATGCACCCCGATGAACTGAAGCAAAAAACCCGCCATGGTGCATGCAAGGCGGGTCCGATGGTGGGCATTGTAATGAGCCCTCAGAATTCTTACGTATTCATTTTGCAAGGGCTTACCCTTGTTCAGCGGCAATAAATTCGCCCACCTGTTGAACCCAAGAACCGGCAGCGTTTCAATCTTTGTTCGCCTCTGCATCCCACTGCTTGAGCTGATTGAGCTTCTCACCAATCTTCACCTCCAGCCCCCTGGGCACGGGGCGATACCACCCCGGCTCGGCAATGCCCTCAGGGAAATAGGTTTCGCCAGCGGCATAGGCGTTGGGTTCGTCATGCGCATACCGATAAGCATGGCCGTAACCCAGCTCCTTCATCAGCTTGGTGGGCGCATTGCGCAGGTGCACCGGCACCTCACGGCTCTTGTCCTGCTTCACGAAGGCTTTGGCCTGGTTGTAGGCGTTGTAGCCGGCATTGCTCTTGGCCGCGACCGCCAGATAGATCACCGCCTGGCCCAAAGCCAACTCGCCTTCGGGGCTGCCCAAGCGTTCATAGGTCAAAGCCGCGTCGTTGGCGATCTGCATGGCTCGGGGATCAGCCAAGCCAATGTCCTCCCAAGCCATGCGAACAATGCGCCTGGCCAGATACCGCGCATCAGCGCCGCCGTCTAACATGCGGGTCAGCCAGTACAGCGCCGCATCGGGATGGGAGCCACGCACCGATTTATGCAGGGCCGAAATTTGGTCATAGAAGTTGTCGCCACCTTTGTCAAAACGCCGACTGTTCAGGGTCAAGGCATTCTGAACAAAGTCGACATCAATCTGCGTGACACCGGCCGCACCGGCCGCCGTTTTGCACTGTTCCAACAGATTCAAAAATCGGCGGGCATCACCGTCTGCATAACCCACCAGCGTATCGACGGCCGGGTCTTCAAACGCCAAGTCGCCCAGGGCCTTTTCTTGTGCCCGCTGGAGCAGCAGTTTGAGCTCTTCGTCATTCAGCGACTTCAGCACATAGACCTGCGCCCGCGACAACAAGGCCGAGTTGACCTCAAATGAGGGGTTCTCTGTGGTGGCGCCGATGAATGTGAACAGCCCGGATTCCACATGCGGCAACAGCGCATCTTGTTGAGATTTGTTGAACCGGTGAATTTCGTCGACGAACAAAATCGTGTTCTTGCCTTGGGAAAGATATTGCTTGGCCTGCTCCATCGCTTCGCGGATGTCTTTGACACCCGACAAAACAGCCGACAAGGCAATGAACTCACATTGGAAGGCGCTGGCGGTAAGGCGGGCCAAAGTGGTCTTGCCCACACCCGGTGGCCCCCAAAAAATCATGGAGTGCGGCTTGCCCGACTGAAACGCCAAGCGCAGCGGTTTACCCTCGCCCAGCAAGTGCGATTGTCCGACCACCTCGTCCAACGTCTTGGGGCGAAGGTCTTCTGCCAGCGGTGCCACAGGCCTTTTGGAGAAGAGATCAGCCCTGTCCCCCGTTGCGCTCATGGCCTGACCACGTCCGCGCCCGCAGGCGGTTTGAATTGAAAGTGATCATTGGCCCAGACCGGGTTGGTCTCATAACCGGTGAAGGTCAACACAGAGCGCTGCCCGAAACTGTCGAGCACCTCCATTTGCGCCAGCGATGGACCTTTGTCGGTCAGGCGAAATGCGGCACGCACCGATTGAATTTGACCCTCTTTGCTTTTGGGGCTGGCACGCAGCCACTGCAAACCTTCCACCTCGGGCTCGGCCTGCAACACAAAATCGGCTTGCAAGCCTTTCAGGTCGCCACC
Source organism: Comamonadaceae bacterium (assembly GCA_947451385.1). GTDB lineage: Bacteria > Pseudomonadota > Gammaproteobacteria > Burkholderiales > Burkholderiaceae_C > Limnohabitans_A. Next base: position 31,060 of record CANFYZ010000023.1, on the reverse strand, counting down.
GGCCGTCAGTATCGCGGCGGGGGTCGCGCCCAGCACCTGGGCTTGTTTGCGTGCGGTGACCTGGTTCAGGTCTTCGTCATGCATCCACAGGGTCTGACCATCGGCCACCAGGGTTTGCGCAAAAGGTTTTTGGTAACTGAAGCGAAAACGTCCCGGGCGCTCAAACTCAAACACCCCGCTGGAAGTTTTGCTGCGCCCCGTCCGTCCGTCCTTGGGGGGTGAGGTGACCACTTGGGTGAATTGGGCCCGGCCGGTTTTGGCCTGGCGCATGAACTGCTCCAAGGCCTCGAGCCCATTGGCCTGCGCGACCGAGGTACTGACGGCCCAGGCCAGCAAGGCGCTTTGGAGGACTTTCATCGGCGTGATCGCGCGTGTCATTCCGCGCGATTCGGAACCAGGATTTCCCGCTGGCCGCTGCCACTCATGGCGCTGACCAAGCCGGCTTTTTCCATGTCTTCGACCAAACGGGCGGCGCGGTTGTAGCCGATCTTCAGATGCCGCTGCACCAGAGAAATACTGGCTTTGCGGTTCTTCAACACCACCTCCACTGCCTGGTCGTACATCGGGTCTTTCTCGCCGCCATCGCCGTCCAAGGGGCCGTCATCGCCATCGACGGTGCCACCTTCGAGCACACCCTCGATGTAGTCCGGGTCGCCCTGCGATTTGAGGTAACTCACCACGCGGTGCACCTCGTCGTCGCTGACAAATGCACCGTGAACCCGGATCGGGAAACCCGTGCCCGAAGGCATGTACAGCATGTCGCCCATGCCGAGCAAAGCCTCGGCACCCATTTGGTCCAAGATGGTGCGGCTGTCGATTTTGCTGGACACCTGAAAGGCAATGCGCGTCGGGATGTTGGCTTTGATCAAGCCGGTGATCACGTCCACGCTGGGGCGCTGGGTCGCCAAAATCAAATGGATGCCCGCGGCGCGCGCTTTTTGTGCCAAGCGGGCGATCAACTCCTCGATCTTCTTGCCGACCACCATCATCAAATCGGCCAACTCGTCGATCACCACCACGATGTGCGGTAAACGCTTGAGCGGTTCCGGATCGTCCGGCGTCAAGCTGAACGGGTTGTAAATGAACTCTTCGCGCTCGGTGGCTTCGTCGATCTTGGTGTTGTAACCGGCCAGGTTGCGCACCCCCATTTTGCTCATCAACTTGTAGCGGCGCTCCATTTCGGCCACGCACCAGTTCAGGCCATGGGCGGCTTGCTTCATGTCGGTCACCACGGGCGCGAGCAAATGCGGAATGCCTTCGTAAACCGACATCTCCAGCATCTTCGGGTCGATCATCAACAAACGCACGTCCCGCGCCTCGGCCTTGTACAGCAAGGACAAAATCATGGCGTTGATGCCCACCGATTTGCCCGAGCCGGTGGTGCCGGCCACCAACACGTGGGGCATCTTGGCCAAGTCGGCCACCACCGGATTGCCGCCGATGTCTTTGCCCAAGCCAATGGTCAGCAAAGACTTGGCTTCGTGATACACCTGCGAGCCCAAAATCTCACTGAGTTTGATGGACTGGCGCTTGGCGTTGGGCAACTCCAGCGCCATGAAGTTTTTGCCCGGAATGGTCTCGATCACCCGGATCGACACCAGACTCAACGATCGCGCCAAGTCTTTGGCCAGGTTCACCACCTGCGAGCCCTTGACCCCCGTGGCCGGCTCGATTTCATAGCGCGTGACCACCGGCCCCGGCGCCGCCGCCAGCACGTGCACTTCGACACCAAAGTCTTTCAGCCGTTTTTCGATCATGCGGCTGGTCATCTCCAGCGTTTCTAGCGCCACCCCTTCTTGACGCAGCGTCAAATGGTCGAGCAAGTCGACCTGCGGCAGCTTGCTGTCCGGCAATTCCTTGAACAAAGGTTTTTGCCGTTCTTTCTGCACCCGTTCGCTCGGGGCCAAAGGCTGTGGCGAAGGCTCAATCAGCACGGGTGCGTGCACAGACGGGACAGGCTCAGCGAGGGAACGTGCCACCAGCGAAGCCTCGAGCGTGGGTTCGGTCAAGCCCTGGCTGTCGATGTCCAGGTCATGCATCGAGGGTTCAATCGGCTCCACCGGCATCGGGTGGTCGCGCTCTCGCAAGGCTTGCTGGCCCAGCGCGTAGTCTTGCTGGATTTCGAATTTCTCTTGCCGGGAAGCAATCCAGCCATCAATCCAAGCGCCAATCGACTCGGCCAATCGACCCCAAGAAAACCGAAAAACCAGGGCGATGCCCAACACGCTCAGCACCAAGCTGGCCAAAGCCGAGCCCGTGAACCCCAGCCATTGCAGACTGAACTTGCCCACCACATAGCCCAAGGCACCGCCACTCTGACCGGGCAAACTCGCATCCAGTTTGTACAAGCGCAGCCATTCCATGGAGCAACTGGCCGCCATCAAAATCAGCAAACCGAGGCCAAATGCCAACCGACTGCGTGTGAACTGAAAAGTCAGGCTCTGCGGCGCAGGTTCGCCGCGCAACCACACCGCCAAAGCCACCAGCCAAGCTCGGCCGCCTGCAGCCAAACACCACCAGGCCGAAAAACCAAATAAAAAATACGCGATGTCGGCCACCCAAGCCCCCACCCGCCCAACCCAATTGCGAACCTGTGCATCTGTGCCAGAGCTGGACCAAGCAGGGTCTTGCACGTTGTAGCTGATCATCGACAACAAGCACAGCAACAGAACAGCCCCTGAAACAAACAAGCCGAACTCTTGCGTGAAACGGGTCAAACCGGACCGTGTCTCTACCTCTTCTTGGGCGGGTTGGCTGCCTGAGGGATGGACGAGCGTGTGGATGGAGTAGGTCATATGCTGCCTCCAAGCTTACCCGATAGAACCCCTATTTTTCAAATTTTTCCCTCTGAAAACGCCTGCGCTGTGCCGACAACAGATACCCCTGCGTCTTCAGTGAAGTTGCAAGGTTCTTACAATCGGGCTGATCCCGGGCGCTGCGCCCGTCCACATTGAAAAGTAGTTTCGCCATGTCCAATTCCCAACATGCCAAAGTCCTGATCCTGGGCTCTGGCCCTGCCGGTTACACCGCCGCCGTTTATGCCGCCCGCGCCAACCTCAAACCGCTGCTGATCACCGGCATCGCCCAAGGCGGGCAATTGATGACCACCACCGAGGTGGACAACTGGCCTGCCGACGTGAACGGTGTGCAGGGCCCTGAGCTGATGCAGCGCTTTCAGGCGCACGCCGAGCGCTTTAACACGCAGATCGTGTTCGATCACATCCACACGGTGGAGTTGACAAAGCGTCCGTTCACCTTGACCGGTGACAGCGGCACCTACACCTGCGACTCACTGATCATCGCCACCGGGGCCTCGGCAAAATACCTGGGTCTGCCCACTGAAGAGGCCTTCATGGGCCGCGGCGTTTCGGGCTGCGCCACCTGCGACGGGTTCTTCTACCGCGACCAAGTGTGCTGCGTCGTCGGCGGCGGCAACACCGCGGTGGAAGAAGCCCTGTACCTGTCCAACATCGCCAGCCAAGTGCATTTGATCCATCGCCGCGACAAATTCAAAGCCGAGCCGATCCTGGTCGACAAACTGATGGACAAAGTGGCGGCCGGCAAAATCGTCCTGCAAACCTTCCAGACCCTGGAAGAGGTTTTGGGCGATGCCTCCGGCGTGACCGGCGTGCGGCTGAAAAGCACCACCGACGGCAGCACCCAAGACCTGGAACTCAAAGGCTGCTTCATCGCCATCGGCCACGCGCCCAACACCGAGATTTTCCAAGGTCAACTGGACCTGGAAAACGGCTATATCGTCACCCGCAGCGGCCTCAAAGGTTTTGCCACCATGACCAGCGTACCCGGCGTGTTTGCCGCCGGTGACGTGCAAGACCATGTGTACCGCCAAGCCATCACCAGTGCGGGCACAGGCTGCATGGCCGCACTCGACGCACAGCGTTTTCTGGAACAAGAAAGCGACTGAGACCGGCCGCCAGGCCACCACCTTGCGGGTGGTCTGGAAAAGTCGTTATAATCCAAGGCTTTGCTGAATATCGGCAGCTTTCTTTTGATGGCTGCGCTGTTCGCGAATCGGGTTACCGCCACCCTTCTGGCGAGGTGAGGTTGGAGCGCCAGGTCAGTGTCATTCGGACACCGGCCCACAGGCACCAACTGTTTATATCGGAGTGCACTATGGCACGCGTCTGCGACGTAACGGGCAAAGGCCCCATGACGGGAAACAATGTTTCCCACGCCAACAACAAAACCAAGCGCCGGTTCTTGCCGAACCTGCAATATCGCCGTTTCTGGGTTGAGACCGAGAACCGTTGGGTGCGCCTGCGCGTCTCCAGCGCCGCTCTGCGCCTGATCGACAAAAACGGCATTGATTCCGTGCTCGCAGATCTGCGCGCACGCGGTCAAGCCTAAACCCATTACAGGAGCTGCACACCATGGCAACCAAAGGCGGACGCGAAAAAATCAAGCTGGAGTCCACAGCAGGTACCGGTCACTTTTACACGACCAGCAAAAACAAGAAAACCATGCCCGAAAAAATGTCGATCATGAAGTTCGACCCCAAAGCGCGCAAGCATGTGGAATACAAAGAAATCAAACTGAAGTAATTCGGTCAGATGTCACAGGTCCTGGACCTGTGATTCCCCATAAAAAAACCGCTGAATTTTCAGCGGTTTTTTTATGGGTGGCTCCACAACAGCGCAGCGCCGTTGAATCCAGTTAAGCCGTCTTCACCGCCACAGCACGCAGCTGCGTAGAAAAATCTCGCAAAGCGGCGATACCGCTTTCTTCTGCGCGGCGGCACCAGGCTTGCAAATCAGCCGCCAACTGCTCGCGGGTGTGCGAGGTGTTGAGCCAGATTTGCATCAGCTCTTCACGCATGACCACCATCTTGTCCAAAACGGGGTAAGCCGCGCGGGTTTGGTACAGCAAAGACACCGCTTCGGCGGGCACCTTCTCGGCATCGCGGTGGAACCAGCGCGAGGCAATTTGGATCACATGGTCGTCCACCTTGGCCGATGACACTTCTTGACGAAACACGCCGCGCATCTGACGGGCATAACCGGCCATGACTTCGTAACGATTGGCTATCAAGGCTTCGAGGGTCTTCTCGTCGGCCACGGGGCGCACTTCGCCATAAGCCAACTTGGGCGGCGTCTTTTTCACCTTGGCCAAACCCATGAATTGCAAAATCGAGATGTACATCCAGCCCAAATCAAACTCATAAGGCTTGACCGACAACTTGGCCGAAGTGGGGTAGGTGTGGTGGTTGTTGTGTAACTCTTCGCCGCCAATGAGGATGCCCCAGGGCGAGATGTTGGTGCTGGCGTCATGCGCTTCAAAATTACGGTAGCCCCAGAAATGCGCTGCGCCGTTGATGATACCGGCCGCAGTGATCGGGATCCACATCATTTGCACCGCCCACACCGTCAAGCCCAAAGAACCAAAGAGGGCCAGGTTGATGACCAACATCAAACCGACACCTTGCCAGGAATAACGGGTGTAAACGTTGCGTTCCATCCAATCGTCAGGGGTGCCGTGGCCGTAACGGTCCAGCGTCTCTTGGTTCTTGGCTTCTTTGCGGTACAACTCTGCGCCCGTCAACAGCACGGTTTTGATGCCATGCACGTGGGGGCTGTGCGGGTCTTCGGCCTGTTCACACTTGGCGTGGTGTTTGCGGTGAATCGCAGTCCATTCTTTGGTCACCTGGCCGGTGGTCAGCCACAGCCAGAAACGGAAAAAATGCGACACGATGGGGTGCAAATCCAAGGCGCGGTGCGCGGAGTGGCGGTGTAAATAAATCGTGACAGCGGCGATGGTGATGTGGGTGAACACCAAGGTTGCGACCAACACCTGCAACCAAGAGAAGTTCAGCAAGCCATGGGCCAGCCAGTCAATGACCGCGTTCAGCACGGCCCAGTCGGGTAACAAGATCAATTTTTTCTTTCGAAATACCTGCGTCAGGCAATCTTTCCATTTTAAGTTTTCAGCACCAAAAAGGACAGAACTTTCGCTGCCAAGCGCGGGGTTTGGCGGTCAGGTCATTATTTCTTAATCCAAAGGGCCGCAAAAAATCCATCGGTGCCATGACGGTGTGGCCACAAGCGCAAAAATTCGGCCTGATCGCCGCTGCACAGCGACGGGGCATCAGGCACCTTCAAACGCGCCAACTCGGCACTGGCGTTCAGGATGTCAAACTCAGGATGGGCTTGAGTGAAAGCCTGCGCAATGGCTTCATTTTCTTGCACCAGCAAGCTGCACGTGGCGTAAACCAAGCGGCCACCGGGCTTGAGCAAGCGAGCGGCGCTTTGCAAGATCGCCATTTGCTTGACCGCCAGTTCTTCCAGGGCCTGGGGCGTTTGCCGCCATTTCAGATCCGGGTTGCGGCGCAGGGTGCCCAGGCCGGAACAGGGGGCATCGACCAAGACCCGGTCGATCTTGCCGCTCAGGCGCTTGATGCGGTCGTCACGCTCATGCGCAATCGCAGCCGGATGCACGTTCGACAGTTGGCTGCGCGCCAGGCGCGGCTTGAGCGCATCCAAACGGTGACCCGACACGTCAAACGCGTACAAGCGCCCGGTGTTGCGCATGCCTGCGCCGATCGCCAAGGTCTTGCCACCTGCGCCCGCACAAAAGTCCACCACCATCTCGCCGCGGTGCGCGTCAAGCAGCAGCGCCAGCAGTTGTGAGCCTTCGTCTTGCACCTCCAAGGCGCCGCGCGCAAATGCGTCCAGCTTGGTCAGCGCGGGCTTGCCGGTGATGCGCAGCCCCCAGGGCGAGTAAGGTGTGGGCGTGGCGGCGATACCGGCCTTGTCCAATTCTTTTTGCACCTCGGCACGTTTGTCGTGCAACGTGTTGACGCGCAAATCCAAGGTCGCGCTTTGCCCCAGGCTTTCCACCAAGGGCCAGAAGCCGCTGCCCAACTGGGCTTTCAGCGGCTCCACCATCCACTCGGGCAGGTTGTGGCGATGGCGTTCCAAAAACTCTTCGGGTCGGACCCGGTCGCACCCCTCCAGCCAGGTTTTCTCGGATTCATTCAGGGCACCGTACAAGAAATCGCGCGGCGCATGAAACCCCAAAATCGCCATGCGCCGCTCTTTGGCCCCGCTGCCCGAACGCGCCAGGTACTCAAAGCGCAGTTTGTGGCGCAAGACGTTGTAAGCGGTTTCGGCCAAAGTGGCGCGTTCGCGCGGGCCCAATTGGCGGTGTTCACGGAAAAAACGCGAAACCACCGCATCGGCAGGGTGTTCAAATTGAAGCGTCAGCCTGACCAGTTCGGCGCAGGCATCAAGAAGGGCTTTAGGATGCATGACCGTATTGTCCCATTCTCTTTCTCGTTCTTAATCGAACTTGTTGCCCCTTTGGCTCCTTGGGCGTTGTCCACCATGTCTGAAAACCTCCCCCCCTTGCAGATCACCCGCCCCGGCATTTACCGGCACTACAAAAATTTGCTGTACCAAGTCATTGACACTGCACGCCACAGTGAAACCTTGGAGCCTTTGACGGTGTACCGCGCGCTCTACGGGGATCGCGGCTTGTGGGTCAGACCGGCCGCCATGTTCAACGAGAACGTGGAAATCGACGGCGTGGTCCAGCCGCGCTTTACCTGGATCGCAGACACGCCCGATGCGGCGGTTTCAGGCGCTGCGGGTGCGGCTTAGCCAGCCTTCGATCGCCGTGGGGTAGAGCCTGTGCTCTTGGCTCAGCACGCGGGCGGCCAGGCGCTCGGCCGTGTCGCCCGGTAACACCGGGACCACCGCTTGCGCCAGGATCGGGCCATGGTCCAACTCGGCGGTCACTTGGTGCACGGTGGCACCGGCAAATTGACAGCCCATGTCGATGGCGCGCTGGTGCGTATGCAAGCCGCCAAAAGCCGGTAACAAAGAGGGATGGATGTTGATCAAACGTCCGGCAAAGTGCTGCACAAAACCAGCGCTCAAAATGCGCATGAAACCCGCCAGCACCACCAACACGGGGTCGTAGGCATCCAAAAGGGCCTGCAGCGCGGCATCAAAGTCCTCCCGCGAGGCATAAGCTGTGTGGTCCAACACTGACACTTCAATGCCTTGGGCTTGGGCCCATTCCAGGCCCGCTGCGTCAGGGCGGTTGCTGACCACGGCCGCAATCCGCACACCGAAGCGCTGCGCCCACTGGCGCTGTTGCGCCGCCTGCACGATGGCCGCCATGTTCGAGCCGGAGCCCGAAATCAAAATCACAATGTTTTTCATGCACCGGGGATTATCCCTGCCCCCAGACACCGGCCGCAGCAGGGACAATGACCCCAGCGTTACAGCCAGAATCCGGCATTTCCGCACGGTCGTGCTATAAATTGCGCTTCACTTTCCGCCCGGGCCGCAGGCCAGGGTATTTCGCCACCCGCTATTCTCAGAGAGACTCCCCATGGATTTGGCATTCACCCCCGAAGAACTCGCGTTTCGCGATGAGATTCGCACCTGGGTCAAAGACAATTTACCCGCTGACATTTCCCAAAAAGTACACGCCGCCATGCGCCTGACGCGCGACGACATGCAACGTTGGGCCAAGATTTTGGGCAAAAAAGGCTGGCTCGGTTGGGGTTGGCCCACACAATTTGGCGGCCCGGGCTGGAACGCCGTGCAAAAGCACTTGTTCGAGGAAGAATGCGCCCTGGCCGGTGCGCCCCGTGTGGTGCCATTTGGCCCCGTCATGGTGGCGCCGGTGATCATGGCCTTTGGCAATGCCGAACAGCAAAAGCGCTTTTTGCCGGGCATCGCCAGCGGTGAAGTCTGGTGGAGCCAGGGCTACAGCGAGCCGGGTTCGGGCTCGGACTTGGCGTCGCTGAAAACCCGCGCCGAGCGTGTGGGTGACAAATACATCGTCAACGGCCAAAAAACCTGGACCACGCTGGGCCAGTATGGCGAGTGGATTTTCTGCCTGGTGCGCACCAGCAACGAGGGCAAGCCGCAAACCGGCATCTCCTTCTTGTTGATCGACATGAAGTCGCCCGGCATCACGGTGCGCCCCATCAAGTTGCTGGACGGCGAATGCGAGGTCAACGAGGTTTGGTTCGACAACGTCGAAGTGCCAGCCGAAAACCTGATCGGTGAAGAAAACAAAGGCTGGAACTACGCCAAACACCTGTTGGCGCATGAGCGTACCAATATTGCCGACGTGAACCGCGCCAAGCGCGAATTGGAGCGTTTGAAACGCATCGCCAAGGCCGAAGGCATTTACGACGATCTGCGTTTCCGCGACGAAATCGCCAAGCTCGAGGTGGACATCGTGGCCTTGGAAATGCTGGTGCTGCGCGTGCTGTCGGCCGAGAAGTCAGGCAAGAATTCGCTCGACATTGCAGGCCTCCTGAAAATCAAAGGCAGCGAAATTCAGCAGCGTTACTCCGAGCTGATGATGCTGGCGGCGGGCCCCTACAGCCTGCCCTTCATCTTTGAGGCCATGGACGCAGGCTGGCAAGGCAACTTCCCAGGCGGCGAGGTGGCCAACGCGCCCTTGGCGGCCAACTACTTCAATATGCGCAAGACCACCATTTACGGCGGCAGCAACGAAGTGCAACGCAACATCGTCGCGCAGACCGTCCTCGGCTGAAGCGCTTGAACTGAGAAGGATTTCAAAATGGATTTCGATTTTTCTGACGACCAAGAACAACTGCGCGACGCGGTGCGCAAATGGGTGGACAAAGGCTATGACTTTGACCGCCGCCGCGCCATCGCTGCCGCGGGCGGTTTTGACCGCGCGGTCTATACCGAACTGGCCGAGTTGGGCCTGACCGGCTTGTATGTGAGTGAAGCCCAAGGCGGCATGGGCATGGGCCCGGTCGAAGGCATGGTGGTGATGGAGGAGCTGGGGCGCGGCATCGTTTTAGAACCCCTCACCCAAACCCTGATTTGCAGCGCCGTACTCGAAGGCTATGGCCCTGACGCGCTCAAGAGCGCTTGGCTGGGCCGCATCGCATCGGGCGAAGCCTTGGTGGTGCTGGCACAACAAGAACGCCATGGCCGCTACAAGCTGGCCCACTGCACTGCGCAAGCCCAAGAAGCCGCGGGTGCTTGGACGGTCACGGGCCAGAAAAATCTGGTGCCTGTGGGCGCGCAGGCCGACGCTTTTCTGGTGCCCGCCATGATCGGCAACGCCATGGCCCTGTTCCTGGTCGAGCGCAGCGCCAGCGGCGTGAGCACCCACGCGCATGTGACCCAAGATGGCGCGGCCGCCGCGGACGTGGGCTTCAACCACAGCCCTGCCCAATTGCTCACCCGTGACGGTTTGACTGCACTGGCGCACGCCACCGACATTGGCATTGCCAGCCTGTGTGCGGAAGCCGTGGGCGTGATGGACAAAACCATGGCCATCACCACCGATTACATGAACACGCGCAAGCAGTTCAATGTGGTCATCTCCAGTTTCCAAGCCCTGCGCCATCGCGTGGCCGACATGAAGATGCAACTGGAGCTGGCCCGCTCGATGAGCTTTTACGCCACGCTCAAATTGAACGCGCCCACCGACGAGCGTCGCCGTGCGCTGGCCCGCGCCAAGTACCAACTGGGCGTGTCGATGCGTTTTGTCGGTCAGCAAGCGGTGCAGCTGCACGGCGGCATTGGCGTGACGGACGAGTACATCGTGAGCCACTACTTCAAGAAACTGACCCAGCTGGAAATGACCTGGGGCGACACCCTGCACCACCTGGGTGAAGTCTCTGAGCGCATGCAAGAAACAGCTGGCGTGTTCGCCTAATCGGTTGAGTCCGGCGCTTTATTCAGGCGGCCGCTCTCGCCAATACGAGGCAAAGCGCGGCAAGCCCGAAGGCGTGCGGTCCCGGTAGCGGTAACTGACCCAAGCCCCCACCCGTGGGGGCTTTTCTCTGTCCGCATCGGTCAAACCCGACCCCAAGGCAAAGCGTTGACCGCTGGGCATTTCCACCAGCAGCGCGCCCAGCCGCCCTTGCAGCCGTCCTTTACCGGGCAAATGGGCAACCACCCGCGCTTCTTCGTCTTGCACCGATTTGAATTTGCGCAACGTTTCGCTGCGGCCCGCTTGCCACAGCGCATCGGCATGGTGCAATACCAAGCCCTCGCCGCCTGCGCGCAGCACCCGGCTCAGATGCTGCGTCAATTCGGCCGCGTCGGCCACGCGAAACTGCGCCACAGATTGCACCCAAGCCCCCAGACGGCCTGGCTCGCTGGGGCCGAGCAGGCGCTGAATATGCGCCAGCCGTTCGGTGAAGGTAGAGGTGGCGTCCGGCGCATCGAACACCATGTAGCGCAGGCTGCGCCATTCGGTCTCGTCCGGCAGGCTGCGGCGCACGGCGGCCGAGACCCGGTCGAACGTCTGGTGGCCCATCCACAACTCGCCGTCCAAGGCCTGCGCGGGCCATTGCGCGGTGAACCACGCGGGGGCCAGTAAAGTCCGGCCGCTGCGAAATCGCAGCGTTTGCCCGTCCCACAGCGCGCGCACGCCGTCCAGTTTTTCACTCACCCAGTAAGGTGCTGGGTCGGCCTGGGTCGGCCAAGGCGTTGCCAACATGGCCCGACCCGACGCTGCCCCGGCCCAAGGCGTGTAGCCCCAGCTCACCACCCCCAATGCGGTCTGACCCAGACGGCCCAGGAACGAACGTCGCAGCGCATGCTGATGCATAGTCATCTCCCCTTTCATGGTCCATCACCCTCGGCGGCATCGAGGCCGCTCGGTTCAGGGTGAGGATCCGTTTAACAACGCAGTGATCAGGCCATGAGCCGTGATGAGTGCGGCACATGGGCCATCAAAAACTCCATTTGGTCGGCCAAAATGCGTCGGTTGCGCAAGATAAAGTCTTCCCACAAACTGGGTACGTAGGGCGTGTACAGCAAAGGCATGCCGGCCTGCTCAGGCGTGCGGTGGCTTTTGCGGTGATTGCAGCTGCGGCAGGCCGTGACCACGTTCATCCAGGTGTCCACCCCTTTTTGCGCAAAAGGCACGATGTGCTCGCGGGTCAGCTCTGTCTCATGAAAATGCGCGCCGCAGTAGGCGCAGACATTGCGGTCGCGGGCGAATAATTTGCCATTGGTCAGGCCGGGACGCAGGTCAAAAGGGTTGATTTTGGGCACGCCACGGGTGCCAATGATGCTGTTGATCCGGATGACCGATTGCAGACCGGTCACCGCGTTGTGGCCTCCGTGAAACACCGCAATTTCACGTCCGGCCTCCCAACGCACCTCTTCGGCGGCGTAATACATGACCGCTTGCTCCAGGCTGATCCATGACTGGGGCAGCCCTTGCGCTGACAACTTCAAGACCTTCACTCGCGCCTCCATCCAACAGTTGAAAAACCACTGACTCGAAACATGACGGCCCTGCCATGCCTTGGCTGTACCGCGGGGTACGGGGGCAGGCGTTGGGTAAGTCACAATATACGCTGTATTCACGACCACTCAGTGACAAAAGAACCCTCCATGAAGGTATTTCGCGGCTTCCACCATCCCGGCATCGCCTCGGCGTGTGCGCTGACCATCGGCAACTTTGACGGGGTACACCGTGGCCACCAGGCCATGCTGGCGCTGTTGAAAAACGAAGCCGCTCACCGGGGCGTGGCCAGTTGTGTGATGACTTTTGAGCCACATCCGCGCGACTATTTCGCGGCCTTGTTGAAAAAACCCGAATTGGCACCGGCACGCATTGCCACCCTGCGCGACAAGCTGACCGAGCTGGAACGCTGCGGCATTGACCAGGTGGTGGTCTTGCCCTTTGACGCTCGGCTGGCGCAGCAGCCCCCCCAAGCCTTCATTGACGAGGTGCTGCTCCAAGGCCTGGGCGCGCGCTATGTGCTGGTGGGCGATGATTTCCGCTTTGGCGCGCAGCGCGCGGGCGACTACGCCTTGCTCGATGCCACCGGGCAGCAGCGTGGTTTCGATGTGGCCCGCATGAACAGCTATGAGGTGCATGGCCTGCGGGTGTCCAGTTCGGCGGTGCGGGCCGCTCTGAAAGCTGGCCAGATGGACGAGGTCGCCCGCTTGCTGGGCCGGCCCTACAGCATCAGCGGCCATGTGGTGCACGGGCGCAAACTCGGGCGCGACCTGGGGGCCAGCCAAGCGGGGGCGGGCGATGGTTTTCGCACCCTGAATCTGCGCTTTGCGCACTGGAAACCCGCCGCCAGCGGCATTTTTGTGGTGCAGGTGCATGGCCTGGCGCCCACCGCCTTGACCGGTGTGGCCAATTTAGGTATTCGGCCCTCGTTGGACCCGAACGATGTGAACGGTGGGCGCGTGCTGTTGGAGACACATTGCTTTGACTGGCCCGCCACGCTGGGGCTGGAAGAGGGGTACGGTAAAATCATCAGCGTGGACCTGCTGCACAAACTACACGACGAACTCAAGTACGACAGCTTTGACGACCTGACACGGGGCATCGCCAAAGACTGTGACGATGCACGTGCGTACTTTGCGTCTTTGCACGGGCAAACCCACCGTCAAAACTCCCGCGACCGAATTTGACCCTGGCCCGCTTTCGTGCACGGCACCTTTCGGGTGCCCTGTTCCACCTCGAAATTTCTGGGCTGCACAAGGTGCGGTCCTGCCCTTGTGAATGGATTTCCCATGTCTGAAGCCAAAACGAATTACCGCGCCACCCTGAACATGCCCGACACCCCGTTTCCAATGCGGGGGGACCTGCCCAAGCGCGAGCCGGCCTGGGTGAAGGCTTGGAACAGTGACGGCTTGTACAAACGCCTGCGCGTCGCCCGCCAAGGTGCGCCGCTGTTTGTGCTGCACGACGGCCCGCCCTATGCCAACGGCCAATTGCACATTGGGCACGCGCTGAACAAGGTGCTCAAAGACATGATCGTCAAGTCCAAGCAATTGGCCGGCTTTGACGCGCAATACATCCCCGGCTGGGACTGCCACGGTCTGCCGATCGAAAACGCCATCGAAAAACTGCATGGCCGCAAACTCAGCCGTGATGACATGCAGGCCAAAAGCCGGGCCTTTGCCACCGAGCAAATCGCGCAGCAGCGCGAAGATTTCAAACGCTTGGGGGTGTTGGGTGACTGGGAACGCCCCTACCGCACCATGGACCCGGCCAACGAGGGCGGCCAAATCCGCGCCTTCAAGCGCGTGATCGAACGCGGCTTTGTGTACCGGGGCCTGAAGCCCGTGTACTGGTGCTTTGATTGCGGCTCGTCTTTGGCCGAGTTCGAGATCGAATACGCCGACAAGAAGAGCGACACGCTGGATGTGGCCTTTGAAGCCAATGACCCCGCTGCACTGGCCAAAGCCTTTGGCCTGAGCGCCCTGCCCGGTGAGGGCAACAAGAAGGGCTTTGCCGTCATCTGGACCACCACCGCCTGGACCATCCCCGCCAACCAGGCCCTGAACGCCCACCCCGAGCTGGAATACGCGCTGGTCGATACGCCGCGCGGCATTCTGCTGCTGGGCGCCAGCCTGGTAGAAAAGGCACTGGAACGCTACCAGCTGGAAGGCACCGTGGTCGCCACCGCCAAGGGCGAAGCCCTGCGCGGGCTGGTGTTCCGCCATCCACTGCATGACATCGACAGCGGCGAAGGCGAGTACAGCTACAAGCGGCTGTCGCCCCTGTATCTGGCCGACTACGTGAGCGATGGCGACGGCACCGGCATCGTGCATTCCGCGCCCGCTTACGGTGTGGACGACTTCAACAGCTGCGTGGCCCACGGCCTGAAGTACGAGCAGATTTTGAACCCGGTGCAAGGCAACGGCAGCTACGCCGAGGAGTTGCCGCTGTTTGGCGGCATGAACATCTGGAAGGCCTGCGCCCGCGTGATCGAGGTGCTGGGCCAGTGCGACCGCCTGATGGCGACCCAGCCCATCCACCACAGCTACCCGCATTGCTGGCGGCACAAGACGCCGGTGATCTACCGCGCCGCGGCCCAATGGTTTGTGCGCATGGACGAGGGCGAAGGCGTCTTCACCCGCGACAAAGCGCCCAAGACACTGCGCCAGTTGGCGCTGGATGCGATCGATGACACAGCCTTCTATCCCGAGAACGGCAAAAGCCGTTTGCGCGACATGATCGCCAACCGACCCGACTGGTGCATCTCGCGCCAGCGCTCTTGGGGCGTGCCCGTGCCGTTCTTTTTGCACAAGGACACGGGCGAATTGCATCCCCGCACCATGGCCATCTTGGACCAAGCGGCAGATATCGTCGAACAAGGCGGCATCGAGGCCTGGAGCCGTGCCACGGCAGAAGACATCCTGAACCAACCCGGTGACGATGCCGCTCAGTACACCAAGAGCACCGACATTCTGGAAGTCTGGTTCGACTCCGGCTCGACCTTCCAACACGTGCTGCGCGGCAGCCACAAGGATGCCTATGCGCGGCCGCCCTTCCACACCGAAGGCCCCGAGGCGGACCTGTACCTCGAAGGCCACGACCAGCACCGCGGCTGGTTCCACAGTTCGCTGCTTTTGGGCTGCGCCTTGTACGACCGCGCCCCCTACAAAGGCCTGCTGACGCACGGCTTTGCCACCGACGGCCAAGGCCGCAAGATGAGCAAAAGCCTGGGCAACACCGTGGCACCGCAAGAAGTGACCGAGAAGATGGGTGCAGAGATCGTGCGCCTGTGGGTGGCCTCGACCGATTATTCGGGCGACCTGAACATCGACGACAAAATCTTGGCCCGCGTGGTCGACGCGTACCGCCGCATCCGCAACACACTGCGTTTTTTGCTGGCCAATGTGAGCGACTTTGACCCGGCCAAAGACGCCGTGGCGTACAGCGATTTGTTGGAGATCGATCAGTACGCCTTGTCCCGCGCGGCCCAAGTGCAAGCCGACATCCGCACCCACTTTGATGCCTACGAGTTCCACCCCGTGGTCTCCAAGTTGCAGCTGTACTGCTCAGAAGACCTGGGTGCTTTTTACCTGGACGTGCTGAAAGACCGCCTCTACACCACCGCGCCCAAATCTTTGGCCCGGCGCAGCGCGCAAACCGCCTTGCACCAAATCACCCAGGCCATGCTGCGTTGGATGGCGCCGTTCTTGAGCTTCACCGCCGAAGAAGCGTGGGGCGTGGTCGGTCACTCCGAGTCCATCTTCTTGGAAACCTTTGTGGACCTGGGTGCGGTCAACAACCAATTGCTGGCCAAGTGGGGCCGCATTCGCGAGATCCGCGATGTGGTCAACAAAGACATCGAAAACGTGCGGGCACAAGGCCAGGTCGGTTCGTCCTTGCAGTCCAATGTGACCGTGCATGCGGCGCCAGATGACCTGGCCCTGCTGCGCAGCTTGGGGCCTGATGCCAAGTTTGTCTTCATCACTTCGGTGCTGGCTTTGGCTGAGGCCCAGGCTTTGTCGATCACCGTGGCCGTCAGCCCCGATGTGAAATGCGAGCGCTGCTGGCATTACAGCGCCGATGTCGGCGCCTATGCAGAGCACCCCACGCTGTGCGGTCGCTGCTGCAGCAATTTGACCGGCGAGGGTGAAACCCGCCGGGTGGCTTGAACCCGACCGCAACGTCAGCAACTGCCATGGCCAAAAAATCCAAATCCTCACCCGTGCATGCCCGCAGCAGCTTATGGCTGTGGCTGGGCCTGGCCTTGCTGGTCTTGTTGGCCGATCAGTTCACAAAAATTTTGATCATTGGCAGCTTCGCCTTGGGTGACAGCGTCACGATGACCTCGTTTTTCAATCTGGTGCGGGTGCACAACACGGGCGCAGCCTTTTCGTTTCTGGCGCAAGCCGGGGGCTGGCAGCGCTGGTTTTTCACCGGCCTGGGCACGGTAGCAGCCTTGCTGATGGTGTGGCTTTTGAAAAAACACGCTGGGCAAAAGCTGTTTGGTTTTGCCATTGCCTGCGTCTTAGGCGGCGCGGTGGGCAATGTGCTCGACCGCGTCTTGTACGGCTATGTGGTGGACTTTTTGGACTTCCACTACGCCGGCATCCACTTTCCGGCGTTCAATCTGGCCGACAGCGCCATCAGCTTGGGGGCGGCCTGCCTGATCCTTGACGAACTGCTGCGCGTGCGCAGCGAGCGCTGATTCTTGTTTTCCCTGAAAATCACGGATTATCTGAAAAATTAAAGGATTCGCCATGCCCGGATTACTGCCCCACATTGACCCCGATGGCTTACTCGAATTTTCGGTGGTCTACACCGATCGCGCCTTGAACCACATGTCTCAGCGCTTTGGCGGCGTGATGACCGACATCTCGCGCATGCTCAAAAGCGTTTACGGCGCACACAGCGTGGCTCTGGTGCCTGGCAGTGGCACCTTTGGGATGGAATCGGTGGCGCGTCAGTTCGCCACCCAAAAGCATGTCATGGTGATCCGCAATGGCTGGTTCAGCTACCGTTGGACGCAAATCTTTGACATGGGCCAGATTCCCAAAAGCCACAGCGTGCTCAAGGCCCGCCGCGTGGCCGCTGTTTCGCAAGCCGCCTGGGTTCCTGCGCCCATTGAAGAAGTCAAAGCCGCGATTGCCGCAGAAAAACCCGCCTTGGTGTTTGCACCCCATGTGGAAACCTCTGCAGGCATGATCCTGCCAGACGACTACCTTCGTGCGGTGGCAGACGCCGTGCACGCGGTAGGCGGCCTGTTTGTGCTCGACTGCATTGCCTCGGGCGCCATGTGGGTCGACATGCAAGCCACCGGCGTGGACCTGCTGATCAGCGCGCCGCAAAAAGGTTGGAGCAGTTCGCCTTGCTGCGCCATGATCATGATGAGCGAACGTGCCCGCCAAGCCATCGACAGCACCACCAGCACCACCTTCGCGATGGATCTGAAAAAGTGGCTGCAGGTCATGGAGACCTACGAAGCCGGTGGCCACATGTACCACACCACCTTGCCCACTGACGCCCTGCAACGCCTGCAAGAAACCATGCTCGAAACAGAAGCCTATGGCTTTGCCAAAGTGCGTGAAGAGCAAATGGCCTTGGGACGCCAAGTGCGCGCCTTGTTGCAGGCGCACGGCTTTCCCAGCGTGGCCGCACCCGGCTTTGAAGCCCCTGGCGTGGTGGTCAGTTACACCACCGACCCTGAGATTCAAAGCAGCCAAAAGTTTCTGGCACTGGGCCTGCAAACTGCTGCCGGTGTTCCGCTGCAGTGTGACGAGCCTGCCGACTTCCGCACTTTCCGTATGGGCTTGTTTGGTCTGGACAAATGGCACCAAGTGCCACGCACGCTCAAGCACCTGAGCGATGCTTTAGACGCCATTGCCCCGAAGGCCAAGCTGGCCGCTTGAGGCGCCAAAAAAAACCGCTGTCCCTCTCGGGCAGCGGTTTTTTTATGGGCAGCGAGATTTACAAAGTGATGATGGTGCAACCCGTGGTTTTACGGGCTTCCAAGTCACGGTGGGCTTGGGCAATATCGGCCAGTTTGTAGGTCTGGTCGATGCGGATATGCACCTTGCCACTGGCCACCACCTCAAACAACTCGTCGGCCATTTCTTGCGTGCTTTCGCGGGTGGAGATGTGCGTGAATAGGGTTTGACGCGTCACGTAAATGGAGCCTTTGGGGCCCAAAATACCGGGCGCAAACGGTGCCACAGGACCCGAGGCGTTGCCGAAGCTGGCCATCAAGCCAAAAGGCATCAAGCAGTCCAATGACTTGTCCCAGGTGTCTTTGCCGACCGAGTCGTACACCACCTTCACGCCCTTGCCGCCGGTGATTTCTTTCACGCGGGCGGCAAAGTCTTCGGTGTTGTAGTTGATCACATAGGCCGCGCCGTGCTCTTTGGCCAGCTGGCATTTGGCGTCGCTGCCGGCGGTGCCGATCAATTGGTAACCCAGCGCCTTGGCCCATTGGCAAGCGATCAAGCCCACGCCACCGGCGGCGGCATGGAACAAGACAAAGTCGCCAGCCTTCAAACCACCTTGCGGCAAGGTGCGCTTGAGCAGGTACTGCGCGGTCAAACCTTTGAGCATCATGGCCGCACCGGTTTCAAAGCTGATCGCATCGGGCAATTTACACACGCTCTGGGCGGGCATCACGCGCTCTTCGCTGTAGCTGCCGGGCGGGTTGCTGGCGTAGGCAGCGCGGTCGCCCACTTTCAGGTGCGTCACGCCCTCGCCCACCGCCTCGACAATGCCCGAGGCTTCCATGCCCAAGTTCAAGGGCATGGGCATGGCATACAGGCCGGCGCGTTGGTAAACGTCAATGAAATTCAGGCCAATGGCTTTGTGGCGAATGCGAATTTGCCCCGGGCCGGGTTGGCCCACTGCCACATCGACCAGTTTCATTTCTTCGGGACCACCGTGTTGGGCAATTTGGACGGTCAAGCTCATGTGTTTCTCCAGCTAATTGAGGTTGGGATCAAGGTTAAAAAATGCGCTCGCGTGACTGTGCCACGAAATCCCAATCCATGGGCGACAGCCGCAGGGCCGCCCTCGCGTTACAGTCACCGGCATGACACAAAAACTGGCGCTGCGCACCGCAATTTTGCTCACCATTCCGCCCCTGCTGTGGGCAGGCAATGCGGTGGTTGGCCGGCTGGTGAGCCCCTTGGTGCCGCCCATCACTTTGAATTTTTTGCGTTGGGCCGTGGCGTTTTTCATTTTGTTGCCCATGGCCTATCCGGTATTTCGCGCTGGCAGTGGTCTGTGGACCCATTGGCGCCGCTTTGGGGTGCTGAGTTTGCTGGGCGTGGGCTGCTACAACGCGCTGCAGTACCTGGCGCTGCAAACTTCAACGCCTTTGAACGTGACCCTGGTCGCCTCCAGCACGCCCGTGTTCATGTTGGTCTTGGGTGCCTTTTTGTTCAAAGCACCGGTGCGACTGCCTCAGTTGGCCGGCGCGGTGCTGTCCATCACGGGCGTGGCCGTGGTCCTGTGCCGGGGTGAATGGACGCAATTGCTCAACGTCGAATTCGTTTTGGGTGACATTTACGTCTTACTCGCCACCGCCAGTTGGGCTTTGTACAGTTGGTTGCTGACGCGGCGAGATGAGCCCGAGGCTTTGCGCCAGAACTGGGCTGCATTTTTAATGGCGCAGGTGGTATTTGGCTTAGGTTGGTCGGGCGCCTTCAGCGCCGCCGAATGGAGCTTGACCGAAGCCCACATCACTTGGGGCTGGCCATTGATTTGCGCCCTGGCCTTTGTGGCCACAGGCCCAGCCGTGCTGGCTTACCGCTGTTGGGGCGAAGGCGTGCAGCGCGCGGGTCCAGCGGTGGCAGGCTTTTTTTCTAACCTCACACCGCTGTTTGCCGCCCTGTTGTCGGCCGCCTTCTTGGGTGAGTTACCTCACCTCTACCACGCGCTGGCTTTTGCCCTGATCGTGGGCGGCATCCTGGTGTCATCACGGCGCTGAAAACCGCGCCACTCCAGAGGAGTGGCTTGCGGATTCAGTACGTACCAGGATAAGCGCCGCCATCGGCCAACACGTTTTGACCCGTCAGGTAGGCGGCGTGTTGGCTGCACAAAAATGCACAGATCGCACCAAACTCTTCGGCGCTGCCATAACGACCGGCAGGGATTTGCGCTTGTTGCAGGGCGCGCATTTCCTCGATGGTCTTGCCCGCTTTTTCGGCCATGGCCGGCAAGGTTGCGCGGATCCGGTCGGTGTCAAATCGGCCCGGCAACAAGTTGTTGATGGTCACGCCTTGCGAGGCGATTTTGCTGCGCGATGTGCCAGCCACAAAGCCGGTCAAACCACTGCGCGCGCCATTGGACAAACCCAGCACATCGATGGGTGACTTCACCGAGCTGGAGGTGATGTTGACAATGCGACCAAAACCACGCGCCGCCATGCCGTCCACCGTGGCTTTGATCAGCTCGATGGGCGTGAGCATATTGGCGTCAATGGCTTTGATCCATGCATCACGGTCCCAATCGCGGAAATCACCGGGCGGTGGGCCGCCGGCGTTGGTGACCACGATATCAAAATTCTTACCCGGGCCGCCTGCCACGGTGAACAGGGCTTGGCGGCCGGCTTCGGTGGTGATGTCGGCGGGAACGGCGATCAGTTTCACGCTGGTGGCGACTTCGGCTTGCAACTTCGCCACCGTGGCGTTCAACACCTCCGCGCCGCGGGCCACCATGACCACGTTCACACCTTCGTGCGCCAGGGCCCGGGCACAACCCCAACCGAGGCCCTTGCTGGCGCCACCAACCAATGCCCACTTTCCTGCAATACCTAAGTCCATCTCAGTCTCCTAGAAAAAAAACAATCACACGCGCACAGGACGCGTGACCCAAAAAACACCACTCACCACCAAGACCGTGCCCGCCACGATCCACGCGGTGAAGGGCTCGTCCAACAAAAGCACGCCCATGGTGATGGTGGACATCGGCCCAATCATGCCTGTTTGGGCCGTCAAAGCCGGACCGATGCGCTCCATCGCCATCATCACCAACAACACCGGCAAGGCCGTACACGCCGTGGCATTGAGCAGGGAGAGCCACAAAACCTCAGGCGCCACGGCCTCCAACGACAGCGGTCGCACCAGGGCAAACTGCCCCATGCACAACACGCACGCGACCGAGGTCGCCCAACCGGCCAGCCGCATGGAACCCAAGCGCTGAACCAATTGACCGCTGTACGTCATGTAGAACGCATACGTCAAGGCGCTGCTCATCACCAAGGCCGTGCCCAACAGGGCATTGGAGCCACTCAAACTCAACTCATGTCCGAATACCAACACCACACCCGCGTAGCTGACGGCCATGGCCAAGGCTTGTCTGCGGGTAATGCGGCGCTGATAAAAAATCCATCCCAGCAACAAAACGAAGGTGGGGTTCAAATACAAAATCAGACGCTCAAAGGAGGCACTGACATATTCCAAGCCCCAAAAATCCAAAAAACTCGACAGGTAATAACCAGTAAAGCCCAAACCCACAATGCCGGCAAACTCCTTGCGGGACAAACCCGGCTTGCCACGCCCGGCCCACCAGGCCATGCACACAAACAAGGGCAGCGCAAACAGCATGCGCAGCATCAACAGGGTCACTGCATCCACGCCATGTCGGTAGGCCAGTTTGACAATGATGGCTTTGCCACTGAAGGCGATCGAACCGGCGGCGGCCAAGAGCAAACCCGTGGAAAGAGCCGCGTTGGGCGCGCGTGAATTCAAAACCCAACCGCCTGCCCATCGCGCCGCGCATCGCTGGCAGCAACATAGCCTTGCACCTTGGGATCGCCCATGCGCCAAATGAATTGGCCGGCACCGAAGTCTTGGTAGGAGTCGTTGATCACGTCCATCTGATGCCCCCGGTCAGCCAAGCCCTGCACCGTGGGCGCATGCATGGCGGCTTCGACGTTGATCGAATACCCCTCGTTGTAGCGCCAACGCGGCGCGTCACACGCTGCTTGAGGGTTTTGGCGGTAGTCGAGCATGCGCACCAGGGTCTGCATATGCCCTTGGGGCTGCATATTGGCGCCCATCACGCCGTAGCTCATGACCGGTTGGCCGTCTTTGGTTAAGAAAGCGGGAATGATGGTGTGGAACGGGCGCTTGCCTGGAGCCACTTGGTTGGCCGGATTGTGTCCCCCCGCTTGCACGCTGAAGCCATGACCCCGGTTTTGCAAACTGACGCCAAATTGCGGCTCCACACAACCTGAACCAAAGCCCATGTAATTGCTTTGAATGAAACTGACCATCATGCCGTTTTCATCGGCCGCCGTCAGGTAAATCGTGCCGCCTTTGACCGGATTGCCGGCGCCAAAGTCTTGCGCCTTGTGCATCTGAATCAATTTGGCACGGCTGGCCAGGTAGGCTGGGTCCAGCATTTGTGCGGGAGTGACTTCCATCGAGCCCGGATCGGCCACATAGCGGTACACGTCGGCAAACGCCAGCTTCATGGCTTCAATTTGCAAATGCTGTGAATCCACGCCGTCCACCGGCAGACCCGCCACATCAAAGTGCTCCAAAATGCCCAGCGCAATCAGCGCGGCAATGCCTTGGCCGTTGGGCGGGATCTCGTGCAAGGTGTAGCCGCGGTAGTTTTGCGCAATCGGTGTGACCCATTCGGGGCGGTAATTGGCAAAGTCTTGCGCGATGAGACTGCCGCCATGCTGGGCGCTGAAGCGCTCAATCGCCTGGGCGATTTCACCGCCGTAAAAAGCTTGGCCTTTGCTTTCGGCAATGGCGCGCAAGCCCCGTGCCGCCGCTTTGAACTGGAACAATTCGCCCACATCCGGCGCACGGCCCCAGGGCAAAAAGCTCTCGGCAAAACCTGGCAATGATTGCAACTCGGGCGTGGCCGCCGCCCACTTTTGCTGCACCACCACCGGCAACAAATAGCCACGCTCGGCGATCTCAATGGCGGGCTCCAACAGGTCGGCAAAAGGCAGTTTGCCAAAACGTTCACTCAGGGCCACCCAGCTGCTGACGGCGCCTGGCACGGTCACCGAATCAAAACCTCTTTTCGGGGGCGCGGTCACATCGGCCCCGTATTTGCGTTTGAAGTAATCTGGCGTCCAGCTTTGCGGCGCCCGCCCGGAGGCGTTCAAACCATGCAGTTGCTGCCCGTCCCACAGGATACAAAACGCGTCAGAGCCCAAGCCGTTGCTGACCGGCTCGGTCAAGGTCAGGGCCGCCGCCGCCGCCACCGCGGCGTCCACCGCGTTGCCGCCTTTGAGCATCATGCGCAAACCGGCTTGCGCGGCCAGCGGATGCGAGGTGGAGACCACATTGCGCGCAAACAGGGGCAAGCGGTGGCTGGTGTAGGCGGCGTTGAAATCGAAAGTCATGTCGGCTCAGTCCAA
The DNA here is from genome assembly GCA_947451385.1 of Comamonadaceae bacterium. Lineage (GTDB taxonomy): Bacteria > Pseudomonadota > Gammaproteobacteria > Burkholderiales > Burkholderiaceae_C > Limnohabitans_A. The sequence goes on along the minus strand of CANFYZ010000023.1, from coordinate 7,470 downwards.
GGTAATCTTGCGTTCGTTGATGATTTTTTTCCACTTGGCCGATTCGCTGGCCAGCATGGTGCCAAATTGCGCGGGCGTGCCGCCCTGGGCTTCAATGCCCAGCTTTTGCAGTTTTTCGGCCACTTCGGGGTCTTTCAGCGCCTGATTGGCAGCGGTATTGATGCGGCTGACCAACTCTGGGCGCAGGCCCTGGGGCCCGAACAAGCCAAACCAGGTGGTGGACTCGTAGCCTGGCAAGACCTCGGCAATCGGTGGCACACCCGGGGCCAAGGGGGTGCGCTGCGCGGTGGTCACGCCCAAGGCGCGCAAGCGGCCATCACGCACATGGGGCAAGCCGGTCGGCAAGGAGTCAAACAACACGTCCACTTTGCCACTGATCAGGTCAGGCATGGCCAAGGCCGTGCCTTTGTAAGGGATGTGCACCACAAACACGCCGGCCTGGGCTTTGAACAGTTCGGCGGTCAATTGCACGATGGTGCCATTGCCGCTGGAGGCGTAATTCAAGCGGCCCGGATTTTTGCGCGCGTAGTCGATCCACTCTTGCACCGTGTGCGCGGGTGAGGAATTGGGCACCAGCATGATGCTGGGGGCATAACCCACCTGCGCAATCGGCGTGAAATCGCGCACCGCGTCGTACGGCATTTTGGGATTCAAATTGGGGCCGATGGAGTGCGTGCTGGAGGTGGCCAGCAGCAAGGTATAGCCATCGGCCACGGCCTTGGCGACCAAGTCCGAACCCAGCGTGCCCCCGGCGCCGGGCTTGTTGTCCACGACGATGGACGCGCCGATTTTTTCGGCCAGCTTTTGCGACAGGGTGCGGGCAAAAATATCGGTCGCGCCACCGGCCGGAAACGGCACCACCAAGCGGATCGGCTTGCTCGGATAAGCAGGGCTTTGGGCCCAACTGGATGCGGCACCGCCAACGCTGAGGCAAGCCAGGGCCACCTGTACAAGAAAACGTCTTTTCATAGGAGGATTTTGTCAGAGATTGGTGCCAGCCATGGAGCACAAGCGACACCCACCCGGGCTTGGGCGTGGGCATTTCACGGCCCGGAATCAGAAACGGCGCCCGAAGGCGCCGTTTGCTGAGACAAGCCGTAACAGGTCACTCTTCCACGAAGGCTTCTTCGCGTTTAGATTTGACCGAAGGCAACAGCACAACGATCAGCAGCACCGCCGCTGCCGCCAACAAACTGGCCGACAAGCCGCGGGTGACAAACACCGTCCAGTCACCACGAGACAAGAGCAGCGCGCGGCGCAGGTTTTCTTCCATCATCGGGCCCAAGATGAAACCCAGCAACAAAGGCGCTGGCTCTACGCCGAGTTTGATGAAGGTATAACCAATCACACCAAAGCCCGCCACCATCCAGATGTCGAAGGTGTTGTTGTTGGTCGAATACACACCGATCGCGCAGAACAACACGATGGCGGGGAACAACCAGCGGTAAGGCACGGTCAACAGCTTGATCCACATGCCGATCAAGGGCAGGTTCAAGATCACCAGCATCAGGTTACCGATCCACATCGAAGCGATCAGGCCCCAGAACAACTCAGGGTTGCTGGTCATCACCTGCGGACCCGGCTGGATGTTGTGAATGGTCATCGCACCGACCATCAAAGCCATCACGGCGTTGGGCGGAATACCCAAAGTCAGCAAAGGAATGAAGGAGGTTTGTGAACCGGCGTTGTTGGCCGATTCAGGCGCCGCCACACCGCGGATGTTGCCTTGACCAAAGGGGACTTCACCTGGCCTGAGTTTGGTTTTCTTCTCGATGGTGTAAGCCGCAAAGGCGGCCAACAAAGCACCACCACCCGGCAAGATGCCCAGAATGGAGCCAATCGTTGTACCGCGCAAGACGGCAGGAATCATGTTCCTGAAGTCTTCGCCCGTTGGGAACAAACCTGTCACTTTGCCGGTGAACACTTCACGTTCATCTTCAGGCTTGGACAAGTTGGAGATGATTTCACCGTAACCGAACACACCCATGGCAATGACGATGAAGCCAATGCCGTCCGTCAGTTCAGGAATGTCAAAGCTGAATCGCGCCACGCCGGAGTTCACATCGGTACCGACCAAGCCGAGCAACAAGCCCAACACAATCATGGCCACCGCCTTGAGCAAAGAGCCCGAAGCCAAGACCACCGCGCCAATCAAGCCCAGAATCATGAGCGAGAAGTATTCGGCTGGGCCGAATTTGAAGGCCACTTCAGTCAAAGGCGCCGCAAAAGCTGCCAAGATCAAGGTGCCCACGCAGCCAGCAAAGAATGAACCCAAGCCAGCGGCGGCCAGGGCGGGACCCGCACGACCTTTGCGGGCCATCTGGTAACCGTCAATCACGGTCACAACCGAGGAGGACTCGCCTGGCAGGTTGACCAAAATCGCCGTGGTCGAACCGCCGTACTGGGCGCCGTAGTAAATACCGGCCAACATGATCAGCGCAGCCACAGGCGGCAAGGCATACGTGGCAGGCAACAACATGGCGATGGTGGCGACCGGGCCAATGCCTGGCAACACGCCAATCAAGGTACCCAACATGCAACCGAGAAACGCATAGATCAGGTTCTGGAAGGTGAATGCCACCCCAAAACCCATGGCGAGGTTGTTAAAAAGTTCCATGGTTTTCTCCTTAGCCTGTGATGAACGTGGGCCACACAGGGAACTGCAACTTCAGCAGAACCACAAAAGCCAGATAGCTGCCAATGGACAGGACCGTGGACAAAATCAAGACTTCTTTCAGCACAAAGACGTCACCGGCTTTGCTCACCACAATCGTGGTGCCAAAAATAGCCGCAATCAATCCCATGGCGGGCAGTTTGAGACTGGGTAAACCGCCCAGCAAAATACCGAACAGCAAGTTGCCACAAATAATGAAGAACAAGGGCTTCCAAGCCCAGCTGCCAATTTTTTCGCCATCGGCAGTTTCCACCACCAAAGACTTGAACATGACCAAAGCTCCCAAGAGGGCCAAAATCACACCCAGCACGAGCGGGAAATAACCCGGCCCCATGCGTGCGCCGGTGCCGACGGTATAACTTGTTGCTCCATAAGCAAATGCGCCACCGACAACGGTAAACATCAGCCCTGAGAAAAAGTCTTTTTGACTTTTGATATTCACGAGATAGCTCCTCCAATGGTTTGGGTGTGCCGATTGTGGCGGCTTGACCACCACATGACCATGTGGGTTCCACCTATGTCGCGCAAGCGCCAGCCCTGCCCAAGGCCTTGTGCCGCCAGATTGTTCGTGGTTTACCCTTGGTTTCAAACCTGCTGGCGCACCACTTTTGTGCTTTGTGTTGTTTTTATTACTTGACCAGGGGCTTGAACATCTTGGGCCATTTGCTGGCGGGCCAGCCATACAGCTTTTCTAAAAGTTCGGCCCGCTCTTGCAGAGCATCCCGCGCAGGGCGGGTTGGCATGCGCTGGGCCAGCACAATCGTGTTGCCTTCACGGGTCGGTTTGAAGTCCCAGACCGCATCCTCGCGAAACACCTGCGCGATTTTTTCCAAGCTGCGTTCGTAACTTGAAGAGCGCCCAAACAGGTTCACCGTCATGCAGCCTTGCGGCGTCAGCAAGCCGCGGCAATGGTCATAAAACTCCACGCTGTCGAGCACGGGCAGTGCCGCCTCCTGGTCGTACAAGTCCACATGCAGCAAATCAACGGTGCCCTGCCATTCAGGCTTTTGGATCTCTTGGCCCGCGTCAGCCAGCACGACCCGCAAGCGTTCGTCGTCCGGCGGTAACTTGAACCAGCCCCGGCAAGCATGCAACACCCCCGGATTGATTTCGATCGCGGTGCAGGTCATCTTCAGCTTTTGGTAGCAAAACTTGGTCAAGGTGGACGCACCCAAACCCAGTTGCATGGCATGAGCGCCTTGGACAGCTTCAGGCGCCAAGAACAACAAGCCGGCCATCATCCGCTGCACATATTCCAGCTCAATGTCATAGGGCTTGGCGATCAGCATAGAACCCTGGATCCAGGGCGTGCCCAAATGCAGGTAGCGGACGCTGCCAGATTCGGAGAAATTGACCTCAGGGTGTTGATTGGACTTGGATTTGCGCATTTCGGTATTTTCACTCACCCTGTATGAAAGCGATTTCATCTCAATTGGGTTAACATTTAAGCCTCCAAAGGCCACCTCAAATTCTTGCCCTTCGCTGCTTATGAAAACCAAACGACTTGGCAAAGACTCTTCGCAGGTCGTGACCCTGGACATGGTGGCCAAAGAATCAGGCGTTTCACCCAGTACCGTGTCTCGCATACTGAATGGCACCGCCACGGTCAGTGAAGACAAAAAGAAATCCGTGGATGCCGCGATTGCCAAACTGGGCTTTGTGCCCAACCCGGTAGCGCGTGGCTTAGCAGGTGGCCGCACCTTGAGCATTGGCGTGGTGACCCAGGCCCTCGACAGCCCGTTTTATGGTGCTGCCCTGCGCGGCATTGAGGACGAATTGGACCCGGCCGGCTACAGCCCCCTTTTTGTCAGTGCGCATTGGAACCAAGCCTCTGAAGTTCGCTGTATTGACATGTTGCGCGCGCGGCGCGTGGACGGACTCATCGTTCTGAATGGACGCATGAGCGATCAATCACTCAAGTCCATCGCCAAAACGGTGCCGGTCGTCGTCACGGGCCGGCAACTCAAAGGCCCCGGCCTGTTTGCTCTGAACTTTGACAATTTCAACGGTGGCTTTCAAGCGACACAGCACCTCATCCAACTGGGCCATCGCCGCATTGCCTTTATCTCGGGCGATCCAGAACATCCCGATGCCAATGAACGTTTCAAAGGCTACGTCAGTGCCCTTGAAGCCGCCCATATTCCGTTCAACCCGAACTTGGTAGTGCCCGGCGAATACCATGAAATCAGTGGCTTGCTGGCCGTCGACCGTTTGCTGGCGAGTCAGCAACAGTTCACCGCTATTTTTGCCGCCAACGATCAGATGGCTTTCGGTGCCGCCTTGAGTTTGCACCGACACTCGCTGCGCATTCCCGACGATGTGTCCTTGATGGGTTTTGACGATCTGGCCAATTCTCTTTACTGCGTGCCACCGCTGAGCACCATTCATCAACCTGCCTATGAATTGGGCCGCCTGGCTGCGGCTTCCATGCTGCAATTGCTGGCCGAACAAAAACCCACGGCACTCATGCCCGCTCCGGTTCTGATTGCCCGAGAGTCCACCCGGCGTCTGCGGGTCTAGGGTCTAACCTCGGGATTACCCGACTCCAAATCGGCATTTTTTCTCCCTATAATTCTTGAAAGCGCTTTCAAAACAGTGCACTGGATGCACGTTTTGTCAGCATGACGCCATGTTCACGCGCAGGAATTCACCATGCATTTGGCCCCATTGCCCATTACCCGCTCAGCGCTGCGGCTTGCTGTTGCAGCGGTCGTTGGATGCCTGAGTTTCGGGGCTCAGGCTGAAACCCTGATCATCGCGGCTTACCCTGCGGTCGACAGCATCGCCAAATCGGCGGCCAGCGAATGGAAGAAAAAGCATCCCGAGGTTGAACTCAAAATCATCAGCCGGTCTTTCCCGGATCACCACACGGCCATGACCACGGCCTTGTCCACCTCCTCTAACTTGCCAGATGTCATGGTTTTAGAGGTGGGCTACGTCGCCCGTTTTGCCGAAAATGGTGGCCTGCAAGATCTGTCGCAAGCACCTTACAACATCAAAACGCAGCAAGCCAAATGGGTGCCCTATGCTTTCAAACAAGGCACGGCCCTGTCCGGTGCGGTGGTGGCGGTGCCAGCAGACATCGGTCCTGGCACGCTGCTGTACCGCACCGATTTACTCAAAAAAGCCGGCCTCACCGAGGCGCAACTCACCGGCAGCTGGGAAGCCTATGTTCAGGCCGGCGTTCAACTGAAGGCACAGACCGGTGCCTATCTCATGGCGCATGCACGCGACATGAAAGACATCATCATCCGCAGTAATTTGAAAGCAGGAGAAGGCCTGTACCTGGACAACCAAGGCAAAGTCCTGATCAATACACCGCGTTTTGAGCGTGCCTTTGAATTGGCGCGCCAGGTCCGCACCCAAAAGCTCGACGGCAAGATCAACGCCTGGAGCACCGAATGGACTGAGGGCTTCAAACGGGGTCACATTGCAACGCAGATGTCCGGGGCCTGGCTGGCCGGCCATCTGAACAACTGGATCGCTCCTCAAACCAAAGGGCTGTGGCGTGCAGCGCAATTGCCCGAACGCTCATGGGCCTCATGGGGTGGGAGCTTTTATGCCATCCCCAAGAGCAGCCCCAACAAAGCACTGGCTTGGGACTTCATCCAAATGATGACGCTGCAAGCCGACATGCAACTCAAAGCCTTCAAGGCCGAGGACGCTTTCCCCGCTCTGCTGGAAGTTCATAAAGACCCCTTTTTGGATCAACCCATCGAGTTTCTGGGCGGACAAAAAGCCCGCTTGCTGTGGCGCGAAGCGGCCCAAAAAACCACGGCCATTGACGTGCACAAACTGGACCCCATTGCCGAAGAAATCGTCAACACCGAGCTCGACAAAGTGTTAGACCAAGGCAAAGACATTCGCAAAGCCCTGCAGGACGCGCAAGCCCTCCTGGAGCGCCGCGCCAGAAGGTAAGCGCCCATGTCGGCTCCTTCCAATCGACGCCGTTGGCAGCTCACTGCTGACACCGTGCCCTACGTTTTGTTGGCACCGTTCGTGATTTTGTTTCTGATCTTCGGCCTGTTCCCCCTGGGGTTTTCTTTGTTCTTGGCCTTCCAAGCGTGGGAGCCCTCGGCCGGTTTGAGCGCTATGAAATTTGTCGGCTGGGAAAACTTCACTTTTGCCCTGGAAGATGAATGGTTTTGGAAGTCACTGAGCAACACCGCTTGGCTGGCCTTGGTTTCGGGCGTGCCGCAGCACCTGGTGTCGATTCCGTTGGCTTGCTTTATCCACAATGCTTTCAAGCGTGGGCGCAATGCCGTCATAGGCGCTTACTTTTTGCCGTACATCACGTCCACGGTGGCCATTGCGATGATGTTCAGCACGCTCTTTTCAACCGATTACGGCCTCATCAACCAAGGCCTGATGGCGCTGCAAAGCATGTGGCCATGGGGAGGCCCGGCCACGCCCACCGACTGGCTGGGCCAAGCCGAAAACATCAAACCGGCCATCGCATTTGTGGTTTTCTGGCGCTATGTCGGCTTCAACACCGTGCTGTATTTGGCAGCGCTGCAAACCATTCCGAAAGACCTCTACGAAGCCGCCACGATGGACGGCGCAAGTGCGTGGAAGCAGTTTTTCTACATCACCCTGCCCAGCCTGAAACCGATGATTTTTTTCGGTGTCACGCTGACCCTGATTGGTGGACTGCAATTGTTTGAGGAGCCGTTCATCTTGACGGGAGGCCGCGGCGGTACCGACCAAGCCGGCATGACCACGGCCATGTACATGTACCGGACCGCCTTTGAGTTCAATGACTTTGGCACCGCCAGCGCATTGTCCTGGCTGTTGTT
>CANFYZ010000022.1 GCA_947451385.1 Comamonadaceae bacterium | reverse complement strand
GCCGGTCTACGACAAACCCATGGTGTATTACCCCTTGACCACGCTCATGCTGGCGGGCATTCGCGATGTGCTGTTGATCAGCACGCCGCAAGACACCCCGCGCTTTGCCGAGCTGCTGGGCGACGGCCACCAGTGGGGCATGAACATCACCTACGCGGTGCAACCCAGTCCCGATGGTTTGGCGCAGGCCTTCATCATTGGCAAGGCATTTGTCGGCAACCACCCCAGTGCCCTGGTCTTGGGTGACAACATTTACTACGGGCACGACCTGGTGCGTTTGTTGCACAACGCCGATGCCCGCAGCCAGGGCGCCAGCGTGTTCGCCTACCATGTGCACGACCCCGAGCGCTATGGCGTGGTGGCCTTTGACGACCAGCAACGCGCCATCAGCATCGAAGAAAAACCGGCGCAGCCGAAAAGCAATTACGCCGTCACCGGTCTGTATTTTTACGATCAACAGGTGTGCGACATTGCCGCGCAAATCCAGCCTTCGGCCCGCGGCGAATTGGAAATCACCGACGTGAACCGCACCTACCTTGAGCAGGGGCAGTTGAATGTGGAGATCATGGGCCGGGGTTATGCCTGGCTGGACACCGGCACCCACGACAGCTTGCACGAAGCGGCCGGTTTCATCGCCACACTGCAAAAACGCCAGGGCCTGATGGTGGCCTGTCCCGAAGAAATTGCTTTGGCGCAGAAATGGATCACCCCCGATCAAGTGGCGCGATTGGCTGCACCATTGGCCAAGAACGGTTACGGGCAGTACCTGTTGAACTTGATTAAATAAATCGATCCTCTGAACAGAGATTTGCATGGCTTACACCGCGACCCCAACCAAAATTCCCGGTGTCCTGATCCTGCAGCCGCAGGTCTTTGGCGATGCGCGGGGTTTCTTTTTGGAGAGTTTCAACGCCCGCGACTTTGCCCAAGCCACCGGTTTGGATGTGCAATTTGTGCAAGACAACCACAGTAAATCGGCGCGCGGCGTGCTTCGCGGCCTGCATTACCAAATCGCGCATGCCCAAGGTAAATTGGTGCGGGTGGTGCAGGGCGAGGTGTTCGATGTGGTGGTGGATTTGCGCCGCAGCTCGCCCACCTTTGGCCAGTGGGACGGCGTGCACCTGAGCGCGGAGAACCACCGCCAGTTGTGGATTCCGCCGGGCTTTGCGCATGGTTTTGTGGTGCTCAGCGAGAGCGCTGAATTTTTGTACAAAACCACCGATTACTGGTACCCGGCGCACGAGCGCAGCCTGCTGTGGAACGACCCGGCGCTGGGCATTGACTGGCCGATCGACTTTGCGCCGGTGTTGGCGGCCAAAGATGCCGCAGCTTTGCCTTTGGCCGAGGCCGCTTGTTTTGCATGAGTGAACGAGCTCCCTGTCGGCCGCTTTCTCGGCGCCAGGTGCTGGCTTGGGGCGCGGTCGCTTGCGGGTGGGGGGCCGGTCCGGCGGGGGCCCAAACACCGCCATGGCCGGTTCGGCCGATCAAACTGGTGGTGGCCTACCCGCCCGGCGGCTTGAGCGACACCGTGGCGCGATGGTTGGCTGAACGCCTGGCGACGCGTTGGAATGTGCCGGTGCTGGTCGACAACAAAGCCGGTGCCAGTGGCGGACTGGGCGTGCAGGCCGTGGCCAAGTCGCCTCCTGATGGGCACACCCTGGTTTTTTCTGCCCTCAGCCCGGTCACGCTGAGCCCGCACTTGGGCAAGCCTTTGTTCGATCCCTTGCAAGACATTGCCCCGGTTTCTGGCGTCATGACATCGCCGGTGCTGCTGCTGGCGACATCCGCCACCCCGGTCTTGGATATCAAAAGTCTGTTGGCTGCGGCCAAGGCCCAGCCCGGCGCGCTGCGCTGGGCCACCTCGGGCACAGCATCGCTGGGCCATGTGATGCTGGAACAGTTGCAGGTGTTGACGCAAGCGGTTTTCTCGCACATTCCCTACAAAGGCGGCGGGCAGCAAATTACCGACGCGCTGAGCGGGCAATTTGAGCTGCTGTCGGTCAACAGTTCGCCCGCTGTGTTGCAACACATCAAAGACGGCAAGCTGCGGCCTTTGGCGGTGGGCTCGCCGGCGCGGCTGGAGAGTTTGCCTCAAGTGCCCACTCTGGCCGAGCGTGGATGGGCTGCGGCCAATCTGAGTTCGCAGTTCGGTGTGTTTGCACCGGGCGGCACGCCGCAGGTCCTGCTGGAGCGCCTGCATGCCGACCTCCAGGCGGTGCTGAGCCAAGCTGCACTGCGCGAACGTTTGCTGGCGGCCGAATGCCTGCCATTGAAGTCTTCGTTGGCCGAGTTCACGCGCAGCGTGGCCCAAGAGTTCGACGCCATGGGGCGCATCGTTAAAGCGGCGCGCATCGTCGGCGAGTCTTAACCCCTGAATGGAGTTTTTATGCCCAAAATGCAATTCACTTTCTGGACCCGGGGCCTCACGCTGTGCAGCTGTGCGCTCTTTGCGGCCAGCGTCGCGCACGCGCAAATCACCGCTGCGGCATCTGAACGCTTTGTGGGCGACGTGGGCGGCGCGGCCTATGTGACCTCATCGGCGCTGAAAAACAAAAGCACCGCAACCACCGCTTTGCCTTATGTGTATGGCGATTGGGGTTCGGCATTTGCGCGGGTGGACACCTTCGGTGTCAAAGCCCTGCCGCTGGCGCTGGGGCATGTGGAGGGCGTGTTGCGCGTCAGCCAAGAAGGTTTTGATGCAGACACCGCCGCACTGCGCGGCGTGAAGCACCGCAGCAACCCTTTGCCGGTGGGTCTGGGCACCTTCCAGCGCACCCCGCTGGGCGGCGTGTTTGTGTATGCGATGCACGATGTGAACTCGGGCGGCAACTTGCTTGAAGCCACTTATGCCGCCAGATTTGAATGGGGTGGTGTCAAGCTCTACCCGCAAGCGGGGTTGGAGCATCGCACGCGCGCCTATGTTCAGCACCTCTACGGCATTGCGGCCACCGAGGCCGCAGCCAATCAAACGGCCGGTGGCAGCCTCACGGCCTATCAAGCCACGGCTTCGACGGTGCCCATGTTGGGCTTGGCCGCCAGCGTGCCGCTCACCGGTCCTTGGGCGCTGCAATTGCAGTGGCGACACAAGTGGCTGGACCGCGCCATCACGAACAGCCCGCTGATCGGCACGGCGGGTGCCACATCGCAAAACTCGGGTTTTGCGGCGCTGACCTACACCTTCCAGTAAGAGACCCGCCGTCGGGGCACAGGCGCAGCCCCGCCGGCCTGAAGTGGACTCAAGCGGGGATGAGTTCGGCCTTCAGCGCTTGCAACTGATCTCGCGTCAAGCGGTTGCCGTGCTGGCTGACCACCAACGCCGCGGCGCGGTTCGCCAGTTGCGCGGCGACTTGCGCGCTGTGACCGTGGGTGACGGCGTACAGAAAGCACCCGGCAAACATATCGCCCGCACCGTTGGTGTCCACTGCTTTGACCGGGGTCGCAGCCACATGCAGGCTGCTGCCGTTGTGCAAAATCTCACTGCCTTGCGGCCCTTGGGTCAGGCACACCGTGCGTGCCAAGCTTTGCAGTTGGCGGCGAATCTCGGCCAGGTCTTGGGTGCCGCACCAGACCTGGGCTTCTTCCAGGTTGCAGAACAAATAGTCCACGCCATCGCCCAGCATGGCATCGAGACCGGCCTTGCAGAACTGGATCATGCTGACATCGCTGAGCGTGAGGGCCAGCGGCACTTGCGCCGCCACGGCCAGCGCCCGGCCTGCCAGCGCGGCTTGCAGTCCGGTGGGGGAGGCGGCCAGGTAGCCTTCCATGTAATAGATTTTGGATTTGGCAACGGCCTGCGGTTGCAGCGCTTGGCTGTCGAGTTCGGCCGAGACGCCCAAGAAGGTGCACATGGAACGTTCGGCGTCGGGCGTGACCAAGACCATGCAGCTGCCGGTTTGGCCGTTTTTCGCGCGGGTGTGGGTCAGGTTGGTGTGGACGCCCCAGGTTTGCAGGTCTTGCGCATAAAAATCGCCCAATTCGTCATCGGCCACCTGGCAAGAGTAAAACGCCTGCCCGCCGAGTTGGGCCAGCGCCACCACGGTGTTACCGGCCGAACCGCCACCGGTGCGTCGATGCGCTTGCCCTTGCACTTGAGCCAGCAGTTGTGCGCGGCGCGGCGTGTCGATCAGGGTCATGTGGCGCTTGTCCACACCCATGGCTTGGAGTTGGCTGTCAGAGACTTCGTATTCAGAATCAACCAGGGCGTTGCCAATGGCGTAGAGGTGGTAGTGGGACATGACGCAGATCAAATAAATCAATAAAGAAGCCGAGTTTAAGTCCTCAGAGGTCAACTTCGGCGCTTCGGCGCCAGCCATTGCCGGCTTGCGGCCTGCCCAGACAGGTAAAATTGCAGGGCTAATTTGGTGCTAATGCATTTATTTAATTTAAGGCTACGGGTATGAAACGCGAATATTTCTCTTCCTTTAAACAAGACCCTCGCTCGCATGAGCCGCGCGCTGGCCGCTGTGTGGCCTTGGTCGATGCACGATTTTTGATTTGGCTCGCCCAACAAAGTGCCCACTCGGCCTCGGGCGAGATGGTCAATCGACAAGGCTTGATGGGTCAATTGACCCAAGCCATGGCCCAGGCGGGCTTGGATGTGGAGATGGTGCGGATTTATTAGTACACCGACCGCAACGATGGCTTGTTTTTGGATGACCAAATTGTGCGCTGGGTGCAAACCCACGATGTGGATGGCGGTGCCTCCATGTTGCGCGCCTTGGGCCAGGACTTGAAACAGTTGGCGCAAAACCAGGCCGTGAACCACGTCCTGATTGCGACCGATGACGAACGCTTGTTGAGCGACATCGATGCAGCGCAATTGCAAGGACTGAGCGTGCATGTGTTGGCCGACGAAAGCGCCCGAAACATGCCGCAGATGATGAAGACGGATCCAGGTTGGGGGCGCGTGCTGGCCCAAGCCGACCGCCGTGTGGTGCTGAACGCCCCCATCTTGGCCGACATGCTGCAAGGCAAGTTGTCCACGGGCATGGTGGCTTTGCCCAATGGCTCCTCCAGCATCACGGCAGAAAACCTGGACGAAGTTCGCCAGACTATCACCGAGGTGATCACCGCCTGGTGGGACGAAGAACCCGAAGACCTGCGTGAAGACTTGCGCGATGCACTGCAAGTCAGCCGTGGTGTGCCGCAAGAAGTCGACCGTCAACTGCTGCTGCGCATGCGCCAGCGTCTAACACGGGCCTTGAGTCTGAACGAGAAAAAATTGCTCCGCGAAGTGCTGCGCCAGGTCGTGCTGGGGCCTGCCGCGGCGACCGGATCCGGCGCCGCGTCTCCGGCGGCATTGACAGGATTGCCCGTCCACATCGAAGATTGAGGCCTTTCATTCATTGAAGGTCCCGCATGAATCCAGACGAGCAAGCAAGTTGGACTGAGCGATTAGGCCAACTCTACAGCGGCGCGGTGCACGATGTGCTGCGCAGTTTGGGGCACGACAACTGCGTTTTGCCGACTCACTTGCGCCCGCTGGACCCGACGCGTAAAGTGGCCGGCCCGGTGTGGACCGTTTCAGGCCGCACCGACCGCACGGTCTGCCGACATGACAGTTTGCTGGGTTGGACGACCTTGCTGTCCAAAGCACCTGGCGGCCATGTGGTGGTCTGCCAACCGCACAATTCCGATGTGGCCTTGATGGGTGAGCTGTCTGCAGAAACGCTTCAAAACAAAGGCGTGCTGGGCTATGTGGTGGACGGCGGCTGTCGTGACACGGACTTTATTTTGTCTCTGGGTTTTCCGGTGTTTCACACCTTCTTCACTCCCTCTGACATCGTGGCCCGCTGGCTGCCTGACCATTACGAGATGCCCGTCAGCATCGGTTCAGTGACCATCGCCAATGGCGACTTTATTCTGGGCGATCGTGATGGCCTGGTGGTCATTCCCCAAGCCCTGGTGAAGCAAGTGATTGAGCAAACCGAGCAAGTCGCGGTGACCGAAAACGCGGTGCGCGACGCCATCCGTGCCGGAGTGGATCCGGTGGAGGCTTATCTGAAGTACGGGAAATTTTGAGCGCTGGCGCTCAATGGCCGCCCTTTTTCTTTTCTTCTTTCTTTTCTTCCTTCGGGGCCGCGTCTTTTTCAGGCAGTTTGCGCACTATTTTGCAAATTCTTTTGGCGGGGTCGGTCGCGGTGGCTGCAATGTCGGTGCAGACTTTTTCCACCTTGTAGGCCCATGCCGCGGGGCAGTTGGCCCACAACAGCGTGGCCAGCCCAATGGCGATCCAAGAGGGGCGGCTCAGATTCATCGGATAACGGTCACGGTCAAACCAACGTGATGTCGACACTTTGCTCATTCCTTTTCAAACCATTCGGCCTGACGAGGGTGTCAGGTGCGTTGTAGCTGATTCAGAAAAATACGTTGTGCCAGGGAATTTACGCTATCCGGGGACAGGTCGGTGGCAGTGAAAACCCGGGTGGGGTCTGCTGCTTGCGCTTGGCGTAAAGAGCGCTTGTAAAAGTGGTCGTAATGTTCAGTCAACAATTCGCTCACCAAGGTGGCAAAGTCTTTTTGCTCGGCCAGACCTTGCCAGCGGGCCACACGTTCTTGTCCGCAGTTGACTTTCAGGCGTTCCAGCTGCGCGTTGAGCTGCGGGTCATCAAACAAATACGCGTAGTCGCGCAGCAAAAAATCCACCCTGGCCTCCAGGCTGGCATGGATGCTCAGCCAAGGACTGTGGTTGATCTTTTCAAACAATGCATCGGGCAACTGCACCTGGCCTATGCGTTTACTTTCAGCCTCCACATAGACCGGACGCTTAGGGTCCAGGCGCGACAAGGTGTCCAGCAACAGCGTGTCAAACATCTTCTGCGAGGGCTGGGCCGTGCGCGGCAACTCGCCCAGAACCGAACCCTTATGTGAGGCCAGACCTTCCAAGTCCAGCACCTGTTGTCCTTGTGCGTCCAGTGCTTGCAAGATTTTGGTTTTCGCGCAGCCAGTGGGGCCAGAGACCACCTCAAAATTAAACTGCTGCGGCAGCTGCGCCAATTCCGTCAAGACAAAACTGCGCCAGGTTTTGTAGCCACCGTTCAGCCGCTGTGCGGGCCAACCCACTTGCCGCAGGATGTGGGTGAAGGCGCCGCTGCGTTGACCGCCGCGCCAGCAATACACCAAAGGCGTCCAACCTTTGGGGTGGGCTTGAAATTGTTCTTGAATGTGCCGGGCCACGTTGATGGCCACCAAGGCGGCGCCGACCTTGCGTGCTTCAAACGGCGAGACCTGTTTGTACAGGGTGCCTACACGGGCGCGCTCATCGTCGTAAAGTACCGGGCAGTTGATGGCGCCCGGGATGTGATCGTGGGCAAATTCTGACGGCGAGCGAGCGTCGAGGATGGCGTCAAATTGGCGCAATTCGGCAAGAGAGGCGAGGGTATGATCAACGTTCATTGTTGATTTTGATTGTATATGTCCGATACCCAGCCCCTCCTCGCGACCTCAAGCTCACCGGTGCGCTTGACCGAGTTCAGCCATGGCGGTGGTTGTGGTTGCAAAATTGCGCCGGCCATTTTGTCGCGTTTGCTCGAGAACAGCGTCCTGCCCATGATCCCGCCCCAGTTGTTGGTGGGTACCGAGACCAGTGACGATGCCGCGGTCTATCAAATCAATGCGCACCAGGCCATCATCGCGACCACCGATTTTTTCACGCCGATCGTGGACGACCCGTTTGACTTTGGCCGCATTGCCGCGACCAACGCCTTGTCCGACGTGTACGCCATGGGAGGCACGCCGCTGTTTGCGCTGGCGATTGTCGGCATGCCCTTGGGCAAAATTTCGGAAGACGCGATTCGCCAGATTTTGGCGGGCGGCCAATCCGTTTGCGCGGCGGCCGGCATCCCGATTGCGGGGGGCCACAGCATCGACACCTTGGAGCCGATTTACGGTTTGGTGGGTATCGGCTTGGTGCATCCCGATCAGGTCAAGCGCAACAGCTCGGCGCGTGCCGGAGATGTGCTGATTTTGAGCAAACCTCTGGGCGTGGGCATGTTGTCGGCTGCCTTGAAAAAAGGCGTGCTATCAGCCCAGGGTTATGCCGACATGGTGCGTTGCACCACCCAATTGAACACCCCGGGGGCCGCCTTGTCGAAGCTGGCCCAGGTGCACGCCATCACCGACGTCACTGGCTTTGGCTTGGCCGGCCATTTGCTCGAAGTGTGCCGAGGCTCGGGTCTGACGGCGCAGGTGGATTTTGCGCGCATTCCCTGTCTACCCGAAGCGGTGCAGATCGCGCAAAGCGGCACCGCCACCGGTGCTTCGCCGCGCAACTGGAGCGGCTACGGCCATGAAGTGCAGTTGCCTGAAGGCTTTGCCGATTGGCAACGCAACCTGCTGACCGACCCGCAAACCAGCGGCGGCTTGCTGATCGCCTGCGCCCCTGAAGCAGTGGACGAAGTCATGGCGATCTTGAAGGCTCAAGGTTTTTCCCAAGCGGCCGTGCTGGGCCGCTTGGTGGAAGGACCCGCAAGTCTTCAGGTGGTCTGACCCGGCTTGGACGCGGGCGTTCGGCGATGCCGCCGAGGTTCACTGGACAGAATTTGCTGCGCCACTTTTTGCGGAATGGCCAAGTCCCGGCTGGCCGGGCTGGAAAACAAAGAGGTCTTTAGAAATTGACGCCGGCCTGCGGCGGTGGCCACGGACTCGGCCGCCGTGAAATGAACACGCTGCCATTCCTGCTTCAGGGATTGCCCCAGAGCCGGTCCTGTTTCGGGTAAGCAGCTGGCCAAAATGTCTGCCTCTTCCAGCAAGATGGCCATGCACTCAAGTTGCTGCAAATCAAAGTGGTGAGGGTCGCGCCATTTTTGGTGCAGCGGCGGCGCTTGCAAGGGGTCGGTGAACAAAATGAGCGCCGCAACATGCGCTTGGTCGGCCACACTCAAACCACAGTCACGCATCAAGGGGCGCAACTGCGCCACGGTGGCGGATTCAATGTCTTGTTGAAAGCGATTGATCTGACCCGGGTGGCGAAAGTCGTGACCGAGCATGGCCAGCAGGCCCAGCCATTCACATTCCGAAGGGGTTGTTGCGCCAGTCTGGTCCAGCGCCCGCGAACGCAGCAACAGGGTGGTCAGAGCCACCAGGGTATCGGCGGTGTGCAAGCGGTTGTGATACGGCGGCTCTTGTTGTTTGCGGGCCAAAGCCCGGCCCTCCTGCTCCATCAGCGCGCTGAGTGATTGCAAGCACTTGCTGATCGCTTGTATTCGGGTGTTTTTGGGAGGGGCGCGCAAGTTCAATTGCGCTAAGCAAGATTGCACGACCTTGGGCAATCCTGGCCATTCGTCGCCATGCCAAGCATGGCGCAGATTGGCCAGGGTGAGCTCAAGCTCGTGCAGTGTCATGGAACTTGCCGAAGGGCATTGTGCATGTACAACTGCAGCAGCAAAGCTTCAAACACGGGGGTCAAAATCGAGGACTCTTTTTGCAGCATTTGGCGCAGTCCTAGTGCTGTGATTTCCAGGCACACCACATCACCGTCGGCCATCGCGGTAGCACTTCGAACACCACCCGCCAGGACCGCTTGTTCGCCAAACGATTCGCCTTGGTGCAGGCGAGCAAAGGGTTTCAGGCTGACCGCATCGAGCAAGGAAACAAAGCCTTCCTTCAAGATGTAAAGCTTGTCCGCAGGTTCGCCCGCCTTGAACAAACAGGTTCCTGCTTTGAATTGAACTTCGTTAAAACCGCTCATTTCAAAGCCTCCGGCACATCGTTCAGTCCCAAAGTGCGTGTCACGGCGCCCCGGCAGATGCCGCGCAGACCCGCGTTCATTTTGGGGATCTCGCGGTCGATTTTTTCGAGTCGCAAAATTCGGGTGGTCACCACGGTTTTGGCTTTCACGGTCATGCTGTATGGCAAATGCGCCAGTCCCTCTGCCAATCCCAACACGCTGCCAGGGCCCAGGGTGAACTGTTGACTTCCATTGTCCGCATCCAGTTCACCTGAAATGATGATGTGCGCGTTGACAACGATCTCGCCTTTGTGGGTCAACATTTCCCCGATTTTGAAAACGCCGTCATTCAAGAGGCGTGAGGCCCACAAACTGAAAAAAAGACGTTCTTGGCTTGAAAATTGATTTTGATTGAACGTCGCCAAGGCAGCAGGCGAGCGCGGGTCCAAGATGCCCAGTTGGTTCATTCGCCCTGTTTCAATGGCGAAATCGAGCGAGTTTGTTTTTGACATTTTTTATATTTCAAACATATCAAATGCTTATTCTACGGTCTATAAATTGAAAATAAAAATGATGAAATATTTGATACGCCTACGTTTTACTGCAAAGCCCAGACCCTGCAAGTCCAACAATTTTTATACGGCCACCCACAGCGTGCAGCCCACGTGATGGCGTGCTCGCCCGTGGCGAAATTCAGGACGAAAAGGTGAGTGACGAGACCGTCAGTGGTTCGCTGATTCCGTTCAAAACGATGCAAAGCCTTAGCCGCAGCAAAGCGCAGCCAAGCCCGCGGCGTCAGAGCCAATTACACTAGCGGGCTGTGATGAAAGCTCCCTCTACCCCTGATTCTTCCCGCACCTCGTGGCTGATTTTGGCTGCGCTGTGGGCCTTGCTGATGGTGCTGGCGTTGGTGCGCCCCTTGGCTGTGCCCGATGAAGGCCGCTACGCAGAGGTGGGACGCTGGATGCTGCAGTCTGGCGACTGGCTGGCGCCGCGATTGAACGGCATTCCTTTTTTCCACAAACCGCCTTTGCTGCACTGGCTGCAAGCCTCGAGCATGGCGGTCTTTGGCCAGCAGATTTGGGCGGCGCGTCTGGTGCCCGCCGTGAACGCAGGACTGATGCTGGCGGCCTTGTATCTCTGTGCGCGGCATTGGGCGGGCGAGCCGATTGCCCGCCGCGCCCTCATCATGCTCGGTACCAGTTTGACCTTTTTGGCGGGTGGCCAGTATGTGAACCACGACATGCTGGTGGCCACCTGGATTGGCATAGCTATTTGGCTGTTTGGCCTGTCGTTTCTGCACGGTGAGCGGCCCCATGCGGGGCTGGCCCGCTGGGGTTTTGTGGCTTGTGCATTGGGGGTGCTGTCCAAAGGATTGATCGGGCTGGCCTTGCCGGGACTGGTGATTTTCGTGTGGCTGATCTGGACCGGGCAGGCCAAGAAAATGCTGAGTTTCCCCTGGTTCAGTGGCTTGTTGATTTTTGCGGTCCTGGCCGTGCCTTGGTTTGTACTGGCACAGCAGCAGTACCCTGGCTTGTTTGATTATTTGTTTGGTGCCCAACAGTTTGGCCGCTACACCGGCAAGACCTTCAATAACGGCCGGGAATGGTGGTTTTATGGCCTGGCCATGCTGCTGCTGTTTTTCCCGTGGCTTTTTTTGGTGCTGGCGCAAGTGGGGCGGGCGGCGCAGGTCAACCCGTCGGTGGATCGCCGTGTGTTTGCTTTGGCTTGGGTGTGGGTCTTGGCCATCGCGGTGTTCTTTTCTATTCCGCGTTCCAAATTGGTGGGCTACATCTTGCCCGTCATGCCCCCTCTGGCGTTGTTGGCTGCTTGTGGCTGGGAGCGGGCGCTGGGGCACTGGCGACATACCCCCAAACTCTGGGCGAGCTTGGTGGGGCTGGCGCTGACCGTGGCGGTGGTGACCAACTTCATGGTGGAGAGCGTGACCCGTGACCGTTACACCATCGACATCGCGCCCACCCTGGCTTGTATGAAACAGCCGGGCGACACGGTGGTGTTGGCCGGCGGCTACCCCTACGACTTGCCGTTTTTGATTCGCGCTGAAAAGCAAATGGTGGTGGTGCAAGACTGGCCCACTTTGCGCAAGACGACGGGCGATAACTGGCGGCGTGAACTGTTTGAAGGTGCAGATTTTGATGCCCCGGCCGGTGCTGTGCTCAAAACGCCCGAGTTCTTGCCCGTCGCCAGCCAGCTTCCCGGTCACTGGCTGGTGACACCACGCCAGCATCCTGCTTCTGAGCTGTCGGGTTGGACCTTGGTGCAGCCTGGCGTCGGCTGGTCTTTGTACAGTTCCACCCCGCCCGGTGCCGATATGGCCGCCGTGCTGGCCCGTTGTCCGGTGGCTGCGCGATGAGCGACAGCATGCTTGGGTCTGAGCCCTTTGAAGCGTTGATCTACAACCTGTACCGCTTCTCGGGCTACGCCTTGCTCAACTGGGCCGACGATGCAGCCATTTTGGCCTTCATGTTTTGCTGAACCTGAATCCGACCCCTCATGACCACGTCCTCCCTCAGCCCTGATGTGCGCACCGAATTTGCTGCCGCCACCGGCCCCTTGGCCGGCCTGAAAGTGGTGGAACTGGGCCAGCTCATTGCCGGCCCTTTTGCAGCGAAAACCCTGGGCGATTTCGGCGCTGACGTCATCAAAATCGAGCCCCCTGTGACGGGTGATCCCTTGCGGAAATGGCGCTTGCTGAAGGAGGGCACTTCGGTCTGGTGGCAGGTGCAGTCGCGCAACAAGCGCTCTTTGGCACTGGACCTGAAAGACCCGGACGCGCAAGACATCGTGCGCCAATTGGTGCGAGATGCCGATGTGCTGATCGAGAACTTCCGCCCAGGCGCCATGGAAGGCTGGGGCCTCGGCCCTGAGGACTTACTGGCTTTGAACCCGCGCTTGATCATGTTGCGCATCAGTGGCTACGGCCAGACTGGCCCCGACCGCGACAAGCCCGGCTTTGGCGTGGTCGCCGAAGCCATGAGCGGCCTGCGCCACCTGACCGCCGAGCCGGGCCGGGTGCCTGTGCGTGTCGGCGTGAGCATTGGCGACACACTGGCCTCGCTGCACGGCGTGATGGGCATTTTGATGGCCCTGCACGAACGTCAACGCAGTGGCCTGGGCCAGGTGATTGATGTCGCTTTGTACGAGGCGGTCTTTAACTGTATGGAGAGTTTGTTGCCCGAGTACAGCGCCTTTGGCGCCGTGCGTGAGGCCGCGGGCAGCGCTTTGCCCGGCATTGCGCCCAGCAACGCTTACCGCTGTGCCGACGGCGGCTACGCTTTGATTGCTGGCAATGGCGACAGTATTTTTAAACGCTTGATGGCAACGATGGGCCGCAACGACCTGGGTTGGGATCCGGCGCTGGCCGACAATGCAGGACGCGTGCAGCGCGTGAAAGAGATCGACGACGCCATTGGCGCCTGGACGGCACAACTCAGTGTGAGCGAGGTGCTGCAAGCGCTGGACGCTGCTGCTGTGCCTGCGGGTCGCATTTATACCGTGGCCGACATCGCTGCCGACCCGCACTACCAAGCGCGCGGTATGTTGCAGTCGGTGCGCATGCGCGATGGCAGCGAACTCACCGTGCCCGGCATCGTGCCCAAGCTCTCACGTACCCCCGGCAGTCACCGGCGCAACGCGCCTACCTTGGGCCAAGACAGCGATGCCGTGTTGCGTGAAATTGGACTCACCCCGGCCCAAATCCAGGCGCTCAAAGACAAAGGGATTGTGGGCTGAGGGCGGTTTTTAAGTGGTGCCGATGACCGGAATCGAACTGGTGACCTACGCGTTACGAGTGCGTTGCTCTACCAACTGAGCTACATCGGCGTGGGTGAAATTATACGTTGGCGTGGTACGCGGTGACGCGTTCGACCTCGTTCTTGGAGCCCAAAATCACGCTGACCCGTTCATGCAATTGCGTCGGCTGAATGTCCAAAATTCGCTGTTGCCCGTTGGTGGCTGCGCCGCCGGCTTGTTCGATCAACCAGCTCATCGGATTGGCTTCGTACATCAAGCGCAACTTACCGGGTTTGTTCGGCTCGCGTTGGTCCCAGGGGTACATGAAGAGACCGCCGCGCATCAAAATGCGGTGCACATCGGCCACCATGCTGGCGATCCAGCGCATATTGAAGTTCTTGCCGCGCACACCGTCTTTGCCTTGCAGGCATTCGTCCACAAAGCGCTTCACAGGCGGCGCCCAGTGGCGCATATTGCTCATGTTGATGGCGAACTCTTGCGTGTCTTCGGGCACTTTCACATGCTCTTGTGTGAGCATAAAAGAGCCTTGCTCGCGGTCCAGTGTGAACATCACCACGCCGTCACCCACGGTGAGCACCAACATGGTTTGCGGGCCGTAAACGCAGTACCCTGCGGCGACTTGTTTGGCACCAGCTTGTAAAAAGTCTTGTTCGCTCACGGCCGCAATGCCCTCTGGCTTTTGCAACACGCTGAAGATGGTGCCGATGCTGACGTTGACGTCGATATTGCTGGAGCCGTCCAGGGGGTCGAACAACAGCAGGTATTCGCCTTGCGGGTAGCGGTTGGGGACCACGTAGATGCTGTCCATTTCTTCCGAGGCCATGGCTGCCAAATGGCCACCCCATTCGTTGGCTTCGATCAACACTTCGTTGGCAATGATGTCGAGCTTTTTCTGCACTTCACCTTGCACGTTTTCGCTGCCGGCGCTGCCCATGACCTCGCCCAATGCGCCTTTGTTGACGGCGTGGCTGATGCCTTTGCAGGCTCGCGCCACCACTTCCAGCAGCAAGCGCAGTTGCGCTGGGATCTTGCCGCGCTGGCGTTGTTCTTCCACCAGGTAGCGCGAAAGGGAGATGTGTGGACTCATGGTTACTCTTTCCAAATTCGTTGGGCTGTTCGCTTGATTGAGATCAGTCCGCCAAGGCGCGGGTCACCACTTCGCGCACATCGTTGGACAGGTCGGTCTTGGCCGCCACGCGCTGAATGGCCAGTTGCGCTGCATCGCGGTAAGCGGGTGCCAGCTTGCGCCACCGGTCCATCGCCCGGGCCAGTCGCGCCGCCACTTGGGGGTTGATGGCATCCAGCTCGATCACGCGTTCACTCCAGAACACATAACCCGCCGCATCGGCGCGGTGAAAGCCACCGGGGTTCGCGTTGCAATAACTGAAGATCAGGCTGCGTGCCCGGTTCGGGTTGCGCAGGGTGAAGTCCGGGTGCTGCATCAGCGTGCGCACCGCAGGCAAGACTTGCCCGCCATGGTCAGGGGCGCCAGCTTGCAGGGCGAACCATTTGTCGATGACCAAGGCCTCGTCTTTGAACAGGGCATGGAACTGGTCCAGGGCCGCTGAGGCCAAAGCGTGACCACTGATCACCAAGGCGCTGAGCGCGTTGAAGCGTTCGGTCATGTTCGGCGCATCTTTGAAGGCTTGGTAGGCCTTGCCTGGCCACACCGCGTCGCCGCTGTGGCGCGCTGCAATGCACAACATCGTCAGGGCCATGCCACTCAAAGCCCGGCGCCCCACCGACAGTGCGTCAGGGCTGTAGGCGCCCTGCACGCGGTGCTGTGTGTAGGCCCATTGCCAGTCGGCCTGCAGTGCCAGGGCCATTTGCTGACGCATGGCTTCTCGCACGGCATGCACCTGTTGCGGGTCGACCTCGTCGAGCTGCTCGGCGATATAACTTTCAGACGGTAAGGTCAGCGCCAACTCTTTGAAGGCCGCGTCCAGTTCGGGATGCCGAAGCACTTCGCGCATGGCTTGGATAAAGGCTTCGTCCAACACCGGGTTGTGCGCTGCATCGGCGCCCGAGCGGATGAAGGCCAGGGCGCGGTTCAGCGCCAAGCGTTGTCCGGCTTCCCAGCGGTTGAAGGCGTCGCTGTCATGCGCCAGCAGCAGCAATTGGTCCGCATCGCTCAGGTGCGCTTCGAGCAGCACGGGGGCACTGAATTCGCGCAACAAAGAGGGCACGGGACTGCTGGGCACATTGACGAACACAAAGGTTTCGCTGGCCTGCGACATCACCAGCGTGCGGTTGAGGCCCACGCTTTGCGCTTCGCCTTGCAGCTGCAAGGGCAGCGCCTGACCTTGGGCATCCAACAAGCCCATGTTGACTGGAATCACAAAGGGCTGCTTTTCTGCTTGGCCGGGCGTGGCAGCGCAGCTTTGTGCCAAGGTCAAACTGTAAGTCTGGGCTTGTGCGTCGTATTCACCCTGGGCCAGCAAGCGCGGCGTGCCAGCTTGCGCGTACCAGTGCTTGAACTGCGGCAGCACCCGCGCCAACTCAGACTGCGGATTGGCGTCGGCAATGGCTTGGGCAAAGTCGTCACAGGTCACGGCCTGGCCATCGTGCCGGGCAAAGTACAGCTTCATGCCCTGGGCAAATCCGTCGCGGCCGGACAAGCCTGGGGATCCGGCCAGGGTTTGCATCATGCGCACCACCTCGGAGCCTTTTTCGTAAATCGTCACCGAGTAAAAGTTGTTGATCTCGACATAGCTGTCGGGCCGCACCGGGTGCGCCATGGGGCCGGCATCTTCGGCGAACTGCACGGTGCGTAGCAAGCGCACATCTTCGATGCGCTTGACGGCGCGGGCACTGTCGCTGCCCGCCATGTCCTGGCTGAACTCTTGGTCTCGGAAGACAGTGAGGCCTTCTTTCAACGACAGCTGAAACCAGTCACGGCAGGTGACGCGGTTGCCCGTCCAATTGTGAAAATACTCATGGCCCACCACCGACTCGATGTTGCCAAAGTCCACATCGGTGGCGGTGGCCGGATTCGCCAACACCAGCTTGGTGTTGAAGATGTTCAGGCCCTTGTTTTCCATCGCACCCATGTTGAAGTCGCTGGTGGCGACGATCATGAAGCGCTCCAGATCCAGCGGCAGCCCAAAACGGGTTTCATCCCAGGCCACGCTGGCCATCAGCGAGTTCATGGCGTGCTCGGTTTTGTCCAAATCGCCCGGGCGCACAAACACCTGCAACAAATGTTCGGTGCCGCTGCGGCTGACGATGCGCTGTTCCCGCGCCACCAACTGTCCAGCCACCAAGGCGAACAAATAGCAAGGCTTCTTGTGCGGGTCGACCCAATGGGCAAAGTGGCGACCGTCTTCTAAGTCGCCTTGCTGCACCAGGTTGCCATTGGACAGCAGCACCGGGTATTTTTGTTTGTCGGCTCGCAGAGTCACGCTGAAGCTGGCCATCACATCGGGGCGGTCCAGGAAATAGGTGATGCGGCGAAAGCCCTCGGCCTCGCATTGGGTGAAGAACGAGTCGTTGCTGACGTACAAGCCCATCAGCTTGGTGTTCTTGGCCGGATTGCAGGTGGTGAAGATTTCCAGCTCAAACGGCTCGGCCCCGCTGGGCAGGTTCTCCAGCACCAGTTGCGCGCCGTCCATTTTGAAAGACGTGCCCGCGCCGTTCACCAGCACGCGCGCCAGGTTCAACTCATCACCGTCCAGACGCAAGGCTTGTTCGGGCAGGTCGGGGTTGCGGCGCAGCCGCATTTTGTTCAGCACCCGGGTTTTGGCAGGGTCCAGATCAAAGGTCAAATCGACCGTTTCAATCCAAAACGCAGGGGCGGTGTAATCTTCGCGGCGAATCGCCACGGCTTGTCCTTCACGCATGATCAGACGCCTTGTTTCAGTGAAGCTTCGATGAATGCATCCAGATCGCCGTCCAGCACTTTTTGGGTGGCCGAAATTTCAACGTTGGTGCGCAGGTCTTTGATGCGGCTGTTGTCCAGCACGTAGCTGCGGATCTGGTGACCCCAGCCCACATCGGTCTTGGTGTCTTCCAGCTTTTGCTGCTCTGCCTGGCGTTTGCGCATTTCGTGGTCATACAAACGCGAACGCAGGCGCTGCCAGGCAATGTCGCGGTTGCCATGCTGGCTGCGGCCGTCTTGGCACTGCACCACGATGCCGGTCGGGATGTGCGTCAGGCGCACCGCCGAGTCGGTTTTGTTGATGTGCTGACCGCCCGCACCGCTGGCGCGGTAGGTGTCGGTGCGCACATCGGCGGGGTTGATGTCGATCTGGATCGAGTCGTCGATCTCGGGGTAGACAAACAGTGAGGCAAACGAGGTGTGGCGCCCGCCCGAGGAGTCGAACGGGCTCTTGCGCACCAAGCGGTGCACGCCGGTTTCGGTGCGGAGCAGACCGTAGGCGTATTCGCCCTCGATCTTGATGGTGGCGCTCTTGATGCCCGCCGTGTCGCCCGGCGTTTCTTCTTCCACCGTGGTTTTGAAGCCTTTGCGTTCCGCGTATTTCAGGTACTGGCGCAGCAACATGCTGGCCCAGTCACACGCTTCGGTGCCCCCGGCACCGGCCTGGATGTCGACAAAGCAGTTCAGCGGGTCGGCCTCGTTACGGAACATGCGACGGAATTCCAAGTCTTCCACCAGTTGGGTCAGCTTGGCCGCTTCGGCTTGGATGGTCAACAGGCCGGTGTCGTCACCTTCCTCTTTGCTCATTTCAAAGAGTTCAAGGTTGTCGGCCAGCTCGCTGGTGAGGGTGGTGATGGTGACCACCACGCCGTCCAGGGCTTTTTTTTCTTTGCCCAGTTCTTGGGCTTTTTTCGGGTCGTTCCAGACCGCAGGATCTTCGAGGGATGCGTTGACGGTTCTCAGCCGTTCTGACTTGGCATCGTAGTCAAAGATACCCCCGTAACTCGTGCGTACGAGCGGTCAGGTCTGTCAACGTTGAGCCGATTTGGTTGATGTGTTCTGCGTCCATGGTGTCCAAGTGTCCGAATCTCTAAAGAGGGTGATTTTCTCATGCTTGAGGCCTCCATACCGGTGGGCAAGGGCAATCTGCCCAGGCGAACAGCGAAAGCATGAAAAAATAATATGAAGATTGGAAGACAAAACGCTGACACAAATAAGTCACGAAGGGCGTGTCCAATGGCGCAGTTGAAGGAAAAACCATGTCACACGCCCACCCAGATACCCTCTGCAACCTCTCGAACAACCCCCACTTTCAAGATGTCTTAGCCCAATCTCTGCAAAACCCGGCTCGCCGTGGTTTATTGCGCGGTGGTTTGGGTCTGGCCGGTTTGGCCCTGTTGCCCGGCTGCGCGACCCTTGCCTCGGGCATGGCAGCTGCGCCCACCTTGGGCTTTGCTTCTTTGGACAAGAGCTTGCTGGACAACGTGATGTTGCCCGCCGGCTACCAATACACTGTGCTGCACGCCACAGGCGATGCGCTGGATTCGAGTTTGCCTGCTTACTCCAACCAAGGCATTGAAACCGATGACTGGTCGCGCCGCATCGGTGACCACCACGATGGCATGGACCTCTATTACATCGATGCCCAAGGCCGCTACACCGAGCAAGCCACCCACCGCGCGGTGCTGTGTGTGAACCACGAAAGCTCGGCCGATGCGCACTTCATGCATCCCAACGGCCAAACCAGCAACGGCGTGAGCGGCAAGAAGTTCGACCAATTTGGCAACTGGGACCTGGGCGTTCGCCCCGAGTTGGAAGTGCTGAAAGAAATCAACCACCATGGCATCTCGGTGGTGGAAATCGTCCACACCCCCCAAGGCTGGCGGGTCAAACAAGACTCGCCTTTGAACCGTCGCTTCACCGCCCAAACACCGGCTCGCATCAGCGGACCGCGTGCGGACATTGACGACATCCGCAGCCTGATGGTCACCCGTTGGGACACTTCGGGTGCCATGTCGCGCGGCACTTTGAACAATTGCGGTCATGGCAAAACCCCTTGGGGCACCTATTTGGGTTGCGAAGAAAACTGGGCCTTTTACTTTCAGGCCACAGGCACAGGCACAGGCGCGGGTTTGTCCGCCAAAGAAGTGGCCTCGCGCAAACGCTATGGCGTGGCCACGGCCGCACCAGCGGCGGGCGTGACCAAGGCCGTGGGTCAAGGCTGGCATACGGTGTCCAGCTCGGACGATCGGTTTGCCCGCTGGAACCTGGCGGCCACGGCGGCCAGTGCGGACAAAGACTTCCGCAACGAAGCCAACACCTTTGGCTTCATTTTCGAGATTGACCCCTTGGCCCCCGACTCGACACCCGCCAAGCGCGTGGCCATGGGACGCTTTGCCCACGAGGCCGCCGTGTGCGGTGTGCCCAAAGTGGGTGAGCCCTTGGCTTTTTACATGGGCTGTGACTCGCGCAACGAGTACATCTACAAATTCGTGACCAAAGCGGTGTGGGACCCCCGCGATGTGGGCGCAGGCATGACCGCGGGCGACAAATACCTGAGCGAGGGCAAACTGTATGTCGCCCGTTTTGATGCCAACGGTCAAGGCGAATGGCTGGAGCTGAGCTTGACTGACCCGCGGGTGGCCAACTTCGGTGGCTACAAGTTTGCCAACCAAGGCGATGTGTGGGTCAATGCCCGTTTGGCCGCAGACGCTTTGGGCGCCACCAAAATGGACCGACCTGAGTGGGGGGCCGTCAACCACCGCAATGGCGAAATTTATTTCTCTTTGACCAACAACAATGCAGTCAACCGCACCCCGGGCAAAGTGGATGCGGCCAATCCCCGCGCTTACATGGACCTGGACGGCAACAAAGGCACGGGCAACCCGAATGGCCACATCATCCGTTTCAAAGAAGCGGGCAGCAGCTCCACCGCCAAGGGCTTTGTCTGGGATATTTTCTTGTTCGGTGCCGAGGAAGATGCGGGCGACGCCAACGTGTCCGGGCTCACCGCCAAAAACGCGTTTTCATCGCCAGACGGCCTGTGGTTCAGCAAGGCGACAGGCATTTGCTGGATTCAGACCGACGACAACGCGATGACCGATGAAACCAATTGCATGTTGCTCGCCGCCATCCCCGGTCAGGTGGGCGACGGTGGCAAAGTCACGGTCAAAAACAAAATGCTGGTCAATGGCGTTGAACAAACCGGCACACAAGAGACCTTTGTGGGGGCCACTTTGGGTGAAGCCAAGCTGCGCCGCTTCTTGTTGGCACCCAAGGGTTCTGAAGTCACCGGCATCACGGAAACCGTTGACGGCCGCACCCTGTTTGTCAACATCCAGCACCCGGGTGAGTTGTCTAAGCCTGTGTCGTCGGGCCAGGAACCGCAAAGCCTGTGGCCGGGTAACCAAGGCTATGGCAAGCCGGGCCGCCCACGTTCAGCCACGATTGTGATCACCCGCCAAGATGGCGGTCTGATCGGTCTGTGATCGGTTCAGCTCAGAAGCGGTGGCCGTAGGCGAACATCACGCCTGCGCTGCCCAACACCAGCACCTGAGCGGAGTCGGTGGGGCTGAAGGCATATCCCAAGGCAGGGATGATGCCCGGTGAAAAACCGTTGTAGTTGAAGGGCACTTTGTCTTTGTACTTGCCCACATAGCCGTAAAAGATGCCGGCCGTGACTTTGACGAACAACTTCGAGTGGTCCATCCACGGATCCCAGCGCTGCCCGGCGTACACATACACCGTGGGCTGACCAAAGGAGTTGCTGAACAAGCTCATGCCGCAAAAGCGGTTGCCTGCGACGGCCCGGTCCAGCGAACCCAGCACCACCGGTTTGTGTTCTGCAGTTTCTCCACCCCAATGGTGGGTGTAGGGCGACAAGGTGAGGTCCCAGCGTTTGTCGGCCACTGGCGGTTGGCCATCCTCTTTGGCCACCCAGGCGGGGCAGGGTTGGCTGTCTTGCCAAGCAGCAGTTTGCGCCCAGACGGGCGAGAGGCCAAGCCAAGCCAAGAGCAGCAGGCCACGCTGTACAAAGTTCATGAGGGATTGCGCAAAGAAAATAATGACCGCGATTTTAGAGATGTAGTGTGTCAGGACTGCAAAAACGCTTCCAGCATGTCGGCCAACACCTGCGGCTGGTCGTGGTGCAGCATGTGGCCCGCGTCGGGCACCAGGCCTTTTTGCAACTGCGGCACCGACTTCAGGCGCTCATGGAATTCGGCCAGCGTGAAGCGGCCTTGCCACCAGCCGCTCAAGGAGTCGTCTGAGGCCTCAATGAACAAGGTCGGGGCGCTGATGGACTTGTAAATTTCCAAAATCTCTTCGACCCGCGAGATGTAGGGGTTGATCACTTTGTGCGCCGCGTCGCCCAAAATGCGCCATTGGCCCGTCGCGTCGGGTGCCGCCCAATGCTGCGCCAACCAGTGGGCTTTGTCGGGCGTCAGGCGCTTGTTGGTTTTCATCAAGCGCGCAGCCACGCCGGCGGCGTCCGAGTAGGTTCTCAAATCTGATTCGCCGTTTTTCAAGGCCTTGAGTTCGTTTAGCCACTGCGTCAAGCGCTTGGGCGCTTGCGTGGCCCGGGTGGTGGGCATGCCAAAGCCTTCCAGGTTCACCAGGCGGCGAATCCGCTCCGGCCGGCAGCCGGCGTAGTGCATCACCACATTGCCGCCCATGCTGTGGCCCACCAGGTCAATCGCCTGGCCGGGACACAGTTCATCGAGCAGGGCGTCCAGGTCGCCCAGGTAGTCGGGCAGCCAGTAGCAGTCGGTGGGCGGGCCTTCGGTCAGGCCGTAACCGCGCCAGTCGGGCGCAATGATCTGGCGACCCGAAGCAAAAGCCTCGCTCAGTGCGTCCACCATGAATTGCCAGGAGGCGGCCACGTCCATCCAGCCATGGGCCAAGACCAGCGGGGTGCTGCCCGGCACCGGCTGGCCCCAGGTACGCACGTGGTAGCGCAAGCCACGCAGGGGGATGATTTGACTGCTGGAAGTTCGTCTTTCTTGGTACATACTTTCGATCATAAGGAGAATAAGGATGAGAGACAGTCGCCAAGACGATCAAAATCACGCACCGCAGCAGGCGCAAACCGATGTCTATGCCGCATTGCATGCGCAATTTGGCTGGCGCGTGGACACCCACTTCAATATGGCGCAGGCGTGCTGTGGCCGTTGGGCGTCGGCCCCTGATGCGGCGCAGCGCGTGGCGCTGCGCGAGCACCGTCCCGGCCAGCGGCCGCGGGTGTTCACCTTTGCACAACTGAAACAATCCGCGAACCGCTTGAGCCAGGTGCTCAAAGGCTTGGGCGTGCAGCCCGGCGACCGGGTGGCGATGGTGATGCCGCAGCGTTTTGAAACTGCGGTGGCCTACATGGCGGTGTTGCAAATGGGCGCGGTGGCCATGCCGCTGTCCATGCTCTTTGGGCCGGAGGCCTTGGCCTTTCGCCTGCAAGACAGCCAGGCCCGCGTCGTGATTGGGGAGGTGGCGGCCCTGCCGGCCATCGCAGCGGCCCGCGCCGAATGCCCGGGCCTGCAGACCGTCATCGGCGTGGGCTTGAAGGACGCGCCTTCACAGCCCCATTCAGACCCTGCCTGTGACCTGGATTTTGACGTGGCCCTGGCCGCGGCCGCGCCACGCTTCAAACCCTTGCGCACCTTGGCCGAAGACCCGGCGGTGTTGATTTACACCAGCGGTACCACCGGCAACCCCAAAGGGGCCTTGATTCCGCACCGCGCCTTGATCGGCAACCTGACCGGTTTTGTCTGCAGCCAAAACTGGTTTGGCTTTGACCCTTTCGATGCCCGCAAGGCCTCGCAAGCCGTGTTCTGGTCGCCCGCCGACTGGGCCTGGACCGGCGGGCTGATGGATGCTTTGCTACCCAGCCTGTACTTTGGCCGCCCGATCGTGGCTTTCAACGGCCGCTTTGCGCCCGAGCTGGCGTTTGAGATTTTGTCCTCGCACCGGGTCACGCACACCTTTTTGTTCCCGACCGCGCTGAAAGCCATGATGAAAGCCGTGCCGCACCCGCGCGCGCAGTACCGCTTGCGGCTGCACGCCATCATGAGCGCCGGTGAGGCCGTGGGCGATGCGGTGTTTGCCTATTGCGAGCAAGAGCTGGGCGTGACGGTGAACGAGATGTTTGGCCAAACCGAAATCAATTACGTGGTGGGCAACTGCGCCCGTCTGTGGCCAGCGCGTGCCAACAGCATGGGCAAGGGCTACCCGGGGCACCGGGTCGCGGTGATCGATGCGCACGGCCACGAATGCCCCGCAGGCACGCCCGGCGAGGTGGCGGTGAACCGTGTCGATGTGCATGGCCACCCGGATCCAGTGTTCTTTTTGGGTTACTGGCGCAACGAGGCCGCCACCCAGGCCAAATACACCGGCGACTGGTGCCGCACCGGCGACATGGCCGTGGCCGATGCCGACGGTTACCTCTGGTACCAAGGCCGCACCGACGACATGTTCAAAGCCGCTGGTTACCGCATCGGTCCGGGGGAAATTGAAAACTGTCTGGTGAAACACCCGGCGGTGGCGAATGCGGCGGTGGTGCCCAAACCGGACCGCGACCGCGGCGCCTTGGTCAAGGCCTATGTGGTGCTCTCACCCGACTACCAAGCCCAGCGCAACCAAGCCGGGGACCCCTCAGCGTTTGAGGCGGCGGTGCAAAGCGCGTTGCAGCAGCATGTCAGAGGCTTGCTCGCGCCCTACGAATACCCGAAAGAGATTGAGTTCATTGACGCACTGCCCATGACCACCACCGGAAAGGTGCAGCGGCGCATTTTGCGTTTGCAAGAAGAGGCACGTGCGGCACAGCTTGCCTGAAACGGGCGCGCTAAACTCTTCGGCGTCGCGCCCGGGTTTGGGCGCATCACAGCAGGACCTATCATGAAGACGATTCAACTTCCGCATACCGATCTGCACGTCACGCCGATTTGTCTGGGCACCATGACGTTTGGCGAGCAGGTGAACGAGGCCGACTCACACGCTATTTTGGACCGCTCCCTGGATGCCGGTGTGAACTTCATCGACACCGCCGAGATGTATGCTGTCCCGGCCAAGGCCGAGACCTTTGGCGCGACCGAAACCATCATTGGCCATTGGTTTGCCAAGCACCCCGGGGCAAGGCAAAAACTGGTGTTGGCGACCAAAGTGGCGGGTCCTTCACGCGGTATGCCCTGGGTGCGCGAGGGCAAGGGCATGACGGCGCAAGACATTGCGCACTCTTGCGAAGTCAGTCTGCGCCGCTTGCAAACCGATGTCATCGACCTGTACCAAATCCATTGGCCCGAGCGCCATGTGCCCGCCTTTGGCAATCTGTATTACGACCCAGCCAAAGAGACCTCGACCACGCCGATCCACGAGCAACTTGATGCGCTGAGCAAGCTGGTGAAAGCCGGCAAGGTGCGCTACATCGGCTTGTCCAATGAAACGCCTTATGGTGTGCACGAGTTTGTGCGCCTGGCCGAGCAGCATGGCTTACCCCGCGTGGCCACCGTGCAAAACCCGTATTGCCTGGTGAACCGAACCTGGGAAAATGGTTTGGACGAAACCTGCCACCGCCTGGGCGTGTCTTTGCTGGCCTATTCGCCTTTGTGCTTCGGCTTGCTGACTGGTAAATACGATGTGTCGGGCACCACCGGCCCGGACGCACCCTCTGGTGCGCGCATTGCCACCTACGAGTCGGTGCGCAAACAGCGCTGGGGTCGACCTGAAGCGCTGGCCGCGGCACGCCGCTACAACCAACTGGCCCGCGACAACGGCCTGACGCCGACAGAAATGGCGCTGGCGTTTTGCTACACAAAATGGCAAGTGGCCAGCACCATCATCGGTGTGACCTCGGTGGCGCAATTGGACGAAAACCTGAACGCCTGGGGCATCACCTTGAGCCCTGAAGTGCTGACGCAGATCGACGCCATCCGCTGGGAATTGCGGGATCCGGCGCAGTAATTTCAGCCGTGGCCAAAAAGGAGCGTGTCAGCGAAACGCCGGCGACGGCATTTTTGCGGGCCCAAGGCGTGGCGTTCACCGAACACCCCTACGAGTACCTGGAGCACGGCGGCGCGCTGCACAGCGCCAGTGAATTGGGGCTGGACCCGTTCAGCGTGGTCAAAACCCTGATCATGCAAGACCAGGATGCCAAGCCCCTGGTGGTCTTGATGCATGGCAACCGCAAAGTCTCCACCAAAAATCTGGCCCGGCAAATCGGTGCCAAATCGGTGGAGCCGTGCACGCCGGAGGTGGCGAACCGGCACAGCGGCTACTTGGTGGGTGGCACCTCGCCCTTTGCCACGCGCCGCAGCATGCCGGTGTTCATCGAGGAGACCATTCTGGCCTTGCCGCGCATCGTCATCAACGGCGGACGGCGCGGATATTTGATTGGCATCACGCCGCAAGTGTGCGTGCAATGCTTGGACGCAAAAACCGTGCAATGCGCACTGGCAGAATAGGCGTTTGTCCCGCCTTGGCGTGACTTTCAGGAGATTGGGTTTGGAAAATAACATGTCGATCACGTTGTGCGTGACCTTGGCGTCCTACTTGCTGGGCTCGTTGAGCTTTGCTGTCATCGTCAGTCGCCTCATGGGTCTGAGCGATCCGCGCTCCTACGGCAGCCAGAATCCGGGGGCCACCAATGTGCTGCGCTCGGGTAACAAAAAAGCCGCCGTGCTGACCTTGGTGTTTGACGCCGCCAAAGGCTGGTTGCCGGTGTTTGCGGTGCAGCAGTGGGGCGCAGAGTACCAGCTCGCGGCAGGCACTGCGGCGTTGGCCGGCTTGGCGGCGTTTGTCGGGCATTTGTTCCCGGTGTTCTTTCGCTTTCAGGGCGGCAAAGGCGTGGCCACAGCGGCCGGGGTGTTGCTGGGCGTGAATGCGTTGCTGGGTTTGTCGGTGGGCCTGACCTGGTTGATCATCGCCTGGTTCTTCCGCTACTCGTCTTTGGCGGCCTTGGCCGCCGCAGCGTTTGCCCCGGCTTACTACGCCTTTGGGGGGGATGTCGCTTGGCCTTATGCCGAGCCCTTGCTGGGCGCTTTGATCGTCATGAGCCTGTTGCTGGTCTGGCGGCACATCGACAACATCAACCGCTTGGTGGCGGGCACCGAGTCCAAACTCGGCGCCAAGAAAAAATAAATCTCAGGACAAGGTCAACACCACCGG
Organism: Comamonadaceae bacterium; assembly: GCA_947451385.1. Taxonomy (GTDB): domain Bacteria; phylum Pseudomonadota; class Gammaproteobacteria; order Burkholderiales; family Burkholderiaceae_C; genus Limnohabitans_A. Next base: position 19,074 of record CANFYZ010000022.1, on the reverse strand, counting down.
CGCGTGGTCGCTGGGGCGTTCGTTTTTGCGGGGCACTTTGTCCACCCCACATGCGGTGGCGCGGATTTTCAGGGCAGAGGTCACCAGCACGTGGTCAATGCGCAAGCCCCGGTTGCGGCGAAAGCCAAAGTCACGGTAATCCCACCAGCTGTAGCTTTTTTCGGGTTGCTCAAACAGCCTGAAGCTGTCGGTCAAACCCAACTCGATCAAGCCCCTCAAATGCGCGCGCTCTTCGTCGGTGCAGTGGATGGTGCCTTTCAAACCCACCGGGTCCCAGACGTCCAAATCGTCAAAGGTGATGTTGAAGTCACCCGTCAACACCAGCTGCGGGTGCGCTGCCATCTCGCTGTGCACCCACTCGCGCAGCGCGCTGAGCCAGCGCATTTTGTAGACAAACTTGTCACTGTCCGGCGCTTGGCCGTTGGGAAAGTAAGCGCCGATCACACGCACGGTGCCGCCCATGCCGTCCGGGTAGGTGGCCGCGATCACGCGCGACATCTCGTCGGTAAAACCTGGAATGTTTTTCACCACCGCGGCACCTTCGCTGCGCGAGATCAGGGCCACACCGTTGTAGGTTTTTTGGCCAAACCACTGCGCCTGGTAACCGGCTTCGGCAAAGGCCGCATGCGGAAACTTGTCGTCGCTCATCTTCAGCTCTTGCAGCGCCAAAACGTCCATGGCACCGGTGCCCGAGGCGGCTTGCGCGGCCAGCCAGTCCAACACTTGCGGCAAGCGAACCGACAGCGAGTTCACATTCCAGGTGGCAATTTTCATATGTGCAACAAGGCCAGTGCGCCAATGCCCAGGCCGACGGCGCCCAGCCCGTACATGCCCCACTCCAACCATTTGCGACGCGTCATCAAGGCGATGGCGGCCATGGCAATGGCCACTTGCAAGGCGGTGGTGGCTTGCGCCCAGCGGTGGTGCTGGTGTATCTGCTCGTCGGACTGATGGTCCCACTCTTTGGATTCGGCTTCCAGCTTTTCGGCCACCGCTTTGATCTCGGATTTTTCTGTTTTGTAGCGCTTGATCTCGCCTTCATAGAACTCTTTTTTTGCCGCCGGTGCCAACTCGATGGCCAGCTCACTCAGATTTTGTTTGCTGCTTTTGGCTTGGTAATAGTTCCACTGGTTGGAGGCTTCGGTTTTTTTGATGGCAGCATTGTTTTTGTACAAACCGGCGTTGGCTTGCGTGGCCCCGCCCATGTACGAAAACAGCGCACCCACCGTGGCAATCACCGCGGTGAACATGGCAATGCTGTTGGTGTGGCTGCCGCCATGACCCTCGTCGCCATGGCCTTTCTGGGCATGCTCGAGTTCGTGATCGTGGGGGCCGTGAACGTGAAATCCATCTGCTGACATGTTTATTCTCCTGCTGGAAGGTGTTGGTAAGTCACAAAGCTGAACGCCAAGCCATTGGCGGCTGAATGGGATGAACGCTGCACCTCTTGCCAGTCGGCATTCAGGGCAGGGGCAAAAGCATCGCCTTCAAAATCGCGGTCAATTTCTGTCACCACGGCGGTGCGCGCCCAAGGCAGGGCCTGCGCGTAAATCTCGGCGCCGCCGATGACCCAGGCATCGGTCTTGATTGGGCACAGTTGCAGGGCTTCGGTGATCGAGCCGGCGCGCAAGGCACCCTCGGCCTGCCAGTGCGCCTGCCGCGTCACGACCACGTTCAAGCGGCCGGGCAGGGGACGAAACTTGGGCGGCAAGGAGTCCCAGGTTTTGCGGCCCATGATCACAGGGCAGCCCAGGGTGATGCGTTTGAAATGCGCCAAGTCTTCTGGCAGGTGCCACGGCAATTGGTTGTTGACACCGATCACGCCGTTGCGCGCCCGCGCGAAAATCACATTCAAAGCCATCGACTCAAACTGCCACAGGCGCTTTGATGGCGGGATGGCACTCGTAGCCTTGGACCTCAAAGTCTTCAAACGCGTAATCCAAAATAGAAGCAGGCTTGCGCTTGATGTGCAGGGTGGGGTAGGCCATGGGTGCGCGGCTCAGTTGCAGCTCCACCTGTTCATGGTGGTTGCTGTAAATGTGGCAATCGCCGCCGGTCCAAATGAAGTCGCCCACGTCCATGTCGCACTGCTGGGCGATCATGTGGGTCAGCAAGGCGTAGCTGGCGATGTTGAACGGCACGCCCAAAAAAATGTCGGCGCTGCGTTGGTACAGCTGGCAGCTGAGTTGGGGCTTGTCGCCCGCTTTTTGCGGTGGTGCCACATAAAACTGAAAAAACGCATGGCAGGGCATGAGCGCCATTTGGTCTAGCTCGGCCACGTTCCAGGCGCTGACAATGATGCGGCGCGAATCAGGGTTGGTTTTGAGCGTGTCCATGACCTGCTGAATCTGGTCAATGTGACCCCCGCCGGGTGTGGGCCAGCTGCGCCATTGCACGCCGTAAACTGGGCCGAGCGAGCCATCCTCGCGGGCCCATTCGTCCCAGATGGTGCAGCCACGCTCTTGCAACCATTTGACATTGCTGTCGCCGCGCAAAAACCACAGCAACTCGACGATGATGGCGCGCAAGAACACCTTTTTGGTGGTCACCAGCGGAAAACCTTCGTTCAGGTCAAAGCGCATTTGGTGGCCAAACACGCTGCGCGTGCCAGTGCCGGTGCGGTCGCCCTTTTGCACGCCCGTCGTGTAGACATGGCGCATAAAGTCTTCGTATTGGCTGCGGATGGGGCGGGCGGGGGTGTTCATGGGGGTCTAGTTTAAGGCAGCCACTGCGTGCGTGCAGCCGCTGGATCTCCCGGTCAGAACTGCAAACACGGGTATTACCAGGCGATGCCCCGTGCGCGCAGCACCTCTACGGCCACGTCCGGGCGGTCGGTGATCAGACCGTCCACGCCCATGTCCAGCAAGTCGTTCATGGCTTGGCGCTCATTGACGGTCCACGCCAACACCTTCAAACCCAGGGCGTGGGCCTCTTTGACTTGGGCCGCGCTCAACTCGCGCCAAAAGGATGACCAATGGCTGCCCCCAGCGGCGTGGACCATGCGGGGGATGGAACCGTAGGTGGCGTGTTGAAAACCGGCGGTCCAAGCTGAGCCCACATCGCTTCGGGCCATGATGTTGTCCAGCGTGGGCAGTTGTGCGGTCAGATACACCGTGGGTAAGCCGGGTGCCAAGCGTTGGACGGCTTGCAAGGTTCGCCAGTCAAACGACTGAATTTGCACCCGCGCTTGCATCTGGTTGTCTTGGATCACCTTGAGCAACTGGCGGGCAAAGCTTTCAGGGTCTGGCGTTTGCTCTGGCCGTGTGGGGGTGATTTTGGTTTCTATGGCGAACTGGACTTTGGGGTTGCCCATGGCTTTGACCCGATCAAACAGGTCCTGAAGCCGTGGAATTCGGGTCCCTTCGACCGATGTTTGGTCTGGAAAACTTCGCGCATACCTGGAGCCCGGCTTGATTTGGCCCACATCGTAGGCTTGCAACTGGGCCCAGCTCAGACGGACGATGTCGGGGCCTGGGGTGGCGAGGAATTTGCCTTGGCTGTCTCGCGTCAGATCGGGGTTCAGCGCCGGGTCATGGCTGATGACCAGGACCCCATCCTGGGTGGACACCACGTCCAACTCCAGCGTGGTCACGCCCAAAGCCATCGCCCGTTCAAAGGCGGGCAGGGTGTTTTCGGGGAACAACCCCCGGGCCCCACGATGGCCTTGCAAATCAATGCGGGTTTGGGCAGCAAGCCCGGATGCAAGCATCAGGCCCAAGAGCAGGCCCAAGATCGGAGACAAGAGACGGCACCGCATCGATTTACGGCCTCAGCACCCGCCCCGGGTTCATGATGTTGTGCGGGTCCAGAGCCTGCTTCACGGCACGCATCATGGCCAGGGCTGTGGGGTCTTTGTAGTTTGGCAGTTTGCCAACTTTGAGCTCACCCACGCCGTGCTCAGCGCTGATCGAGCCGTCAAAGCGCTTGACCTGGTCGAACACCAGGGTGTTGACTTGGTCTTCAAAGTCGCGCAAAAAAGCAGGGCCATCGGCGCCTGCGGGCGCTTGCACGTTGTAGTGCAGATTGCCATCGCCCAGGTGGCCAAAGTCCACCATGCGCACGCCGGGGATGTGCTGCGCCAAGAGCGCATCGGTCTCGGCCACAAAGGCCGGAATGCGCGACACCGGGATGCTGATGTCGTGCTTGATGTTCAGGCCTTCTTCGGCTTGCGCCAGGGTGATGCTTTCGCGGATGTGCCACAGGCCGCGCGCTTGGCTCAGGTTTTCGGCGACCACCGCATCGGTGACGCAACCGGCTTCCATGGCGGCTTCGAGCAAGGACTCAAATTGTGCGCGGGCATGGGCTTCGTTTTCGCTGTCGGAGTTTTCCAGCAACACGCACCACGGGGTTTGTTGCCACAGCGGCACGCGCAACTGCGGGTAATGCTTGTCCACCAAACTCAGGGCGAACTGACCCATGACCTCAAAGCCGGTCAGACCCGGCCCGAGGCGCTGGTGCGCCAAGCCCAGCAGGTCCACCGCCGCTTGCATGCTGGGCACGGCGGCCCAGGCGGTCAGTTGCGCGGCGGGCTGCGGGTACAGCTTCATCGTGGCGGCGGTGATCACGCCCAGCGTGCCTTCGCTGCCGATCATCAGGTTGCGCAGGTCGTAGCCGGTGTTGTCTTTGCGCAGGCCGGTGAGGCCATGCCAGACCTCGCCTTGCGCGGTCACCACTTCCAGCCCCAAGCACAGCTCGCGCGTGTTGCCGTAGCGCAGCACCTGCGTGCCGCCCGCGTTGGTGCCCAGGTTGCCGCCAATGGTGCAACTGCCTTCCGCGCCCAGACTCAGGGGGAACAAAAAGCCTGCGGCCTCGGCCGCCGCTTGCAGGTTTTGCAACACGCAACCGGCTTCAACGGTGATCGTCAGGTTGGCCGGGTCGATCGCGCGCACCGCCTGCATGCGACCCAGACTGAGCACGATTTGCGTGCCGGTGTCGTCCGGCACGCCGCCCACCACCAGCCCGGTATTGCCGCCTTGCGGCACGATGGCGGTGCCCGCTGCTGCACAGGCTTTGACCACGGCCGCGACTTCAGCGGTGCTGCCGGGGCGCACCACGGCCAGGGCCCGGCCACGAATGCGTTTGCGCCAGTCCAGCTCCCAGGGGCTGAGGTCGGTGGCCGGGTCCTCGTGGGTGAGTACCTGGGCGGCGCCACATATTTGGCGCAAAGAGGACAACAAAGCGGTCATGCCACCTCCTGCAAAGGCCCGCGGGCTTTGGCGTCTTTCAAACGCAGGCGCACATGCAGCGCGCAAGCCACAAACAAGCTGACACACAACAGCACTTGAATGCCCGCCAGCAGGTTGGACGGCCATTTGTCACCCCAGGCGCGCACCACGCCCTCGGTGAAGTAAATCCAGATCAGCAAACTCACCCAGCGGTAGGTGTACATGCGGTTTTTCAGCAAACCGGCCAAGGGCAGGCACAGCGGCAGCACTTTGATGGCCCACCAGGTGCCGCCCGGGCGCAGCGGCGCCAGCCACAGCTCCCAGGCCAGGCCCAGGCCAATCAGGCCGAGCAAGCTGGCCACCGCCAAAGTGCGGGTGAAAGCCACATGCGCCGCCGGTTGGGCGTCAGGCGGCGTAGAAAAGTCAACAGGTTCAGATGGAATCGGGTTCATGGCAGTGGCATCATACAGAGATGAACCGAATTGATCGTGGGCGTCAGAGCCTGGCCAAGTTGTGGGCCTATTTGTTGGATTTTGAGTGGCGCCAAATGGGCCATTTGCTGCGTGAGCGTTTTCGCGAAGCGCGCCTGGGCATGAGTGCCAGTTCACTCACCTTCACCACGGTGCTGGCCCTGGTGCCCTTGTTCACCCTGGGGCTGGCCATTTTCACGGCCTTTCCGGTGTTTGCCAAAGTGCAAGACCAGTTACAGCAATGGCTGGTGCAAAGCCTGGTGCCGGAAAGCATTGCGCGCCAGGTGCTGGGCTCGCTGACCCAGTTCTCGCGCAAGGCCAGCCGGCTGGGGGCGGTGGGTTTTGTGGCGGTGTTGCTCACCTCGCTGGCTTTGATGGTCACCATCGAGCGCACGCTGGGGCAAATTTGGCGTGTTTCTGACCCCCGTGCGTTGCCGCAAAAGGTGCTCTTGTACTGGGCTGCGCTGACTTTGGGGCCCTTGATGGTGGGCGCCAGCCTGGCCATCACCTCGTATCTGGTGTCGGCGGGCGAAGGCGTGGGCGTGCTGCCCAGCGACTTGCGGTTGGTGCTGGACGCGGTGGAGTTCGCCTTGCTGGCGGTCTGCACCAGCGGGGTGTATTTTTACGTGCCCAACACCCGCGTGCATTGGCACCATGCGCTGGCGGGCGGCTTGGTGGCGGCGGTGGGCATCGAGCTGGGCAAAAAATTGCTGACCTTGTATTTGGCGCAAATGCCCACCTATTCGGCCATTTACGGCGCGTTTGCGGCGGTGCCGATTTTGCTGGTATGGATTTACGTGGCCTGGATCATTGTGCTGGTGGGCGCGGTGGTGGCCGCCAGCTTGCCGGAGTTGGGACGGCATGCGCTGCGCCGGCGCAGTGGTTCGGGCTGGTCTTTCCGATTGGCGCTCGAAACCTTGAGTGCGCTCGAAGCTATGCGGCACACGCCGCCACATGGTTTGAGTTTGAACGAGTTGGCCGAGGCCTTGCGGGTCGAGTTGCGCCATGCGCAGCGGGTGCTGAAGGTGCTGCACACCTTGCGCTGGATCGGCCAGTTGCGGCCCGTGGACGGCGGCAGTGAGGCGCGTTACGTGTTGCTCGCCGATCTGCAAGAGACCCCGCTGGCCCCGCTGGCCGACGCCTTGTTGGTGTCGCAGATCGACAGCACCCAGCCTGTCTGGCGCCAGATGGGCATTGCGCAACTGCATGTGGCCGACGTGCTGCCCAGGCACGGCTGAGCCCGTACCGCCATCACGTGTTTACAGCCCGGTGCGGAATGGCGCCTGTAAAAAGCCTCTGAACCGTGCCCGCCCACCGCGCAGCGGCGTTTGCGTCAGTTGGTAATTGGGAAAGCGCTGTAAAAAACGGCCTATCGCCACGCGCCCTTCCAGCCTGGCCAGGCTCAAGCCCGCACATTGGTGGATGCCAAAACCGAACGCCAAATGTTTGCCGCCGCTGCGCCGCAGATCCAGTTGCTCGGGCTGGTCGAACTGCGCCGGATCGCGGTTGGCTGCGCCAATGCACAGCGTCACCAGCGCCCCGGCGGGCAAATCCACGCCGCCCAATTGCGTGGCCTGCAGCGCGCGGCGGTTGCCCAGTTGGTTGGACGATTCAAAGCGCAAAAATTCGTCCACCGCCAGATTCAGCACCGCGTCACGGGCCTCGTCGCTTGCCGCTTGCTGCAGGTCTTGCAGCATCTGGGCCCGGGCGGTGGGGTGTTCTTGCAAACAAATCAGCGCGTTGCCAATCAGGTTGGTGGTGGTTTCGTGCCCGGCGTTGAGCAGGAACTGGCAGTTTTGCAGCAGCTCAATTTCACTCAATTGCTCGCCCTGCGCTTCGCCTTGGATCAAGCGGGTGAGCACATCCCGTTCGGGGTCGCCCGGGTGGCGGCGGCGCTCGGCCACCAGGCCGAGCAGATAGTCGTAAAAAGCGCGCACGCTGGCATGGCCCAAGGCTTCTTGCTCTGGTGTGAGGCTGGGCTCCAGCGCCCCCAAAATCGCCAGCGACCAGCCGCGCAAGGGGCCGCGATCGGCGTGCGGCACACCCAGCAGGTTGCCAATGATTTCCACCGGTATGGCGCTGGCAAAGTCTTCAATCAAGTCGCCGCCCCCTTGGGCCTGCAGATGCTCCAGCAGGGCGTCCACCAGGCTGACCAGGCCGGGCGTGAGGTCGTCGATCGCGCGGCGCGTGAGCGCACCCATGATCAGCTTGCGCACCCGGGTGTGCAGCGGTGGATCGTTGAACACCAGGCTGTTGGTGTGGTGCTCGTACAAAGGCGCGTCGCGCCCGGGCAGGGCGTAAGGCGGGGCGTTGTAAGGGGCTTTGTTGTACTTGGGTCCGAACTCCACCTGCTTGTCCGAGCTGAAGGTGTGCGCATCGCGGTACACCGCCACCAGGTCGGCGTGGCGCGTCAAAAAATACGAGCCATCGGGCATGCGCTTGATCGGCTCTTGTGCCCGCAAGGCCGCATAGACGGGGTACGGGTTGGCCAAAAAGTCAGCGGGCAGGGCGCGCAAGTCCAGCGTGCGGGCCAGCGTGTGGGCGCGTTCGGTGCTCAGAGGCGGCGTGATCATCGAGGCCCAGTCGGCGGCCGGGGAGGCAGGCATGTCAGTCTCAGGCTTTCAAAAAATCCACCAGGGCATGCAGCACGGCCTCGGGGGCTTCGGTCATCAAGGAGTGACCGGCTTTGAGCTTCACCACCTTGGCGTGGGCCGCTTTGGCGATCAGGCTTTGCGCGGCTTTGGGTGGCGTCATTTGGTCTTGCTGCCCCAACAGGAACAGGGTGGGGCATTGCACCTGGGCCATGGCGGTTTCGCCGCCGGCGTAACTGTCGCAGGCCTTGAAGCCGATGGAAAACACATTGGCCTGCGTGTTGCTGGCCAGCACACGGCGCATCAGGGCTTTGGAGCCACCGGGCACCCAGGTGCCCGGGCCCAGGGCCGAAGGGGGAGGTGCCATCATGGAGTGTGAAAAAGTGTTGACCATGTCAATCGCTTTCATCGGGGCGTTCACCGCGCCGTCCAGCAGGGCAGGTGAGACGCGCATCGGGAACGCGGTGCCCACCAGCACCAACTTGCTGACGCGCTCAGGCGCTTGCGCTGCCGCTTGCAGCGCGATCAAAGAGCCAAAGCTGTGACCGATCAGCGCGGCTTGGGCGATGCCCATGGCGTCGAGTAAGGCAATGACGGTGGTGGCGGCTTGTTCCACACTTTCGGGCGGTGCGCCTTCGCTTTTGCAGTGGCCGGGCAGGTCGATGGCCAGCACGTTCCAGCCATGGTGCGCCAGGTAACGGGTTTGCAAAATCCACACGCTGTGGTCGTTCAATACGCCGTGGATGAACACAACAGTGGGCTGCGCGGGGTTGAAAGGTTTGCCGCCGGTGTAGGCGTAAAGCGGATGGCCTTGAACATGGATTTGCATGATCAGGCCCCCGCTTTCTCGGCCGCTTTTTCTGCGGCCTTGAGCGCCTTCTTCAGGTCGTCGATCAAATCGTCTGGGTCTTCCAGACCGATCGACAGGCGGATGGTGCCGGGGCCGATGCCCGAGCCTTGAAGGGCTTCGTCGGTCATGCGGAAATGGGTGGTGCTGGCAGGGTGAATCACCAGGCTGCGGCAGTCGCCCACGTTCGCCAGGTGGCTGAAAACCTGCAGGGTTTCGATGAATTTTTGCCCTTGCGCCCGCGTGCCTCGGATGTCAAAGCTGAACACCGAGCCCGCACCGCGCGGCAGGAGTTTTTGCGCGAGCTGGTGCGAGGGGTGGCTTTCCAGCATCGGATGGCCGACGCGACTGACCAGCGGGTGAGCGGCCAAAAACTGCACGACTTTTTCGGTGTTGCTCATGTGCCGGGCCATGCGCAGCGGCAGGGTTTCAATGCCTTGCAAAATCAACCAAGCGGTGTGCGGGCTCATGCTGGCGCCAAAGTCGCGCAGGCCTTCGCGCCGCGCGCGCAGCAAAAATGCACCCACCGTGCTCTCTTCGCTGAAGACCATGTTGTGAAAGCCGGCATAGGCCTCGGTCAGACCGGTGAATTTGCCAGAGCGCTCCCAGTCAAAGCTGCCGCCGTCCACCACCACGCCGCCAATCACCGTGCCGTGGCCGGACAAAAACTTGGTGGCGGAGTGGTAGACCAAGTCAGCGCCATGCTCCAGTGGCTTCATCAACCACGGCGAGGTGAGTGTGGAGTCGACCAACAAGGGCACGTGGTTCTCATGTGCGATGGCGCTGATGTTGGGGATGTCCAGCACATCCAGGCCCGGGTTGCCCACGGTCTCGCCAAAAAAGAGTTTGGTGTTGGGCCGCACGGCGGCGCGCCAAGCGTCCAAGTCGCCGGGGGCGACAAACGTGGTTTCGATGCCAAAGCGGCTCAGGGTGTAGTGCAGCAAGTTGTGCGAGCCGCCATACAAGGCGGTGGAGGCGACGATGTGCGAGCCCGCGTCCATGAGCGTGGCAACAGACAAGTGCAAAGCCGCTTGCCCGCTGGCGGTGGCAATCGCCCCAATACCGCCCTCCAGCGCCGAGACGCGTTGCTCCAGCACCGCGTTGGTGGGGTTGCTGATGCGGCTGTACACATGACCGGCGCGCTCGAGGTTGAACAGCGAGGCGGCCTGCTCGCTGGACTCGAATACAAACGAGGTGGTGAGGTGAATCGGCACCGCGCGCGCACCGGTGCTGGGGTCGGGCGCAGCCCCGGCGTGCAAGGCCAGGGTGTCAAAACCGGGATCGGCATAACCGGACATGGGATCGTCTCCTGAAAATGAGCATCTCATTGTGGCCGCAAAACAAGGGTTTGCCTGGCACGTAAACGACTTTTGCAGGGCCCGGTGCCCCACTTTATGGGCTATATTGTTCTGCGACCAGCCGTTGTTTTTATCCTCACTCTCCGGGAGTACGCCATGAAAGTCAGTGACATCCTTCGCGTCAAGGGCACCACCCTGTACACCGTCACCCCGTCGCAGCCTTTGTCGGACGCGGTGGACATCATGTCGAGCAAAGACATTGGCTCTTTGGTGGTGATGGACCACGGCGATTTGGTCGGCATGCTGACCTTCCGTGAGGTGATCTTGGCGATTGTCAAAAACGGCGGCCAAGTCGGGACCAGCACGGTTCGCGCCGCCATGGACGACCATCCCATGACCTGCACCAGCGAGACCGATTTGGACGAGGTGCGCCGCATGATGCTGGACCGCCATGCCCGCTACATGCCTGTCTTGGACAAACGCATGCTGATGGGCGTGATCAGTTTGTACGATGTGGCCAAGGCCGTGGTCGACAGCCAAAACTTTGAGAACAAAATGCTGAAGGCCTACATCCGCGATTGGCCGCAAGAAGAAGCCCCCGCCCACAAAGACGCCGACCAGTAAAACGCATCCACGGGCAAATCAGGGTTGACTCAGCAGGACAGGTGGTGGGCATCATGCTTTTGAAATGCGGGCTGGTTGCGGGCCTCTTGTGGGCGCACAGCTTGGCGCTGGCCTGGGGCCCTTTTGGCAGCGCAGAAGAGTTTCAAGAAGTGTCTTTTTCTGCGGCTGAATTGGCGCAGGTGAAGGTGCAAGCCGGTTGGGCCAAAGGCGAAGACCACACGCTGTTGTTTGAAGTTCACAACGGCTTGAAAGGCCCGATTCAGTGTGCCAGTGCGCAGGTCGATTTACAAGACGGCAAACACGTCTCCAAAGGTTTCCCCCCCAAACTGTTTGTGCCTGCGCTGAGCACGCGCAACGCCAGCGTGCCGCAGGTGCACAAAGGCACGATGAAAGCCTATGCCTTGAGCTGTACCTGCTTTAAAAAACAGGGCAAGGGCGAATGCCTCAACCCATTGCGCAAGGGCTGAGGCATTACAAATCGAAATCCCAGATCTGGTGCAGCTCCAGCTGCAGCAGGGCCAGGCTTTCCAACATGTCCAATTGCATGCGCGAGGCGGCAAATTGCTGCTCGTGTGCAGCGCGAGCGATCATCAGCATTTCAAACAGGCTGTACTCACCCAGCGAAAAGGCTTTGCGTGACTTTTCGGCGGCGCGTTGCTGGGTATTGGCGGCCCCTTGCAGTTGTGCCGCGGCGGCGCGTTGGCTGTGAAAGCGTTGCCAGCCTTGGTCGAATTCAGCACTCAGTTGCAGCTCCAAGCTTCGCACCTTGTCGGCAGCGGCCTGTGCATCGGCCAGCGTGGCTTGCGCGGTGTCGCGCCGCGCCCCACCGGGCAGCGGCATGGACAGAATCAATCCGGTGACTTGTTCGGCACCGCCCCGCTCGCGTGCGCTGTACACACCCAGCGTGGGGTCGGGCAAGCGATCGAGCCGGGCGCGCTCGGCCCACAGCTGCAGGCGCTCAGCCTCGGTGCGCAGCCAATTCAGCTCGTGGTTTTGCTTTAAAAACTCTTGCCGCAGACTCGTCTGTGGGGCTTCAAAATCACCCAGTTCTTGCATCTGAATTTGCAGCGCTTGGCTGGACAGCGGCAAGCCCGGGTAGCGGCTTTGCAGGGCCGTGGCTGCGTTGGCCAACTCGGCTTGGCTAAGTTGCTCTGCGGCTTGTACTCGCTGCTGCTCGGCCTGCGCCAGATCCAGATCCAAGCGGGCGATCTCGCCTTGTTTGAAGCGGGCCTGCGCCAGTTGGAAGATTTGCGTGACCGAGCGCACCTGCTGCTGCGCCTGCGCATGGGTCAACATCGCTTGAGCGTGAATAAACCACAGCTTCATCAGTGCCCGGCTGGCTTCATGCATCGCGTCGTTGAAGCCGATCTCGGCCAGTAATTGGGTGGTATCAGACAGTTGGCCGTCCACTCTGGATTTGCCCCACAGCCGCACCGGGCGCTCCAGGCTGAGGGTGCTTTCGTTGAAGCGGTCTTGGCTCAGCGGCACGCGGCGTTGCTGCAGATTGGCACGCAGGGTGAACTCGGCGGTGCCGGTGCGCAAGGTGTGAGCGCGTAGGTTCAGGGCTTCTTTTTGCGCCCGCGCACTTTGGATGCCAGGGCTGGTCAGCAAGACTTCTTTGACCACGGCTTCGGCCGGTAAGTAGCGCTGCGTCTGGGGCTCGGCTATTGCTTTAAAGGGCATGAGCCCCAATGCCAAGCAGGCCAACCACAGGGGACGTGTGAAGGTCCCCATGCGTGTCATGCGGCGGGATCGAAAAAACGCAGAGCGGCTCATGACGCATCTCCCGAGGCGTCCACACCGGCGGCGCCAAAACGTTCAAAGATTTTCGGTAGCAGCAGCAGGGTCAGCAAAGTCGAGCTGAACAAGCCGCCGGTGACCACGATGGCCAAGGGGCGCTGAATCTCCGAACCCGGGCCGGTGGCGAACAACAGCGGGATCATGCCTAGGGCCGTGATGACCGCCGTCATCAGCACTGGGCGTAAGCGCCGTTCGGTTCCCAGGCGCACCACGGTGGCCATGGGCTCGCCGTCTTGTAGACGTTCATTGAAGTGCGTGACCATCACCACCCCGTTCAGCACCGCAATGCCCAGCAGCGCAATGAAACCGACCGAAGCGGGCACCGACAGGTACTCGCCCGAGATCGCCAGCGCCACCACGCCGCCCACCAGCGCAAACGGGATGTTGACAAAGATGATGCCGGCCTGGCTGGCCGAACCGAAGGTGAGCATCAAGATCACAAAAATCAAGATCAACGCCGCCGGAATCACCAGGCCCAAACGCGCGGCAGCGCGTTGCTGGTTTTCAAACTGTCCGCCCCAAACCACCTGGATGTCTCGCGGCAAATTCAGCGCAACCACTGCTTTTTGCGCATCTTGCACAAAGCCGGTCAGATCGCGGCCATTGACCGAGGCCTGGATGCTGGTGAAGCGCGCGCTTTGTTCATGGTCGATGCGGATCGGGCCGTCCACCAGTTGGATGTCGGCCAGCGCACTCGCGCTCCAGATGCGGCCATCGGGCGCGGAGAGGGCCAGATTTTTGAAGGCTTCAGGGCTGCGCTGCAGCGCCTCATTGCCTTTGAGCGTGAGCGGCGTGCGGATGCCGCCCTGCAGCACCACGCCCAGGCTTTCGCCCTCGACCTGGGTTTTCAGGTTTTGCTGCAAGGCCTCGATGCTGAAACCGGCCTGGCCTGCGGCGTGGCGGCGGATGGCCACGCTCAAATACTGCAAGCCCTCGGCTTTGGGGGCAATGACCTCGGCCGCACCGTCGATGCCGCGCACCGCCTGCGCGATCTTTTGTGCGGCAGCGTTGATGGCGTTCAGATCGGTGCCAAACACCTTGATCGCCACATCGCCGCGCGTGCCGGTCAGCATCTCAGACACCCGCATCTCAATCGGTTGGGTAAAGCCATAAATCAGGCCGGGAAAGCCCTCCAGGATGCCCCGCAGCTGGTCAATGATGTCGTCCTTGCTGCCACGCCATGCGCTCTTGGGTTTGAGCACCAAAAAGGTGTCGGTCTCGTTCAGGCCCATCGGGTCCAGGCCCAGTTCGTCTGAGCCTGCACGCGCCACGATGGACAGCACCTCGGGCACTTCCTTCAAGATGGCTTGCTGCACCCGGGTGTCGATTTCCAGCGAGGACTCCAGCGAGATCGAGGGCAGTTTTTGCAGCTGTACCAGCACATCGCCTTCGTCCAGCGTGGGCATAAAGGTTTTGCCCACCTGGGTGTACAGGCCTGCGGCCAACACCAAAGACAGGACCGACGCACCATACAACCAGCGCGGATGCCGCCACACGGCATCACGCAGCGCCACATAGCCTTGGTGGATTTTTTGCATCAGCATCGGCTCGTGCGCGCCGGATTCTTTGAGCAGCACCGAGGCCAGCGCGGGCACCACGGTGAACGCAATGAGCAAGGAACACGCCAGCGCCATGATGATGGTGAGGGCCACCGGCGCGAACAGTTTGCCCTCTAGCCCTTGCAGACTGAGCAAAGGCAAAAACACCACGGCAATGATCAGCACCCCGGCCACCACGGGCTTGACCACTTGGCGCACGGCGGCCAGCAGGATCTCGGTTTTTGACAAGCCGTGGCCTTGCGGGTGTTTGTCGTGGGTGGTGGCAAATGCGGTTTCGATGTTTTCCACCACCACCACCGAAGCATCCACCAGCATGCCCAGCGCAATCGCCAGCCCGCCCAGGCTCATCAAGTTGGCGGTGATGCCGAAGGCGCGCATCAGCACAAAGGTGGCCAACAGCGACAGGGGCAGAGACACTGCCACCACCAGCGCGGCGCGCACGCCGCCCAAGAACACGTACAAGATCACGCAGACCAGGACCGAGGCTTCTATCAAGGCTTTGATCACCGTGTCGGCGGCGCGGGTGACCAGCTCGCCCCGGTTGTAAAAGGTTTTCACCGTCATGCCGGCAGGCAAGCGGCTTTGTAGCTCTTGCAGTTTCAGGCCCACCGCCTGCACCAGGTCGCGTGCATTCACGCCGCGCATGCCCAGCACCAAGCCTTCAACGGCTTCGCCTTGGCCGTCTTGGGTGACCGCGCCATAGCGCGTCAACGCGCCATGACGCACCACGGCCACATCGTCGAGCAACACCTTCTCTGTCCCTTTGGCGGTGGGTAAGCGTATGGCGCGCAAATCGTCCAGCGTTTTAACCGAGCCTTCCACCCGCACCACCAGCGCTTCTTCGCCCGCCGTCAAGCGACCCGCGCCGTCATTGCTGTTGTTACTCAGCAGGGCTTGGCGCAGATCGGCCAAGGCCACACCCATGGCGGCCATGCGCGCGTTATGGGGGATCACTTCAAAGGTCTGCACCTCGCCGCCGAGCGAATTGACCTCGGCCACGCCTGGTATGGTGCGCAGTTCGGGGCGAATCACCCAGTCCAGCACACGGCGTTTTTCGGCCAGGCTGAAACCATCGCCTTCCAGCGTGAACATGTACATCTCGGACAGCGGCGTGGTGATGGGGGCCAAACCGCCGCTCACGCCTGCGGGCAATTCGCGCAGCACACCGGCCAGCCGCTCAGTGACTTGCTGGCGCGCCCAGTACAGGTCCACGCCTTCATCAAAGTCGATGGTGATGTCGGCAATGCCGTATTTGGAGATAGAGCGCACCACCCGTTTGTTCGGGATGCTGAGCAGTTCTTGCTCAATCGGCTTGACCACCCGCTGCTCCACCTCTTCGGGTGTCATGCCCGGGATCTTCAAGATGATTTTGGCCTGCGTGGGCGAGATGTCGGGAAAGGCATCGATCGGCAGGTTCAGCCAAGCGTGCAGGCCCGCCAGCATCAAGGCCACGGCAAAGCCCAAGGTGAGGTTGCGGTAACGCAGCCCCAGACGGATCAGGGGTTCCATCATCACTCGTCCTTTTGCAACAAGGCGCGCAGCGAAGCGATGCCGGTGCTGGCCACTTTGGCCGTGGCGGGCAGGGCGGCTTCGATCACCGTGAGGTCGTCATTCGAGGACACAATGCGCACGCGCTGTGCGGTAAAGCCGGTGGCGTTGGCGACAAACACCACCGGCTGGCCTTGCCATTGGCTCAGCGCGCGCGAGGGCACCGTCCAGGCCGGGCCTGCGGCCTTGCTACTGGCATCGGTGACGGCCAGTCCAGGTTGCAGTTGAACAGACACCGCTTCACCGATTTGCAGGCTGCCGCGCTGCGTCACCTTGGCGCGGGCTTTGGCCGATTGGCCTGCGTCCAGCGCCCGGCTCACGCCGGTGATTTGCGCTTGCGCGTTGCGCGCAGGAATACTCACCGCGTCGCCCACCTTCAGGCGCGCGGCTTTGTCGCCGGACAGCTGGATGTCCAGTTGCAGCTCGCGTGTGTCGGCCAGCTTGAACAGCACCGTGCCTGCTTCGACCCGTTGGCCGACCGAGGTGAACGCGTCCACCACCACACCGCTGATGGGCGATTGCAACACACCGGTGGCGTAGCCGCCGCCAGAGGCATTGGCGCTGCCCGGGCCGTCAAAACGCAGGCCCGAGGCGCTCAACTCGGCCGCGCGCGATTGCAGCGCGGCTTTGGCTGCTTCGTCTTTGTTGCGGCTCAGTTGCAAACGCACGGCGGGGATGATGCCTTCGTCAAACAAGGCCTGATCGCGTTGCACAGCGGCGCGGGTGTTTTGCGCCTCCAGGCTGGCCTCGTGCCATTGCCGCCGCGCATCGCCCACCATCGGGCTGGTGAAATGGCCCAAGGCGGTGCCGATGCGCACCGTGTCACCCAAACCCACCAAGACGCGCGAGAGCTGACCGGCATAGGGCGCGGTCAGCGTGATGTCTTTGCCAGGCGGCGTGGTCACGCTGGCGCTGGCCAGCAACTGCCCGACCTGCGCGGCTTGAATGCCCACGCTGCGGATGCCCAGCGTGGCTTGCTGTTTGGCATCCAGCGTCAGGGCGGGGGGTTGCGCTGCGGCGCTGAACGCTACAACTGCCGAAAATGTGGCGCAGCCAGCGGCGCGCCGTAAAAAAGTGAAAGGCAGAAAGGGTGAATTGAAGGCCATGACCCACTCCTTGAAAATCTTGAACATGCCGCGCAGCCACGCTGCGCAACCGCGGTGACCGAAGCGCCGGTCACGCAAGAACTCAGGAAGCGTGGGGTGGGGCCTGTGCCGGCGGTGGCCAGCCCGCTTGCGACAGCGGGGCGCGCAGCGGCGCGGCAACGGGGGTCCACAAGCCCGGCAGAGGCAGGCGTTGCAGCACCTGCAAAACACAGACGCTCAGGAAGAACAGGGCGGGGGCATCGGGCGTGAAGCTGTTGACTTCGCCGCGCGGCAGCGAGGTCACCACACCCACGGCGGGCGACTCTTCTTCGCTGGGCAGCGACAGCATGGGGCTGTCCGTGGCCACGTCGGGCAGCGCCGATGCCATGACTGCGGGCAAGCCGCTCAAATGGAAACCCGTGGCCCAAGACGCGCCGTAATGCGCATGCAGAAAAGGGCCCAGCGCCAACAAGCCCATCAACAGGCTGATCAGGCCAAGGCTTGCGCGGCGAAAAGAGGTGGAGAAGGTCACGCATAAATTATAGGTCTGCAGCGTGACGTTTGTCTGACCTCCTTGCGTGGGGCAGCGTACCGACAGCAATGCTTCACCTGGCTTATGGTTCCCATGAGCATCAAGCTTGGCCAGCCAATTCGGGTCTGCGAGCCGGTCTGCATGCCACAACAAAGCCAGAGACTTTTCCAGCATGCCGCGATGACTTATTCATTCAAAGAGGTCCCATATGAATTTACGTCTTGGATTTTCTCGCCTCGCATTTTTCATGACCGTGGCTGCAACGGTGGTTCTTTATGGCTGCAGCAAATCGACGCAGGAAACACCCACAAAGCCAGTGGCTTCGAGCGCAGAGGGACACATCACAGATATGGATGTCACCGAACATGTCAGGACCGCTCTTCAGCAGAACGACAGGCTCAAGGGATTTGACATTCAGGTGCTCACGCTCAAAGGCGATGTGCGTTTGATCGGTGCGCTGGAGAGTCAGGCGCAAATCGATGAAGCGATCAGGATTGCCCGAGCTTCTGCAGGGGCGCATGCGGTGCATAACGAACTCACGCTCAAAAATTAATCTCCCGTTCAGAGACGACACGGCCCAGCACCCGGCATCTCAAAGATCCATTCAGGGCAGACCATGCGAACCATCAAGCAAGTTGCTCAGCGCATTGCGCAGGACCCCTTCAGTCCGGTGAACAGGGTGCTGTCGGCTTTGATTGCTTCGCTGGAAACGGGCCAATCGTTTGATTTGCAAGGCCTGTACACCTTGGCTGAACAAGACTTTGACTTGGCCCTGTCCATCCTGAGTGATTGGCGGCTGGACCGCTACTGTTACGGCCACGCCAAGCCGTTTGACTTTTCTCGGTCAACAAGCGAGTCTTACGTTGAATTGAAATTGAAAGCCTGATCAAGGAGCCTCCATGCCCTCACTCAAAAAGACCGAACCGACTTGGCTCGACCTGCCCGAAGACAAAGACTATCCCGCTGCCGCGTCTTACCTTTTGCTCTACACGGCGCCCAAGAAAGTGTCCAAAGTGGTGCTGTCTTTGCGTAAAGCCAAGATGAGTCAGTTCAAGGCCAAGGACATCTTTCGCGCCTCTGGTCTTTCATTGCTTGGCATCAGCAATACGCATGTGGAGAAAGATCGCCAGAAAATCAAAAAGGGCACGCCTTTGTCGCCCTTGCTGTTGGTGCGCGCGCCGGAGATGGGCAAGGTGATCATTGCCGATGGTTACCACCGCTTGTGCGCGGTGTATGGCTTTAACGAAGATGCCTTGATTCCCTGCAAAATTGCATGAGTACGGGCTCTGGCGCTCAGTGGCTGTACTGGTGGATCATGTCGCGCACGCGGGGGTAGATCTGCTGATTCCACTTGCTGCCGCTGAACACCCCGTAATGCCCGACGCCGGTTTGCACATGGTGATTTTTCATAGAAGGTCGGATACCTGAGCACAGGTCGTGGGCCGCCACGGTTTGGCCAATCGCGCAAATGTCGTCACGTTCGCCTTCCACCGTCATCAAGGCGGTTTGGCGGATCGCGTGGGTGTCCACCTTGCGGCCTTTGTACATCAGCTCG
>CANFYZ010000021.1 GCA_947451385.1 Comamonadaceae bacterium | reverse complement strand
GTGGACGTGATGGTCCAGATGATCGGCCCCACCCCAAAAAAGAAATACGACAACGCCGCCACCCAGCCCTCTGGCCAATACAGAGACAGCGCCATGGTGGTGGCCGCCAGAACAGAAAAGTAAGGCCCAATCAAAATCGCCTGGCCAAAGGGCAAGGCCGCCACCACACGCGGTGCGATCAAAGAGCCCAAAATCATGCCCACGCCATAACAGGCCAGCGTGACACCCACGCCGCCAGCGTCCAGCCCCAGATCGCGAATCGCATAAGGCACATAAGCCGCCTGCAGCATGAACCAGGAAATGTTCCAAGCAATCGAGGTGAACATGATGGGCCGCAGCAAGTCACTGCGCCACACCCATTGCGCACCGTCTTTGAGTTCCAGCAAGGGGTGACGTGGCGGCATGGCCGCACGCACCGGCTCCAAGATGCCTCGCAGCAACAGCACCGCCACCACCGACAACATGCCTGACAACACAAAGGCCACGGAGGCACCCGTCCAAGCAATCAAAGCACCCGCCAAGGCCGGACCCGCTGCAAAGGCCGAACTGCGGGCCAACTCCAAGCGGCCATTGGCGCGGGCCAAGCCTTCCACCGGCACCAGCGCGGGCACCAACGAGGGCGCAGCCACACTGAAAGCCACCGTGCCCACCGCGGCCAAGAAACCGATCACCGCCAAAGCCACAATGGAAACCTGCTCCAGCAGCACCAAGGCAAACAGCAGCAGCAAAGCCACGGCGCGCAGCGCTTCGGCCCAGGCCATCAAGCGCTTGCGCGAGGTGCGGTCGGCCAACAAACCCAGCGGCATGGACAGCAGCAAAAACGGCAAGGACTGGATGGAGGCCAAAAACCCGATCTCGCCGGGGCCGGCCTGGAGCATCAGCACCGCCACAATCGGCACGGCCGCCAAACTCAGTTGCTCGGCCGACTGGGCCAGCAAATTGGACCAGGCCAGACGGCGAAATGAAAGAGACAACATCAGGGCGTTTCAATCCAAAAAAGGGCCAGGAGACAGCCGTAGCGGATGATTTTGGGTGGCCCATGGCACCCACCTTGTCGCCTAGGTGGCTCCATCGCACGGTGCGTCGACAAGCCGGGGGTAACTCCGCTTGAAGTCGAAGCACGAAGGCCCTTTAATCTAGGGCATCGCCACAGCCCTCAATTCACACAAGGAAGTCCCCATGCATTGGAAAATTAAACTCAGCTGGATGGCCACCACCTTGGCGTTGCTGTGCAGCAGCGGGGCTGAAGCCCGCATCACGCGCATCGTCATCGATGACACACGCCCTGTGACCACCCCCGCGGCTCAGAACACAGGCATTGCCTACGAGCAGGTGGCAGGTCGAGCCTTTGGTGAACTCGACCCCAAGCTCGCGCAAAACGCCATCATTCAAGACATTGAACTGGCCAAAGACAAAGACGGCAAAGTGCGCTACATGACCTCTTTTGTGATTTACAAACCCGTGAATCTGCAGCAAGCCAGTGGGTTGATGTGGCATGACGTCCCGAACCGAGGAAGGGTGTATCCGTATGCCGAGCAGGAGTTGGCTCTGGGCGATATTGGCCTGGCCAGTGGCTGGCAAGGTGACAACGTCGGCGCCACAACCGTGAAGCCCAAAGCCACCCTCGATGGCATGCAGTTTTTGCAAGTGCCGGTGGCACGCAACTTGGACGGCAGCCCCGTCAAAGGCCAAGTGTTGGCGCGCATCGTCAACCGCTCGGGTCCCGCCTCGCAGCCCTTGATGGTGCAAACCAACCCGGTGCCCTACAAACCTGCATCGCTGTACACCCGCCAAGCCAAGCTGGTTTCCAGGGGCCGAGAAAACATGAATGGCGAGGTCTTTGACGAGCAAATCATCCCGTCCACCGATTGGGCTTGGGCCAAGTGTGACGCGCAAAACCCCTTTCCAGGCACGCCAGACCCTGCTCAGATTTGCCTGAAAAATGGCTTTGACGCCAAGCGCTTGTACCAAGTGGTTTTTGAAGCGCAAGACCCCTATGTATTGGGCATCGGCTTAGCGGCTTGGCGCGATATCGCCAGCTTCTTCAAGCAGGCACGTGCAGACGACGCAGGTACGCCCAACCCCATTGCCAACACCATCAAACACAGCATCGCGCGAGGCGTTTCGCAGTCGGGCAACTACTTGCGCGGCTGGCTGCATCTGGGTTTCAACCAGGACGAACGCGGTCAACAGGTCCACGACGGCTTGTGGCCCATCATTGCCGGGCGGCGCATTGCTTTGAACTTCCGCTGGGCTCAGCCCGACGGCGTGCTGGAGTTGTACCAGGCCGGCAGCGAGGGGCCGCAATGGTGGTTGCCGCACCCCGACCCGGTGCGCGGCATGCCCGCCGCCGGCATTTTGGACCGCTGTAACGCCACCCAAACTTGTCCCAAAATCATGGAACACTTTGGCTCGGCCGAAGTCTGGGCCTTGAAGCTCACACCCGAATGGATTGGCACCGATGGCAAACAGGACTTGCCATTGCCACCCAACGTCAAACGTTATTACATTGCCAGCAGCAACCACGGCGGCGGCGCCGGAGGGTTTGACACCAGCCTGCCTGAAGTCGCCCTGCCCAAAGTGGGCCCCATGTGCCCCGGCAACAATTTTGGCCAAGGCCTCTTGCCCGCCAACCCCATGCCGCACACCCAAACCGTGAATGCGCTGCGAGTGCACTTTCGCAACTGGGTCATGAAGGGCACCGAGCCACCGGCCAGTCGCTACCCCACCTTGGCACAAAACCAATTGGCCGTGGCCGAGAAAACCGCCCTCGGGTACCCCGCACTGCCCGGCCTGCGCAGCACGGTGCCGGAGCGTGACTTCATCATGCCTGTGCACGACTACGACTGGGGCCCGGCCTTCAAAGCGGTTGATGGCTCGGGCGTGCCCAGCATGGCGCCACCCCGCATCAAGCAGGTATTGACGATGTATGCCCCCAAGGTGGACCCGGACGGCAACGAAGTGGGCGGCGTGCCTGTCGTGTTGCGCGATGCACCGCTGGGAACCTATCTGGGCTGGAACATCACCGCCGATGGTGCACTGCCCTTCCATAAGAACGAAATCTGCAACTACGTGGGCGGCATGGTGCCCTTCGCCAAAACGGCAGCGCAGAGACAAGCCAGTGGCGACACACGTTTGTCGCTGCAAGAACGCTATGGCACACACGAAGGCTATGTGCAGGCAGTGAAAAAAGCAGCCGACCGCGCTTTGCAAGAGGGCTTTTTGTTGCCCGAAGATGCGCAGGCGCTGATCCAAGCCGCAGACAAAAGTGCGGTGCTGCGCTAAATCTCTCGGCTGGGGGTGCTGAGCAAGTCACGCCCCAAAAAAGGCGTCAGAGATCGGCGAAAATCTGCGCTCTGCACAAAATTTCTCATGAAAAACAAAATTTCTTCCCCAATCAAAGTACTTCACGTCCTTAACGTCTTTCCCTTCATATTCGCCATCGCTGCAGGCGCTCTGACGCCCAGCGGCGCAACTTTGGCCGCTGGACACCCGTCAGGTAAATCCGCAAGCCATGCAAAGGCCGCGCCCAGCAAGGCCGTGCCCCACAAAAAGGCAGCGGCCACCCCGAACGCCTTGCCGCCACTGGAAGCTGACAGCGCTTTGGCCGCCAACCCGCCCGCGCTGCCCGCCAAAGCCTGGTTGCTGATGGACTTTGATTCCGGCCAGGTGCTCGCCTCAGCCAACGCGGACGAAGCACTGCCGCCCGCCTCGCTCACCAAAATGATGACCAGCTACCTGGTCGAACAGGCGCTGCGGTCAGGCAAGCTCAAGCCCACCGACCTGGTCTCGGTCAGTGAAAACGCCTGGTGCCGCGGCACCAGCACCGAGTCTTGCATGTACCTGCCGCTGAACAGCCAGGCCACGGTCATCGACATCCTGCGCGGCATCATCATCCAGTCGGGCAACGACGCCTCCAAGGCGATTGCCGAACACATGGCCGGCTCCGAAGCGGGCTTTGCCAAGCTGATGAACGCCGAAGCCCAAAAACTGGGCATGACGCACACGCAATTCGTGAATCCCACGGGCCTGCCCGATCCGGCGCACAAGTCGTCAGCGCGGGATCTGGCGATCTTGGCGCGCGCCATCATCGGCGGCGGCACTGACTATTACCCGCTCTATGCGGAACGCGAGTTCAAGTACAACGGCATCAAACAAGGCAACCGCAACGCCCTGCTCTACACCGACCCCACCGTGGACGGCCTGAAAACCGGCCACACCGAAGAAGCCGGTTACTGTCTGGTGACCTCATCCAAGCGCAACGACATGCGCCTGATCACGGTCATCCTCAACACCAACAGCCCCCAGGCACGGGCTGACCAATCGCGGACCCTGCTCGGTTGGGGCTTTGGCAGCTTCGAAAAAGCCACACCGATTCAGCCGGGTGCCGTGGTCACCAGCGCCAAGGTCAGCTTCGGCAAAGCCGACACGGTTGCCGCAGGTCTGGGCGCCCCCTGGATGCTGACTGTGCCGCGCGGCCAGCAAGTGCAAACCACCGTGGAACTCAAGCCGGACCTGGAAGCCCCCGTGGCCAAAGGCGCAGTGATCGGCAAGGTGATCGCCACCTCGAACGGCAAACCCGTGGGCGAAACCCCGCTGGTGGCGCAAGCCGAGGTGGAGCGCGCAGGCCTGCTGCTGCGCGGGTGGCAGCAGGTGATGAAGCTGTTTGGGAAGTGAACCCGCTGGGCAGGATTAAACCAAGGCCTGCTTCGCCGCCACACTCGCCCGTGCTGCGTGCAGTTTTTTGTAACTGTCGAGCAAGCGCTGGTGCCGGTCCAAGGTTTCCAACTGGAGGCTGGTGGGCGTGAGGCCATGAAAGCGCACGCGGCCGTCCACCGAGCCGATGGCCGCGTCCATGCGCTCGTCGCCAAACATGCGGCGGAAGTTGACGGCGTAATCCGCCAAGTCCAAGTCCTCGTCCAGCGTCACCTCGAGCACCACGTTCAGGGCTTGGTAAAACAAGCGGCGCTCCACCGTGTTGTCGTTGTATTGCAAGAAAGCGCCCACCAACTCGTGGGCTTCTTCCAACTGCTGCAAAGCCAAATGGATCAAGAGCTTGAGCTCCATGACCGTCAACTGGCCCCACACGGTGTTGTCGTCAAATTCAATGCCAATCAGCGTGGCAATGTCGAGGTAGTCGTCGAGCTCGTTGTTCTCCAACCGCTCCAACAAGGCCTCTAACGCCTCGTCGTCCAAGCGGTGCAGGTTCAGCACATCGGCGCGGAACAAGAGCGCTTTGTTGGTGTTGTCCCAAATCAGGTCTTCGACCGGGTACACCTCGGAATAGCCCGGCACCAAGATGCGGCAGGCGGTGGCGCCGAGTTGGTCGTGCACGGTCACATAGGCCTCTTTGCCCAGGGTTTGCAAGATGCCAAACAACGTGGCGGCCTCTTGCGCGGTGGCATCGTTGCCATGCTCGGCAAAGTCCCACTCCACGAAGTCGTGGTCGGCTTGGGCACTGAAAAACCGCCACGACACCACGCCGCTGGAGTCGATGAAATGCTCCACAAAGTTGTTGGGCTCGGTCACGGCGTTGCTAACAAAAGTCGGCGCAGGCAGGTCGTTGAGGCCCTCAAAACTACGGCCTTGCAACAACTCGGTCAAGCTGCGCTCCAGCGCAACTTCCAACCGAGGGTGCGCGCCAAAGGACGCGAACACACCGCCCGTGCGCGGGTTCATCAGGGTCACGCACATCACCGGGTACACACCGCCCAGCGACGCGTCTTTGACCAAGACCGGAAAGCCCTGCGCTTCCAAAGCCTCGATGCCGGCCACGATGCCAGGATACTTGGCCAACACAGAAGTCGGCACATCCGGCAAGGCCATTTCGCCTTCCAAGATCTCGCGCTTGACCGCGCGCTCAAAAATTTCTGACAAGCACTGGACCTGCGCTTCAACCAAGGTGTTGCCCGCGCTCATGCCGTTGCTCACGAAAAGGTTTTCCACCAAATTGGACGGGAAATACACCACCTCACCGTCGGACTGGCGCACATAAGGCAGCGCACAAATGCCGCGCTCGGTATTGCCGGAGTTGGTGTCGAACAGGTGCGAGGCGCGCAGCTCGCCGTCGGGGTTGTAAATGCGCAAGCAGTGCGCGTCCAACAAGCCTTTGGGCAGCGCGTCGCGTTTGCCGGGCTGGAACCAGCGCTCACGGGGGTCGTGCACAAAGTCGGCCTGTGCGAGGTCCTCGCCAAAAAACACGCCCGCGTAAAAGTGGTTGTTGTTCAGCCGCTCGATGTATTCACCCAGCGCCGAGGCCAAGGCGCTTTCTTTGCTTGAACCCTTGCCGTTGGTGAAGCACATCGGTGAATGCGCGTCGCGGATGTGCAACGACCAGACGTTGGGCACCAGGTTACGCCACGACGCGATCTCGATCTTGATACCCAGGTTGGCCAACACCGCCGTCATGTTGGCGATGGTTTGCTCCAGCGGCAGGTCCTTGCCCGCGATGCGGGTCTGCGCTTGCGCATCGGGGTTCAGGCTGAGCAAGGCCTGCGCGTCGGCGTCCAGGTTGTCCACCGCCTCGACCACAAACACCGGCCCGGCTTGCACCGCTTTTTTGACCGTGCAGCGGTCGATGGACCGCAAAATGCCTTGGCGATCCTTGTCGGACATGTCGGCCGGCAACTCCACCTGGATTTTGATGGTCTGCAGGTAACGGTTGTCAGGGTCGACGATGTTGTTTTGCGACAGGCGAATGTGCTCGGTAGAAATGTTTCGCGTTTCGCAATACAGCTTCACAAAATACGCTGCGCACAAAGCCGAAGACGCCAAAAAATAATCAAACGGCCCGGGCGCCGAGCCATCGCCCTTGTAACGAATGGGCTGATCGGCCACCACGGTGAAGTCGTCAAACTTGGCCTCCAGGCGCAGTTTGTCGAGAAAATTGACTTTGATTTCCATGCGGTGATTCCAGGCAATTGGGGCATCCCAGCAGACGACAAGCGGTAGATCAGTGGCTGGGAAGGTGAAGGAAGGGGTTGTAGTTTGCCTGAATTGGGCGCCCCAGCGGTTCGCGGCGGGTTTTAAAGCAATGGCGGATTTTGGGGAGAGACATGCAGTTGCGGTCGCTACTGACGGGGGACACAAAAGGTTGACGCAACCCACAAAAATCTCAGATTGCCAAACATAGGTCATTGGCCTACACTGAGACATGGAATTCGAATGGGATGAAACCAAAAGCGAAACTTGTTTTCAGGAAAGAGGGTTTGACTTTGCTTATGCAGCCCAAGCCTTCTTTGACACCAACCGACTCAATCGCGCAGACCAGCGACACAGCTACGGCGAAGAACGATTCCAACTCACTGGCCGCATCGGGTCACGCATCTTTGTGGTGGTCTACACCGCTCGCGCCAACGCAACCCGCATCATCTCCGCCAGAAAAGCCAACACCCGAGAGGTCAAGCACTATGAAAACGACACGAATGAAGATTGATCCCGCAAAGATGGCTGAGCAAACCATCGGGCGAATCAAACCAGCCCAGGTCGATGCCACCACAGAAGCGCAAATGACCGTGCAAATGGCGCAAGACGAAGCGCTGGCTATGCAAGACGCGGCCAAGTTTGCACGTCGTGTGCGCCGCCGTCTGGGCTTCAGCCAAGCCGAATTTGCCACCCGCATCGACGTGTCACTGGAAACCATCCGCAACTGGGAACAAGGCAAACGCAGCCCGACAGGCGCAGCCAAGGCTTTGCTCAAGGTCTTGGACAAAGCGCCTGAGGCGGCGCTGGCAGCATTGCATTGAAGCAGCCAACCCGCCAACACCCTGGCACCTTCGGATGCCTTTTTCACATTCGGGCAGCACCCACCGCGCCTCAAAAAATGCAAACCTATGTTGGAGCAAACCTTTAAAAATATCGATGACATCCTGCACAAAGACGCTACAAAAGCGAAAGTAATCGGCTATTTGCAATGTATGAAGCGGGGATTTCAACATAGCAATCATTGCCGCAAAGAGTTCACCTTACTCATCTACAAAGGCAGATATGCTCACTCTTATTCATGACGTGTCGAAGACTGACAAATAGAATGAAGCAATAGGACGTTCGGCTCCTCTTGTGGCGTGATTGCCCATCGCTGTGAAAAATAACGTTCGCAAAATTTCAGAGAGAAATAGCATGACCATTAGGGGAACTGGCCGTCAGCGACAATGGTGAGAGCACAACCCTAACGGAGACATTCGCATGACCCAGCAAAAGCGTTCTTCCATCAGCCGGCGCGATGCGATCGCAGCCAGCCTGGCCGCCATGGCCTTGCCCGGCGCTACGTTCGCGCAGGCTTCGGACTGGAAACCCACCAGACCCATCCGCCTGATCTGCGGCCAGGCGCCTGGCGCTTCCACAGACGCTACGGCGCGCGCCTACTCGGACTACTTTTCCCAGAAGCTGGGCGTGCCGGTCACGGTAGAGAACAAGCCCGGCGGTGTCGGCATGCTGGCCGGTGAAACCGTGGCGCGCTCAACGCCTGACGGCACCACGCTGTTGGTGTCCCTGCAAAGCGTGTTGGCCCAGATGCCCGTGCTCATCAAGAAGCCATCGATCGACCCCGACAAGGACCTCCTGCCCATCGCCGCGATTGGCGTGGGCCCGGTAGTGGCCTCGACGCACAAGGACTTTCCTGCCAGGACGGTCCAGGAGCTGGTCGCGCTGTCCAAAAAGAAGCCGGTGAATGTTGGCAACTATGCCATCGGATCGGGATGGCAGATGATGCTCGCCCAGCTGGTCAAGGACACCGGAGCGCAACTGAACGTCGTCAACTACCGCGGAACCGGCGCGATGGTCACCGACCTGTATGCTGGCCACATTGATATCGGCGCGGGCTCGCTTGCGGGCCTTGCCGGAGGCCTTGAAAAGGGTCTGATCAAGCCGATGGTGATCGTGGTCGGTTCGCGTTCAAGCAAGTTGCCGGGGACACCCACCTGGGTGGACGCCGGCTTCAGGGGCCCGGCCTATGAGGACCTGGCCGAGATGAACATCCTGATGGCGCCGGCAGGAACCCCGCAAATCATCATTGACACGTTGGCGCGCCTGGTTTCGGCTTCGGTAACCGACTCTGCGCGCGTGAAGTCGGTTCGCGAGACGCTGGGCGCGGAAGATACGCCGCTCACAGGCGCGGAGTTACAGCACTTCATCAGCCGCTCCTGGCCGACCTACCGCAAGCTGTCGCGGGAAATGGGGCTGGCGGCCGAGTAGGCGCCAGTTTCTGTATTTACACAGCGGTTTCAGCTCGGTCAGGCAATGCGCGTCTCTGGCGTGGACAGGGCCTCTCCCTGACTCAGAAATCGCTCAGGCCACCGCCAACTTACGCACATCATTCAAGCTGTCTTTCATTTCAATCTGCACCATCTTCAGGTCATAAGCAGATTGAAGGTTGAGCCAGTACTGCGGCGTTTGGCCCAATGCCCGGCCCAGACGCAAAGCCAGCTCGGCGGTTACCGGGCGGTCGCCTTTAAGCAAATGGGAGACGCGCATGGCAGACACGCCAATGGCCTCAGCAAAGGCAGCCTGCGTCATAGCCAGGTCTTCCAGCGTCTCACGCAAAAACTCACCGGGGTGGACAGCCGGCAAACCATCAACAGTATTTTTGGCAATCATCTTCATCATTCCTCAGTGGTAATCCAAAATTTCAACGTCATACGCATGCCCATGCGCAAACCGAAAGCACAAACGCCAACGGTCATTGACCCGAATGCTCCATTTGCCCGCCAAGCCGCCCGTTAACGCCTCCAAGCGGTTGGACGGCGGCATCCGCAGGTCATCAACTTCGACGGCCGCGTGAAGCTGCGTCAATCGCATCACTGCACGTTTGATGATTTCGGATGGCAAGCGGCGCGATTTCCCTGTGGCAAACAGTCGGTCGGTTTCGTCGCTGGCAAAGCTTTCGATCATGCATAAATCATAAACAATTTGTTTATAAATAGCAAGGCCGCCACGATGGGCACCGAGTGTGCGTTATCGCCTAGAACCCCAAAGCCAAGCGTGGGTAAATGAGATCCTTTAACTCCTAAAGGAATTTTTCATGACCAAACTCCCCCATGTACCCGCCGCTGTCCTGTGCGTGAGCCTGCTGGCATGGACTGCAGCGCAAGCTCAGACCATGAGCAAGCCTAATTACAAAGCCGACAAAGCACGCATCAGTGAAACCTACACGGCAGACAAAGCAGCTTGCCATTCGCAGTCAGGCAACGCCAAAGACGTTTGCTTAGAAGAAGCCAAAGGCAAAGAGAAAGTGGCCCGCGCTGAGCTGGAATTCAGCTATTCAGGCAAAGTCACTGACAAAAACAAAGTGCTTGTGGTCAAAGCCAAAGTGGCCTACGACATCGCCAAGGAAAAATGTGACGACCTCGCGGGCAACGCCAAGAACGTCTGTGTGCAGGAAGCCAAAGCCGTCGAGCAAAAAGCGCTGGCAGACGCCAAGATGGGCAAAGAAATTGGCGAGGCTAAAAAAGACGCTGCGGCCGAAAAGATGGACGCCGACTACAAAGTCGCCATCGAGAAGTGCGATGCCTTGGCAGGCGACGCCAAGGCCAACTGTGTGACCGCAGCCAAGGGCAAGTTCGGTAAAAAATAAGCTGATTTCAATGGTTCAGCTGCCCCCAAGCCTTCTCCAGCCGCTTGATGCTGACGGGCTGCGGGGTGCGCAGTTCTTGCGCGAAAAAGCTCACGCGCAGTTCTTCCAGTAACCAGCGGAACTCCAGCATGCGGGCGTCTTGCGCGCCTTTGCGATCGGCCACCAGACGCCAGTAGCGCTGTTCTTGCGGCCTGAGCTCGGTCAGGCGCTGGGCGTCGCGGGCCGGGTCGGCGCGGTATTTGTCCAGGCGCAGGGTGATGGCCTTCAGGTAACGCGCGTAATGTTGCAGCTGCGGCCACGGGGTGGTGGCCATGAAGTTTTTCGGCACCAAGCGTTGCAGTTGCTGCGTGCAGTCTGCCGTCGCGTCGGGCGCGTTTTTGGTGTCTTTGATCTTGCGGGTGGCTACGCCAAACTCCAGCAAGATGGTGCCTGCCAGCCGCGCCACCTCATTGGCAATCAAGGTCAAGCGGCCCCTGCCCTCGTCCATGCGGCGCTTGAATGTGGCTTCATCATTGGGCAGCGGGTCGAGCAAAAAGGCGCGGTCGAGTGCCACGTCGATGATTTGGTTTTTCAGCTCGTCGGCCGTGCCACCGCCTGTCCCGTCAGGCGAGCGTCCGACTTGCATGTAGGCTACGGCCATTTTTTGCAGATCGGGGATGTTTTTTTCCAGGTACTTGAGCGCGTCTTTAATCTGCAGCGCAAACAGGCGACGCAAGCCCGCGCGGTTTTTGCTGGCGGCCACTTCAGGCTCGTCGAACACTTCAATGGTGACCGCGTCTTGCATGTCCACCAGCGCGGGAAAGCCGATCAAGGACTGCCCGCCTTTGCTGATTTCCATCAGCTCGGGGAGCTCACCGAAAGTCCAGGCGGTGTAGCGCTGGGGAGTGATGGGGGCTGGCTGGGTGGGCGGCTTGGAAGCTTGTCCTCGAGAGGAATCGGGTTCTGACCCCAATTTCGCTGACCCCAATTTCGGCCCCAAATTTTTGGCGCCGACCTCGTTTGATTTTGGGGCCTCGCCACCCAGACTCCCCTTCAGCTGCGCCAGTGCCTGGAAAGCACCGCGCGCTTTGGCTCCCAAGTCGCCTTTGAGTGCGCCCAGGTTGCGGCCCATGCCCATTTGGCGACCGTGTTCGTCGACCACGCACAGGTTCATGAACAAATGCGGGCTGAGCATCTCGTGTTTGAAGTCGCCTCGTTTGATGTCCAAGCTGGTTTCATCACGGCACTTTTTCAACAGCACATCGGTCAGAGAGCCGCTGCCAAAAACCTCAGGCACCGACAACGCAGCGGCAAGGCGCGCAGCCGATTCCGGCAGCGGCACAAAGCGGCTGCGCGGGCGTTGCGGCAGGCTTTTCAACAAGGCCTGAATCTTGTCTTTGAGCAGGCCGGGCACCAACCATTCGCAGCGGTCTTCGCTCACCTGGTTCAGCACAAACAACGGCACCGTGACCGTCACGCCGTCGCGCGCGTCACCCGGTTCATGCAAGTAGGTGGCGGTGCAATCGGTACCGCCTAAACGAATTTGTTTGGGAAACGCCTGTGTCGTGATGCCTGCGGCCTCGTGGCGCATCAGTTCCTCGCGGCTGAGCATCAGCAGACGGGGTTGCTTGGCGCTTTCAGCGCGGTACCAGTTCTCCAGCAAGCGGCCGCTGCACACATCCGCCGGGATTTGCTGGTCGTAAAAAGCGTAGATCAGCTCGTCGTCCACCAGCACGTCTTGCCGGCGCGACTTGTGCTCCAGCTCTTCGACCTTGGCGATCATTTTGTGGTTGCTGGCCAAAAACGGCAGCTTGGTTTCCCACTGATTCCCCACCAGCGCTTCGCGAATGAAAATATCACGCGCGCCCTGCAGGTCGACGCGGCTGTAAGACGTGCGCCGGCCGCTGTAGACCACCAAGCCATACAGCGTGGCACGCTCCTGCGCCACCACTTCGGCCGACTTTTTCTCCCAATGCGGGTCCAGCAGCTGCTTCTTCAACAGGTGTGCGCCCACCTGCTCCAGCCACTGCGGCTCAATCGCCGCAATGCCTCGGCCAAACAGGCGCGTGGTCTCAACCAACTCGGCCACCACGATCCACCGCCCAGGTTTTTTGGAGAGGTGTGCGCCTGGGTGGCGATGGAACTTGATGCCCCGAGCGCCCAAATAAGCCTCTTCGTCTTCCAGCTTGTAACCCACGTTGCCCAGCAGACCCGACAACATGGACAGGTGCAATTGCTCGTAGCTGGCAGGCTGCGAATTGATGCGCCAACGGTGCTCCGTCACCACGGTGAGCAGTTGGGTGTGCGTATCGCGCCATTCGCGCACCCGGCGAATATTGATGAAGTTTTGCCGCAGCAGTTGCTCGTACTGGCGGTTGCTGAGTTTGTGGGCGTCCTGGCCGCCACGTGCAGCGTGAACCCATTTCCACAGCTTCAAATAGCCGCTGAACTCGCTTTTGTCGTCGTCAAATTTGGCGTGTTGTTGGTCCGCTTGCGCCTGGGCCTCCATCGGACGATCACGCACGTCTTGCACCGACATGGCACTGGCAATGATCAGCACCTCTTCCAACGCGTTGCGATGGCGCGCCTCCAAAATCATGCGACCGACACGCGGGTCAAGCGGCAGTCGGGCCAGTTCTTGACCGATGGCAGTGAGTTCTTGCGCCTCATCCACCGCGCCCAGCTCGGCCAGCAGTTGGTAGCCGTCGTTGATGGCACGGCTGGATGGGGCTTCGATGAACGGAAAGTCTTCCACCACGCCCAGATGCAGCGACTTCATGCGCAGGATGACGCCGGCCAACGAGGATCGCAAAATCTCCGGGTCGGTAAAACGCGGGCGAGCGCCAAAGTCTTTTTCGTCGTACAGGCGAATGCAAATGCCGTCGGCCACCCGGCCGCAGCGTCCAGCGCGCTGATTGGCCGCCGCTTGGCTGATGGGCTCGACCATCAACTGCTCCACCTTGCTGCGCAGGCTGTAGCGCTTGACGCGGGCGGTCCCTGCGTCGATCACGTAGCGAATACCCGGCACGGTCAATGAGGTTTCGGCCACGTTGGTGGCCAGCACAATGCGCCGCCCGGTGTGGCCGTCAAAAATGCGGTCTTGCTCAGCTTGTGACAAGCGGGCAAACAGCGGCAGCACTTCGGCGTTGCGGGTCCAGGCGTTGTGCGCCAGGTGTTTGCGCAAATGATCCGCCGCTTCGCGGATTTCGCGCTCGCCGGGCAAAAACACCAAAATATCTCCCCCTGCCCCGCTTTGCCAAAGTTCATCGACACCGTCGGCAATGGCGGCGTTCAAGTCGTATTCACGCGATTCTTCAAAAGGCCGCCAGCGCATCTCGACCGGAAAGGTCCGGCCCGAAACCATGATCACCGGGGCGGGGCCATTTTTGGAAGCAAAGTGCCGGGCAAAGCGGTCGGCATCGATGGTGGCCGAGGTCACGATGATCTTCAGGTCCGGCCGGCGCGGCAAGATTTGGCGCAAATAGCCGAGCAAAAAGTCGATGTTCAGGCTGCGCTCATGCGCCTCGTCAATGATCAGGGTGTCGTAGGCCAGCAGCAGCGGGTCGGTCTGGGTTTCGGCCAACAAAATACCGTCGGTCATGAGCTTGACCGAGGCGTCTTTGCTCAAACGGTCCTGAAACCGTACCTTGAAGCCCACCACCTCACCCAGTGGCGTCTGGAGTTCTTCGGCAATGCGCTTGGCGACCGAACTGGCAGCAATGCGGCGTGGTTGGGTGTGGCCAATCCAGCGGCCTTTTTCTCCGGGCTGGGCGTTGAGCTTGCCGCGCCCCAGCGCCAGCGCGATTTTGGGCAACTGCGTGGTCTTGCCGGAACCCGTTTCGCCGCAGACGATGATGACCTGGTGCGCCATCAAGGCGGCCATGATTTCTTCGCGTTTTCCCGATACGGGGAGCGACTCTGGGAATTCGATTTTCAGGGGGGAAACGGACAAGGGGGAAACTTCTGTAAAAATCAACGCTTGGACAAGCCTGAATTATCCGCTGTCCCCCGTCCACCTTGTCATAGCTTGCCCATGTCCACTGTTTTCAATTTCACCTTCGTGCCCTGGTTCCGCTCGGTCGCGCCCTACATCCACATGCACCGGGGCAAGACCTTTGTGGTGGGCATTGCGGGCGAAGCCATTGCCGCGGGCAAGCTGCACAACTTGGCGCAAGACTTGGCATTGATCCAAAGCATGGGCGTGAAAATCGTGTTGGTACATGGCTTTCGCCCG
The DNA here is from genome assembly GCA_947451385.1 of Comamonadaceae bacterium. Classification (GTDB taxonomy): domain Bacteria; phylum Pseudomonadota; class Gammaproteobacteria; order Burkholderiales; family Burkholderiaceae_C; genus Limnohabitans_A. The sequence goes on along the minus strand of CANFYZ010000021.1, from coordinate 32,564 downwards.
CAGGTGAACGAGCAATTGGCTGCCAAAGGGCACACCCCCAAATACGCCAAAGGCATCCGCATCACCGATGAGATTTCGCTGGACTGCGCCCAAGAGGCGGCCGGCCAGCTGCGCTATGAAATTGAAGCCGCCTTCAGCCAAGGCTTGCCCAACACCCCCATGGCCGGTTCGACGGTGCGGGTGATTTCCGGCAACTTCATCACCGCCCGGCCCGTTGGCATTGTGGACGGGGTGGACTTCATGCATTCCGGACTGGTTCGCAAGGTGGACGTGCTGGGCATCACCCGCACGCTGGACATGGGCGCGATGGTGCTGCTTTCGCCCTTCGGTTTTTCACCCACCGGTGAGGCCTTCAATCTGACCATGGAAGAAGTGGCCACCAGCGTGGCCGCCGAGTTGCAAGCCGACAAGCTGATCTTCTTGACCGAAACGCATGGCATTCGCATCAAGCCGCACGAGCCAGCCAGTGAAGACAACCCGATCGACACCGAGCTGCCCTTGGCGGTGGCCAAACAGTTGCTGGCCGAGGCTCCGGCACCGACCGAGCCGACCGACATCGGCTTTTATTTACAACACTGCGTCAAAGCCTGCGAAGAAGGTGTGGAGCGCTCACACATCCTGCCTTTCGCAGTCGACGGTGCCTTGCTGCTTGAGGTGTATGTGCACGATGGCATTGGCACCATGGTCATCGATGAAAAGCTCGAGGAGTTGCGCGAAGCCACGGCCGACGATGTGGGCGGCATCTTGCAACTGATTGAGCCGTTTGAAAACGATGGCACCTTGGTCAAACGCAACCGCACCGAGATCGAGCGCGATGTGGACCACTACACCATCATCGAGCACGATGGCGTGATCTTCGCCTGCGCCGCGCTCTACCCTTACCCCGAAGCCCGAACCGCCGAGATGGCGGCCCTCACGGTGTCACCCCAATCGCAAGGCCAGGGCGATGGCGAGAAGGTGTTGAAGCGTGTGGAACAACGGGCCCGCGCCATGGGACTGAACAGCATCTTTGTGCTGACCACGCGCACCATGCACTGGTTCATCAAGCGCGGTTTTGTGCAGATGGACCCGGATTGGCTGCCCGAAGCGCGCAAGCGCAAATACAACTGGGACCGCAAGAGCCAAGTGCTGGTGAAAAAGCTCAGCTGAAGCGGTTCAGCCCCAGCGCCTCTGGGGCTCAGCCCAAGCGCCTTTAGGGCTTAACCCATGCGCCTTTGGCGCAGGGCTTTGAAAAAGATCGCGGCGCCGACCAGCGCAAAGCCGACAAAACACACGAAAGACCAGTTAGCGATCGAGCCGCCCAGAAAGGTCCAGTCGACCTTGGTGCAATCGCCGCTGCCCTTGAAGACCAAGGGAATGACCCGCTGCAGCGGGAAGTTTTCGATCATGCCGTACAGGTCACGACCGCAGGTGACGATCTCGGGCGGGTACCACTGCAGCCAACTTTGGCGCGCCGCCACAAAGGCCCCAAACCCGGCCATCAGCATGACCAGCGCAGCCACTGCCGCCATGCGGCCGTAGCGCTGCAAGCGCGAGCCCAGCAGCGCCAGCAGCGCCACACCGATCAAGGCGTAACGCTGCACGATGCACATGGGACACGGGTTCAACCCCTCCACCTCTTGCAGGTACAAGCCAAATGCCAGCATGGCCGCACAGACCAACGCGATCAGGCCAAAGACCTTGCGGAACGGAGGGGGCTTGAGGAACATCCGCGGAGTTTAACTTTCGGCGAAAGCCCGCTCGATCACAAAGGCACCCGGTTTGGTGGTGTTGCCCTCGGGCAGGCCGTTCTTTTCGCACAGGGCTTTGAGGTCACGCAACATTTCGGGGCTGCCGCAAATCATGACCCGGTCTTCAGCCGGGTTGAGTGGCGATACGCCCAAGTCTTCAAACAGCTTGCCGCTTTCCATCAGGTCCGTCACGCGGCCCTGGTTTTTAAACGGCTCACGCGTCACGGTGGGGTAGTAAGTGAGTTGCTGGCTGACCATCTCGCCCAAAAACTCGTTCTGCGGCAACTCTTGGGTGATGTAGTCGTGGTAGGCCAGCTCATTCACCTGGCGCACACCGTGCAACAAAAACACCTGCTCAAAGCGTTCGTAAGTGTCAGGGTCGCGAATGATGCTCATGAACGGTGCCAGGCCGGTGCCGGTACCGATCAAATACAGGCGTTTACCGGGCAGCAAATAGTCGATCAGCAAGGTGCCGGTCGGCTTGCGACCGACGACGATGGTGTCGCCGACCTGGATGTGCTGCAACTTGGAGGTCAAAGGGCCGTCCGGCACCTTGATGCTCAAGAACTCCAAATGCTCTTCGTAATTGGCGCTGGCAATGCTGTAGGCGCGCAGCAAGGGTTTGCCGTTCTCGCCGCGCAAACCGATCATGGTGAAGTGGCCGTTGGAAAAGCGCAGGGCTTGATCGCGGGTGGTGGTGAAACTGAACAAACGATCCGTCCAGTGGTGAACGCTCAGGACGCGCTCTTCGAGAAATGCACTCATGACAACTCGTGTGGTTGAAAAAAAGACAAGGTCTTCAAACCCTGCAGAAAGAAGGACAGGCCAAAGCTTGCTAAAGTGTCGCCCTGTCAAGGGCTTGCAAGCGCCGTTTCGGCGCCATGGCGACATGGCGACAGGGTCAGAGGACAACCTCAGACCTCCGATTTTGCCGGCCCCACCTTATTCGTGGAAATACGAAGATTTTATATCCGTATAACCGCTGCTTCTTTAGCGATTTTCAAAGGACTCGTCATGGCACGCACCGTCAACTGCATCAAATTGGGCATGGAAGCCGAAGGCTTGGACTTTCCTCCCTACCCGGGCGAGCTGGGCAAACGCATTTGGCAAGGCGTGAGCAAGCAAGCCTGGGCCGACTGGCTCAAGCACCAAACCATGTTGGTGAATGAGAACCGCTTGAACTTGGCCGACCTGCGCGCGCGCCAGTACCTGGCCCGCCAGATGGAAAACCATTTCTTTGGCGGCGGTGCCGACGCAGCCCAAGGCTACGTGCCGCCTCCCAGCGCCTGAGGTGTCCGACCTGCGCGAAGGCGGTGACCACCACATCACGGTGGTGGGCGCTGGCCTGTCGGGTGCCGCTGTCGCCGCCAGCTTGGCGCAGCGCGGCTGGCAGGTGCTGGTCTTAGAAGCCGCAACCGATTTAGGTGCAGGCGCTTCCGGCCTGCCGGTGGGTTTGGCCGCACCGCATGTCTCGCCTGACGACAACATCTTGTCGCGCATCACCCGTGCGGGCGTGCAAGCCACGCTGGCGCGGGCGCAGTCGCTCACTGACAGCGGGCACCTCACTGCCGCCGACTGGGGTTGGAGTGGCGTGCTGGAACACCGCATCAAAGGCAAACGCGAACTGCCCTCGGGCAAAGCCCTGCCCCAAGAACACGAACAGTGGAGCACCCGCGCCAGCACGGCCCAAGTGACCGCCGCAGGTTTGCCCAGTGGCACCCCCGCCTTGTGGCACAGCCAGGCCGCTTGGCTGCGGCCGCAGCGTTTGGTCGCAGCGCAACTGGCCACGCCCGGCATCACGCTGCGTCTGGGCTGTGCGGTGCAGCGAATCTCTTACAGCAGCGCCGGGTGGTCCTTGTGGGACGCCCAAGGCCAGTTGCTGACCCTCACCCCTGATGTGGTGCTGGCCAGTGCTTTTGACACCGCAGGCCTGCTCCAAGGTCTGGTCGACAGCGACCCCGAGGTCGGACTGAATTTCCCGCTGCACCCCCTGCGCGGGCAAATCAGCTTTGGCAAGGTGGCCGATCTGCCTGCGGCCACGCAAGCGCAGTTGCCGCCCTTTCCGGTCAACGGCCACGGCAGCTTCATCAGCGGCGTGGCCGCCCCGGGCCAAGCGGAAGCGCATTGGTTCATCGGTTCCACTTTTGAACGCGATTGCACCCAAGCCCCGGTGCGCACCGAAGACCACGCCGCCAACCAGACCCGGTTGAACACTTTGCTGCCGGCATTGGCCGAAGGCATGGCTCCGGGTTTTGCCCCCGAACAGATCCAAGGTTGGGCCGGTGTGCGCTGCACCCTGCCCGACCGGCTGCCTGCGGTGGGGCCCGTCGACCCGGTGCGCTGGCCCGGCTTGCACCTGTGCACCGGCATGGGCGCGCGCGGCATCAGCTTGTCGGTGCTGTGCGGCGAGGCCATCGCCAGCCTCTTGACCGGCCAGCCGCACCCGCTGCAGTCCGAATTGGCCAAGCATGTGGCGGCGCAACGCTTTGCCAAAGGCGCCCGTTAACACCTGTCTCCCACCTGTCTCCCATATGCCAAGCCTGAGCGCTGGTTTCAGAATAATTACGCCATGAAACAAACTGACCTGTCACGCTGGAACACCTTGTTGATCCTGGGCGGCGCCGCCACCATGCTGAGCCTGGCCATGGGCATGCGCCAAAGCTTTGGCTTGCTGCAGCCGCACATGATCCGCGACATCGGCATCACCGCCGCCGATTTTTCACTGGCCATTGCCATCCAAAACATTGTTTGGGGGGCCACCCAGCCCTTCATGGGCATCTTTGCTGACCGGCATGGCGCCAGGCCCGTGGCCCTGTTTGGCGTGCTGGTGTACGCCCTGGGTTTGGCGTTTGCCATGACCGCCACCTCGGCCTGGAGCGTGACGCTGGGCATGGGCCTGTGCGTGGGGCTGGCGCTGTCCTGCACGGCCTCGAACATCGCCATGAGCGTGACCGCCAAAACCGTCTCCCCTGCCAAGCGCAGCCTGGCCATGGGCTCGGTCTCGGCGTTGGGGTCGCTCGGACTGACCCTGGCCTCCCCGCTGGCCCAGCATCTGATTTCCACCGCAGGTTGGCAAACGGCGCTGATCGGTTTTCTGGGCCTGGCCAGCGTCATGTTGCCCGCCGCCTGGATGGCCAGTCGGGCTGACCAGATCGAGGTGCCTGCCGTGCTGGGCGCCTCGCAAACCGTGACCGAAGCCATTCGCGAAGCGCTGGGCCACAAAGGGTATGTGGTTTTGGCGATTGCCTTTTTTGTGTGTGGTTTGCAGCTGGTTTTCATCACCACCCACCTGCCGACTTACCTGGACATTTGCGGCATCGACCCCAGCGTGGGCAGCACCGCCCTGGCCTTGGTGGGGCTGTTCAATGTGCTCGGGTCGTATCTGTTTGGCTGGTTGGGCGGCCTGTATTCCAAGCGGTTTTTGCTGGGCGGCATTTACGTGCTGCGCTCCCTGTGCATTGCGGCTTACTTTGTCGTGCCACCCACCCCCACCAGCACCCTGGTTTTTGCCGCGGCCATGGGCACCTTGTGGCTGGGCGTGGTGCCCTTGGTCTCGGGCCTGGTGATTCACCTGTTTGGCCTGCGCTACATGGCCACGCTGTCGGGTGTGGCCTTTTTGAGCCACCAGGTCGGCTCGTTCATCGGTGCCTGGGGCGGCGGTTTGATTTACAGCCGCCTGGGCAATTACGACCTGGCTTGGCAAGGTGCGGTGGCCATCGGCTTGGCCGCAGGCTTGTTCCAAATGACCATGAACATCCAGCCTTCGGCCCGAATCCTGGCCGAGCGCAACGCCGCCGCACCGGCCTGAACCCCGCGCTTATGCTCATCTAGCATATATGTACAACCAATAAATCGTTGGTTTTGGCATAAAGAGCGACTAAAGTCCCGCCCTGGATGGCGGATTGATGGGCTGGCATGGGCCGGTACCCCCCCTGGTTTTGATTTGATTTTTTTCATCCCTTTTGTATGTACCAATACACCGAATTCGACAAAGCCTTTGTCCGCGCACGTGCGGCCGAGCACCGTGACCAACTGGAGCGCTGGCAAGCCGGTCAGTTGACCGACGAGCAGTTTCGCCCCCTGCGCCTGCAAAACGGCTGGTATGTGCAGCGCTACGCGCCCATGCTGCGCGTGGCCGTGCCCTATGGCGAGATCAACGCCGCTCAGCTCCAGGTGCTGGCTCGCATCGCCCGCGAATACGACACGCCCGATGCCACCCTGCTGGCCGAGGCCCAGGCGACGCAAGACAAGCTGCCCGGTTTGGCCCCCAAACTGACCACCAACTACGGCCACTTCACCACACGCCAAAACGTGCAGTTCAATTGGATCCCACTGGCCCGGTCCGCTGACGTGATGGAGCTGCTGGCCACGGTCAACATGCACGGCATTCAGACCAGCGGCAACTGCATCCGCAACACCACCACCGATGAGCTGGCCGGAGTGGCCGTCGACGAAATCGTCGATCCACGCCCCTACGCCGAGCTGATCCGCCAGTGGAGCACGCTGCACCCCGAGTTCGCGCACCTGCCGCGCAAGTTCAAGATCGCCATCACCGGCGCGACAGAAGACCGCGCCGCCATTGGCTGGCACGACGTGGGCCTGCAGCTCCTCAAGAACGCCGAAGGCGACGTCGGCTTCAAGGTCCTGGTGGGGGGTGGCATGGGCCGCACGCCAATCAACGGCGTGGTGATCCGCGAGTTCCTGCCGTGGCAGGACATCATGAACTACCTCGAAGCGGTGGTGCGGGTCTACAACCGCTGGGGCCGCCGCGACAACAAGTACAAAGCCCGTATCAAGATTTTGGTCAAGGCCGAAGGTCAGCGTTACTTTGACGAAGTCGAGACCGAGTTCCGCGAAATCCTGGAGCGCGACGGCGCGCCGCACACACTGCCGCAAGCCGAGTTGGACCGGGTGAAAGCTGGTTTTGTGGACCCCGCCCTGAACCTGCCGGCCCACACCGCCGAGTGGCTGGCCCAGGCCGAAGCTGCCTTGGGCATCGAAGCTGCCAAAACGCCCGCCTTTGCGCGCTGGCTGGCGCGCAATGTGCGGCCCCACCGCAACCCACAGCTGCGCGCTGTGTCCTTGTCCTTCAAGCGCCCCGGTTACGCCCCAGGCGACGCCACGGCCGAGCAACTCGATGCCGCCGCCACCCTGGTAGAAAAATACTCGGCCGGTGAAGCGCGCGTCTCGCACACGCAAAACCTGCTGCTGCCCTGGGTGCGACTGGACCAGTTGCACGCGCTCTGGCTCGAAGCGAAAACCCTGGGCGTGGCCCAGCCCAACGTCGGCCTCTTGACCGACATGATCGCCTGCCCTGGCGGCGACTACTGCGCGTTGGCCAATGCCCGGTCCATCCCGACGGCCAACGCCGTGCTCGAGCGCTACCAGGACCTGGATGAGCTCGAAGACCTGGGCCACATCGACTTTCACATCAGCGGCTGTATCAACTCCTGCGGCCACCATCACTCGGGCCACATCGGCATCCTGGGCGTGGACAAGGACGGCAAGGAGTGGTACCAGGTGACGCTCGGCGGCTCGGACGGCAAAGACCTGTCTGGCGCGGCCACGCCCGGCAAGGTGGTCGGCCCCTCGTTCTCTTCCTTCGAAGTACCCGACGTGATCGAGGCCATCCTCGACACCTACAAACAACTGCGCTTGAGCGCCAGCCACGGCAAGCAGGAAGCCTTTATCGAGACCCTGCGCCGCGTCGGCCAAGACCCGTTCAAGGCCGCCGCCAACGCCGCCCGCCACCCGGCTGAAGACGCCGAAACGGTCTGAGTGCGGGGAGAAAAACACATGAAAATCATCACCGCACAAGAGCACCAAACCGTTGAATCGCCTGCCGTCCTCACGCTGGCCAACGACGTGGACCCGCGCACGCTGGATTTGGCCGGCGTCACCCGCATCGACCTGCAGTTCCCGGCCTTCACCGATGGCCGCGCTTACAGCCAGGCTTTTTTGTTGCGCCGCCGCCTGCGGTTTGCCGGCGAGCTGCGCGCCACCGGCGATGTGCTGATCGACCAGCTGGTGCAAATGCAACGCACCGGCTTTGACGTGGCCGTGCTCAAAGACGGTGTGGATGCCAGCGCCGCGCAGCGCCAGCTCGACCGCTACGCCGGGTTTTACCAAGGCTCGGCGGTCGAGACACAACCCCACTTTGCGCAGGGGGCCTGATGAATTCCTCTTTGATTTCATCGCGCCACGCCCCGGCCAAAGCCACCGAGCTGCACGCCCAAGCCAGCCCCGACTTTGCCGCCAAACTGGCCGAGACCGAAACCCTGCTGCGCCGCGCCGCCGCCGAGTTTCAACCCCTCACGCAGGCTTCCAGCCTGGGCGCTGAAGACGTGGTCATCACCCACCTCATCAACCGCCTGCAACTCGACATCCCGGTCTTCGTGCTGGAAACCGGCGCGTTGCACACCGAAACCTTGGCCCTGCTCGAGCGCACCCAGGCCCATTCGCGCGCGCCCATCGTGGTTTACCGCCCGGTGCCAGAGTCGGTGATCTGGTTCATTCGCAATGAGGGCCAGGATGCCATGTACAAAAGCATGCAACTGCGCAAGGCTTGCTGCAATGTGCGCAAGATGGAGCCCCTGGCCCGCGCCCTGCACGGCCAAAAGGCCTGGATCACCGGGCTGCGCCAAGAGCAGTCGGCTGCCCGCGCCGAAGTGCCGCTGCACGACGAAAGCGAAGTCTCCGCCAAAGGCCTGCACAAGTTCAACCCCTTGGCGATTTGGACCTGGGGCGATGTGTGGCACTACATCGCCACAAACAAGGTGGACTACAACCCGCTGCACGACCAGTTTTTCCCCAGCATCGGCTGCGCGCCTTGCACGCGCGCCATCAGCCTGGGAGAAGAGTTCCGCGCCGGTCGCTGGTGGTGGGAGGACGAGGCGGCCAAAGAATGCGGCCTGCACGTGAAGAAATGAGAAACCCATGAATGCCATGACACAAACCGAGTTGCACACCCTCAGCAACAGCCACCTGGATGCGCTGGAGGAAGAGACGATCTTCATCCTGCGCGAAGTCGCCGCCGCCTTCGAGCGCCCCACCCTGTTGTTTTCGGGCGGCAAGGATTCGCTGGTGATGCTCAAGTGCGCCGAAAAAGCCTTTGGTGCGGGCCGCCTGCCCTATCCCCTCTTGATGATTGACACCGGCCACAACTTCAAGGAAGTGACGGATTTTCGCGACTTCCGGGCCCAGGAACTGGGTGCCGAATTGATCGTGCGCAGCGTCGAAGACTCGATGCAGCGCGGCACCGTGCGCCTGGCCCATCCGGGCGAAAGCCGCAACGTGCACCAGTCGGTCACCCTGCTCGAAGCGATTGAAGAATTCCGCTTTGACGCGCTGATCGGCGGCGCGCGCCGCGACGAAGAAAAAGCCCGCGCCAAGGAGCGCATTTTTTCGCACCGCGACAGCTTCGGCCAGTGGCAACCCAAGGCCCAGCGGCCCGAGCTGTGGACGCTGTTCAACACCAAAATTCACCCCGGTGAGCACTTCCGTGTGTTCCCGATCTCCAACTGGACCGAGCTGGACGTGTGGCAGTACATCGCCCGCGAAAACATCGCCCTGCCGTCGATTTACTACACCCACAAGCGCGAAGTGGTGGACCGCCGCGGCCTCTTGGTCCCGGTGACCGAGCTGACCCCGCCCAAGGACGGCGAGCAGGCCGTGCTGCGCGATGTGCGTTTTCGCACCGTCGGCGACATCACCTGCACCTGCCCGGTGGAAAGCGATGCCGCCACGCCCGAGCAGATCGTGATCGAGACCTTGGCCGCCGAAGTGAGCGAGCGCGGCGCCACGCGCATGGACGACAAGACGTCCGATGCCTCGATGGAAAAGCGCAAAAAAGACGGCTACTTCTGAGCCCGCAGGAACCGCACATGCACAACGAACAACACTTTTCTGCCCTCAAATTCATCACCTGTGGCTCGGTGGACGACGGTAAAAGCACGCTGATTGGCCGCTTGTTGGTCGACACCAAGGCCGTGCTGCAAGACCATTTGGCTGGCGTCCAGCGCTCGGGCGAAACCGATCTGGCGCTGCTGACCGACGGTCTCTCGGCCGAACGCGAGCAAGGAATCACCATCGACGTGGCTTACCGCTACTTCAGCACCGAAAGCCGCAAGTTCATCATCGGCGACGCGCCCGGTCACGAGCAATACACCCGCAACATGGTCACCGCCGCTTCGAGCGCTGACGCCGCGGTGGTGCTGGTCGATGCCATCAAGCTCGACTGGCAAAACCCCCACCTGGAGTTGTTGCCACAAACCCGCCGCCATTCGCTGCTCGTCAACCTGTTGCGCGTGCCCTCGGTGGTGTTCGCCATCAACAAGCTCGACGCGGTGGGCGACGCAGCCCTGGCCTACCAAAACATTGCTTCGGCACTCGAAAAATTCTCCCGCGAAGCGGGCATCCGCGTCACCGCGGTGGTGCCGGTCTCGGCCCTGAAAGGGTGGAACGTGGTGGACCGCCAAGCGGATTGGTGTGGCTACAGCGGCCCCAGTTTGCTGGAAATCCTCGAAGACCTGCCGGTGACCCCGCCTGAGACCGATGTGGCGTTCAGCTTCCCGGTGCAGTGGGTCGAAAAATTCCACGACAGCGGCGTCACCAGCCAGGGCCGCCGGGTGTTCTGGGGCCGTGTGGCCACCGGCAGCATCGCGCCGGGCCAAACCATCCAGGTCTTCCCCAGCGGGCAGACTGCCGTGGTGTCGCAAGTCCTGTCCGCCACACGCCAGCCGCAAAACAAGGCCGCCGGCCACAGCGCCGGCATCGTCCTCGACCGCGAGGTCGATGTCTCGCGTGGCGACTGGCTGCTGGCCGAAAAATCAGAGTCATTGGGCGCACCCGAAGGCCAACGCCAGCTGAACACCACCGTCGCCTGGATGGACGACGAGCCCTTGGTGCCAGGCCGTGTGTACTGGGCGCTGCACGGGCACCGCTGGGTCAAAGCCAAAGTACAGCGCGTAGTGCACCGCCTGAACGTCAACACCCTGGCCGAGGAAGAAGCCACCGAGCTGGCACCCAACGCCATCGGGCACGTCACGCTGGCGCTGCAAGAGCCCCTGGTGACACTGCCTTTTGCGCAATCTCGCATCCTGGGCGCGCTGGTGCTGGTGGACACCGCATCGCATAAAACCTCAGGCGCCGTGTTGGTGAACTGAAAACCATTAAAATCAAAGACTTGGCGAACCAGCCTTGGCACGTGCCGGGGCCGCCCCATATCGATTGACTCCCATGACACACGTTGTTTCCGAATCCTGTATCCAATGCAAGTACACCGATTGCGTCGATGTCTGCCCGGTGGACTGCTTCCGCGAAGGCCCCAACTTCTTGACGATCGACCCGGACGAGTGCATTGACTGCGCTGTGTGCATTCCGGAATGCCCTGTGAACGCGATCTATGCGGAAGAAGACTTGCCCGCAGACCAGCAACACATGACGAAGTTGAATGCCGAACTGGCCTTGTTGCCCACCTGGAAAAGCATCACCAAGCGCAAAACGCCCATGCCCGATGCCGACAACTGGAAAGACAAAACCGGCAAGTTGGCTGAACTGATCCGCTGAAGCGCATGCAAGCGCCGATCGAAACCGATGCGTTGGTGATCGGCGCAGGCCCGGTGGGCTTGTTCCAAGCTTTTCAACTGGGCTTGCAAGGCATTGCCTGCCATGTGGTCGATGCCCTGCCCCACACCGGCGGGCAATGCATCGAGTTGTATGCCGACAAACCGATTTACGACATCCCCGGCATTCCGGTGTGCACAGGCCGTGAACTGATCGAGCGGCTCACCCAGCAGCTGCAACCATTCCCCCCCACCTACCATTTGAACCAACAGGTCAGCGCACTGCAGCGTTTGGCCGATGGACGCTTGCAACTCTCGACCACGCAGGGCACGGCTTTTGTGGCGCGGTGTGTGTTCATCGCAGCGGGCGTCGGCGCCTTCGTACCCAAACGTTTGGCGCTGGAGGGCCTTGAGGCTTTTGAGGGTCAACAGGTTTTTCATACATTGCCGCCCGAGTTCCAGCTGCAAGGTCAGCACCTGTTGGTGACCGGCGACAACGACAACGCGCTGGAAACAGCCATCCAAGCCGCGCAGCAGGTCTCAGACCGCGCCGCCAGCGTGACCTTGATGCACCGGCGTGACCAGTTCCAGGCCCGCCCTGAGCTGGTGCAGTCCCTGCGCCAGTTATGCGACCAAGGCGGGATGCGCTTTGTGGCCGCACAACCCACCGCCTGCGTCAGCCATGACCACCGCTTGACCGGTCTCGAAGTCTTGACCGCGCAGGGCGAAACCGAGGTGCTGCGCGCCGATGTCGTGGTGGCCAGTCTGGGCCTGTCGCCGCGTCTGGGCCCGCTGGCCGAGTGGGGTTTGGCGCTGGAGCGCAAACAACTGCCGGTGCAGACCGACAGCTTCAGCACCACCGAAAGCGGTATTTTTGCCGTGGGCGACATCAACACCTACCCGGGTAAAAAGAAGCTGATCTTGTGCGGCTTCCATGAAGCCACCTTGGCCGCTTTTGCTGCTGCCGCTTTGCTCCACCCGGCGCAAAAGACCCTGTTGCAATACACGACAACGTCCACCCTGCTGCACCAACGCTTGGGGCTCTTGTAAAATACACACCGCGCTGCAGACCTGCGGCGCATTCGCTAGGGGTGCTGTCTTTCGAGACGGCTGAGAAAGTCCCTTTGAACCTGATTGAGGTAATCCTCGCGCAGGGAAGCTTGTCTGATTGAGCATCGCCACCGCGCCGTGGCGCCACCGCTTTAGCAACCAGCCGACCTGTCATAACGTTGAAGGAAACGTCATGGCACATCACCACTTAGATATTTGTTCGCTCGTTTTCAAACCCAGTCGCACGCAAGCGGCTGCTTGGCTGTGCATCGCCTCACTGGGCAGCGCCATGGCGCAAAACGCCACGCCAGAAATCACCATCAGCAGCCCCTCGCCGCAGCAGGTCAGCGGCTTTGGCGATGTGCCTTTGTCCAAAGCGCCCTTCAGCGCGGTCAACTTCGACAATGCCACCCTGCGCGACATCGGTGCCACGCGGATCTCTGACGCTCTGCGCCTGGACGCCAGCGTCACCGACAGCTACAACTCACCGGCCTACTGGGACATCCTCAGCGTGCGCGGCTACACGCTGGACAACCGCTACAACTACCGCCGCGAAGGCCTGCCAATCTCTGCCGAGACCATGATCCCGATGGAGAACAAAGAACGCATTGAATTGCTGAAAGGCACCAGCGGCATCCAGGCCGGCACCAGCGCACCCGGCGGCCTGGCCAATTACGTCGTCAAACGCGCCCCCACCGGCAACGACGACACGCTGCGCAGCGTGACGGCCAGTTACGGCAATGGCCAAAGCAGCAGCATCGCCCTGGACTTGGGCGGACGGTTTGGCGAGAGCAAAGAATTTGGCTACCGCTTCAACACCGCCTACGAAGACCTCAACCCCTACATCCGCAACACCCCGGGCCACCGCCACCTGGTCGCCCTGGCCATGGACTGGCGAGTGACCAACGACAGCAAACTGGAGTTTGAGGTCGAACAGAGCGAGCGGCAGCAAATCGGGGTGAATGCCTACAGCTTGCTGGGCGCCACATTGCCTGCACCGGTGAACGGCACGCGAAATTTAACCCGACAAGACTGGTCATTGCCGGGCGTTTTCAACGCGAACACCGGCAGCATTCGATTCAAACAAAACCTCAGCCAGGGTTGGCTGTGGACCACCCAAGTCGGCAGCCAGCGTCTGAAAACAGACGATCGACTGACCTTTGGTTATGGCTGCGGTGACTCGGACTACAGCCGTTATTGCAAAGATGGCAGTTTTGCACTTTACGACTTCCGCAGTGAACGGGAGCAACGCTACAGCGATGCCGTGCAGAGCGCGGTGTCGGGCCAGGTCCATTGGGGACGCACTGTGCATCACCTCAGTTTCAGCGTGTTACGGCAAAGACAATTGGACAGAATGCCTGTCAACCAATCCTTTGCCTACATTGCGACCCCTGGACAAGTCAACGCCACTTTCAGCAGCCTGCCCAACCCCGATTTTTCTGGATTCAACACCCAGCGCAGTGAGTACAGCACGGAGTGGGCCCTGCAAGACCGCATTGAACTGACCACCGCGCTGAACGTTTGGATGGGGCTGAGGCATGTGGAGTTGGACCGTTCCAGCGTTAGGACAGATCCCGCCAACCCCAACGCCAAACGATTCCAAAGTCAAGCCGACACACCTTGGTTGGCCATCAGTCACACCCTGGCCGATTGGACCGGTTATGTGTCCTATGGCGAAGGCCTGGAGCAATTTGTCGTAGCCAACTCGCCGGGCACCTACTGGGTGAATGCGGGTGAACTGTTGGGGGTGGGTAAAAGTCGCCAAACTGAAATCGGTCTGAAAAGTCCTGTACTTTCAACCGGCATGCAATGGAATGCAACGCTGTTCAAAATCGCCAGACCCCTGGCCTATGACGATGGCAATGGCAGCCGTTTGTTAGAAGGCGAAGAAACCCACCAAGGTGCTGAATTGGGCGGTCGGTGGAGTGACGCGCAGTGGTTGCTGCATGCCCAGGCGCAATGGCTGAATGCCCAGACCCAGGGCGTGCGCACGGTCACAGCGTTGAACGGACAAAGGCCGGTCAACCTGCCGCATTTGACGCTGCGTGCCCTGGCCCAATTCCGCTGGGCCCAAGTGCCTGGCCTGCGCACCAGCCTGCGCTTGAACCACGAGGGTGAGCGTCGTGTCTTGGAAGACGGCAGCATCAACCTGCCTGCTTGGACGACGCTCGATTTGGCGGCGCATTACGACACACGCCTTCAGGACACGCGCACCGAATGGACTCTGGGCATCGACAACCTGACAGACCAGCGTTACTGGCGTGAATCACCCAAGCAATTTGGTCACTACTACCTGTACCCCGGCGCGCCGCGCACAGCCCGCATCAGCGTCCGTACCAGCTTCTAAAAACAACGGCGCATGATTCAGCAAAAAAATCTGCGCCTTGGCCCAGAATCTCCCATTTTTGAAGCGCCAGTTAACCGATTCTTCCTGCATCGGTCTCTGGATTCACAGCTGCGATTCAGACGACGCCCAGTGACTTGAGTCGCGCCAACTCCTCAGACCCCACGCCGAACTCGCTAAATACTTGCGCGTTGTGCTCGCCGACCCCAGGTCCACTGCGGGGTGTAGTGGGCGTGTGATTGGAAAACCGCGGAACCACGCAAGGTGCGGCCAGATGGCCTAAGTCCGGGTCAGGCAATTGAATCAAGGCCTCTCGGGCCTGCACATGCGGGTCCGCCACCAAGTCCTCAATGGAATAGACCTTGCTGTGTGGCACTTCGTGGCGCGTCAGGATCTCTTGTATCTCTGCCAGAGGAAGACTCAGGCACCAATCGGCGACGATGCCATCCACCTCATTGCTGTGCTGCAAACGCGAGGCAGATGTTGCCAGTCTGTCACCCTCAAGCAAATCAGCGCGGCCCATGGCGTCAAAGATACGTCTATAGCTGTTGCCGCTGGTGCCAACGATGGTGAGCCATTGACCATCTTTAGTAGCAAAGATATTGGACAAGGCTGAATACGTGGCTCGAGCGCCCGTGCGCTCGCGCACGATGTGCTGGTGTTGGTACTCCACAGGCAGGGGGTCCAGCATCCGCATCAAGGCTTCGGTGGCGGCGAGATCGATTTCGCAACCGCGGTGTTCTCCATGGGGTCTGCGCGCTCGGTCTGCCAGCGCTGTTGCAATAGAGAATGCACCAAACACCCCTGAGATCACATCACCCAGAGGGTAGTTCATGTGCTGAGGCGACCGCCCGCTCTCGCCGGTCAGATGCGCAAAGCCACTCATGGCCTCAAAGATTCGTGCAAAACCGGGACGGCGTGCATAGGGGCCTGTTTGTCCAAAACCGGTCAGGCGAAGCACTATCAGGTCAGGGTTATGGGCATGGAGAGTTTTCAAATCCAGGCCCCATCGGTCCAGGGTGCCCGTTCGAAAGTTTTCAACCAATACATCAAAGCCGGGGAGCATTTTCAAAAACAACGCCTTACCCTCCGGCTTGCGCACATCCAAGGTAATGCCACGTTTACCGCGATTGGTCACTTTCCAGAACAGCGCATGCGGTCCCATGACTGGCAACATGTGACGCAGCGTGTCGCTGCCGTCAGGCAGTTCAAGCTTCGTCACCTCTGCGCCCATGTCCCCGCATAAGGTCGCGGCAAAAGGTGCGGCCACCACAGTGGCCATGTCGAGGATGCGAATGCCCTTCAGCGGGCCGCTGGTGGACGGTGTGGCGGTCATGGTGGATTTCAGTCGGGCTTGATATTGTTGTCTTTTACGATCCGAGTCCATGTGATGATTTGCTCACGCAAATAGACACCAAATTGTTCGGGCGTGTTTGCAACCACTTGGTAGCCCATCTCATCAAGCTGTTTACGCGTGACCGGGTTGGTGATGGCCTTTTTCATGGCGGCGTGGATCTTGGCAATCACGCTCGGCGGTGTTTTGGCAGGCAACATCAGACCAAAAGTGGCTGCTGCTTCTGTGCCAGGAAATCCGGCTTCGGCCAGCGTGGGCACATCCGGCAGCAGCGGCGACCTCTCGCTCGAAAAGATGGCCAGGGCACGCACCTTGCCTGTTTTGACTTGTGCGCCCGAGGGGATCATGGCATCTATCGCCATGGGCAATTGACCGCCCATCAGATCAGCCAATGCCGGGGCACTGCCTTTGTAGGGTATGTGCTCCATCTCGATGCCTGTGCGCACCTTCAGCAACTCCCCCACAAGATGGCCGAAGCTGCCCGTGCCCGCACTCGCGTAACTAAGACCGCTTTTATGTTGTTTGCTCAGTGCCACCAGTTCTTTAACGGTTTTTGCATTCACCGATGCACCCACTAGCAACAAGCCTGGGTTGTTAACCAACAGTGAAACGGGAGCCAGGTCTTTCAAGGGGTCGTAAGGGGTTTTGATGCCTAGCGCTGTGTTGAGATAGATCGGAGCACCCACAGCAAGCAGCACATGACCGTCAGGCTCAGCCCGCACCACAGCATCGGTTGCAGTGATGGTGCCAGCCCCTGCGCGGTTTTCGATCACGATCGCCTGCCCCAGCGCCTCACTCATACCGGGTGCGATGGCGCGCATGACCAAATCGGTACCTCCACCCGGTGCATAGGGCACGATCAGGCGGATCGTTTTGCTTGGAAAATTGTCAGCTGGGCTTTGCGAAAAAACAGATCCGACACAGCCCAAAGCCAAGGCAAGGAAGCAACCGACTTGGCGCAAAAAAAGAACTTTCATGTTTCTTGTCTCCAATGGTTAAAAATCAATATCAACGTCTGCCCAGACTGGTTTGAATCATTCGCACCAAGTTGAGCAGGCGCGGGCCAATTTGCTTTTCCAATGTGTCTTCTTGCAGATAAAACTGGGCCACGGCGCAGTTCATAACGAGCAGTTCATCATCGACCATGTATCCCAATGGCACCGAAATAGCCACCATGCCTGCACTCGGCGAGGGCACAATGCAAAAACCATGGGCGTGAAATGCCTTACGCGATGCATTCAGTTGTTTGCTAAGCGCCGGCCAAGCTTGCGGATCGCGCGCTTTCAACAAACCTTGGATTTCTTTGCGTTCGCCATCGCTGGTAGCGCAGTAGTAGGCATGACCCAAAGATGTGTCTGCAAATTGGCGGATGGCCCCCACATCTGGCCGACCAGAAGGCGCATTTTTGTCCACACAACTTTCAATGAGCACCATATGGTCGCCACCCCGCATGGCCAGAGAGACGGCGCCACGAGCGAAATCTGCCAGTTCTTGCATGTGCGGTCTGGCCAATTGGCGAACACCCAACTGACACAGTAAGGGATAACCAAAGGACAGCACCCCTGCGGCCAAGCGGTAACGCGCTGTTTGTTCGTGGTATTTCAAATAACCTAGCAAGGCGAGCGTACGGGTCAGGCGAACGACCGTCGGTCGACCGATGCCCGTGCGCTGCGAAATTTCTCGATTACCCAACGACGAAGTGCCTGCGTCAAAAGCGCGCAGCACCTCCAATCCTTTGGCCAGGGTATAGGCGAACTGCGGATCTTTGGCCTCCTCCTCTGGCAGTGCTTGAGTCTTGGCAGGGATATTGGAGCGAGACATAGGGCTTGATTTTGCATACGCCATGTCTTACAGTCAACCACAATTAAAAATTATTAAATAAACTGACGAATAATCAGTCAATTAGAACGCTGGCAAATTTTAAAAAAAACCGGAGCCCTGGCCCATGTTTCAACGAGAACACCTTCAAACCCGCTTGGGCAAAAAGTTGGGCATAGCCCAACCCATCTTTGGCTTCGCGCACGACCCCGCGGTGGTTGCAGCCATCTGTTTTGCCGGTGGCTTTGGTGTCCTGGGGGCCACCCGTCACACGCCCGAAGAAATTGAACAGGAGCTGGCCTGGATCAGGCAACAGGTCGGAGACCGACCCTTTGGTGTCAACCTCGTCTTGCCAACGGGTATGCCCGAAACCAATGATCGCCAAGCCATCGAAGCCATGCTGCCGCAAGCACACAAGCAATTTGTGCGCAGCATTCAAGAGAAATATGGCGTTCCTGCGGCCACGCAGGCCGGTATGCGTTCGCGGTTTGTGCGATCCGAAGAAGTGGCACAGCAGCAGTTGGAGGTCGTCATGCGCTCCGACGTGAACTTGCTGGCTTGCGGTATCGGCTCGCCCATGGATGTGATCGAGCGCGCCAAGGCTTGCGGCAAACTTGTGCTGGCTTTGGTGGGTTCGCCCAAGCATGCGCGCGCCGCATTAGCAAAACCCATTGATATTTTGGTGGCTCAAGGATACGACGCCGGAGCCCACACGGGTGTCATTGGCACCTATTCCTTGGTGCCTCAGATTGTGGACATGGCAGAGGATGTGCCCGTACTCGCCGCAGGCGGCGTAGCCACCGGACGCCATCTGGTGGCAGCGCTGGCCATGGGTGCACAAGGGGTGTGGATGGGCACGGCCTGGTTAACCACCTCAGAACACCATATGCAAGAAACGCTGCGCCAGAAACTGTTGGAAGCCGGTAGCGACGACACAGTCATCTCTCGCGCCGACAGCGGAAAGACCCTGCGCCAGATACGTACCGCTTGGTCTGAAGAATGGGCCGCTCCCGGAGCACCCACACCGCTGAAGATGCCGCTGCAAGACATCCTGGTTGGCGACCTGCTCGGTGCCATCGACGAACATGAAGTCAAACCACTGATGCACCACCCGGCAGGCCAAAGCATCGCGTATTTCAACGAAGTGCGTACCGTGGCTGAAGTAATGAAAGGCATCGTCGACGATGCCTGCAATAGTCTGGAGCGCTTGGGCGCAACCTTCACACGCTGAGCGTGGACAGCACCTCTTGCGTGTGCTCCCCGAGTGCCGGCAGACGACCTGCGTGGCGCTGAACACCCGACAGACGCATAGGCAAGCTGGGCACTCGGATCGCGACGCGCTCCGGTGCAGTGACCTCCACAAACAAGTCAGGCGACACACCGGCTTGCCCCGCTTTCACATCGGCCATAGTGCGGATGACCCCGGCCACCACACCCGCCGATGCAAGTAAATCGCACACCTGGTCGGATGTCATGTGTGACATGGCTTGACCCAAAACATGCATCAAGGCAGGTCTGTTGGCAACGCGATCCGCACCCTCACGAAAGCGGGGATCGCTGGACAATTCGGGCGCGCCGATCACTGCGCACAACTTACCAAAGTGATCTTGTGTGTAGGCCGAGAGCACAATCATGCCGTCGGCAGTTCGCACCACATCGGCCGCAGGTGCGGTATTGGGCTGGACATTGCCGCGTCGCAGAGGCATGCACCCGCTCAAGTGGTACTCAGACCAAGCATTGGCCATGGCAGAGACGGCTACATCGATCAATGAGACATCCACCAATCCACCCTGCCCTGTCACACCGCGCCGCACCAATGCTGCCAGCACGCCATTGCTCAGGACCTGGGAAGCCATCACATCCACCACGGTAAATCCCACGCGGGTGGGATCGCGGTCGGCATCGCCATTCAGACTCATCATGCCGCTCTCGGCTTGGGCCGCAATATCAAAACCCGGCCTGAGGCTGGCAGGGCCTTGCTGACCGAAACCACTGACCTGGCCATAAACAAGTCGGGGCGACATCTCCATCAGTCGCGCCGCGCCCAGACCCTGTCGGTCCATGATGCCTGGACGTGCGTTTTGCAAGACCACGTCGGCACTGCAGGCCAGCGCCAGTGCCTGTTGACGACCCACTTCGCTGCGCAGGTCAAGTACGACCGAGCGCTTGCCGCGGTTGTAGGCGCTGAACATCGGGCCATAGGCATCATTAGTCCATCCGACATACCTTGCGGCATCCCCGGATCTGGACTCGATCTTGATTACATCGGCACCCAAATCGGCCAGCATTTGAGCAGCGGCGGGTACAGCAATGTACTGGCCAAATTCGACCACCCTAAGGCCCTGCAAGGGGGGTATCTCTGAGGGGTCTGGACGCGTCATGATTGTTTGTGTGTTGAAAGAGTGTGATTGCCGCGCTCAGCGGCCTTTGAAGACGGGTTTGCGTTTTTCCAGAAAGGCCTTGGCACCTTCCTTGAAGTCCTCGCTGGCGAACAGGCCTGGGCCATTGTCAAGCTGAAACTGCAGTGCCAGTTCGAGTGACATGGGGGCTTGCCGCAAACCGGCCTTGATGCGCCCATAGGCACGAGTAGGTCCTTGCGCAAAGCGCCCAGCCAAAGCCAATGCCGCAGGCAGGGCTGAGCCTTCGCTCACAAAGTCATCGACCAAACCCATGGCCAAAGCCTCGGCGCCACGCACTTCCTTGCCCAGCAGCATCATGCGCCGTGCCCCTGCCGCGCCAAGGCGGGAAGGCAAAGACCAAAACAATCCTGCATCGGGCATGGCACCCACGCGCACAAAAGCACTGCAGAATGCCGCCGACTCGCCAGCCACAATCCAGTCGCAGCAAGTGGCCAGACCCAAGCCAGCACCGTAGGCTGCGCCATCTACAGCCGCAATCACCAGTTTGTCGCACAGCGCGATGCGGCGGTACAGCCAGGTGTTCGCACTCATTTGCGCACGCACCTGAGCTTCGGATTTGGCAGCCAAGTCTTGTAAATTGCCGCCAGACGAAAACGCGCCGCCAGCGCCCGTAACAACCGCGCAGCGCAGATGCGGATCGCGCTCCAGTTGATCCAAAGCAGCCAGAATGCCCTCCACCATCCCCTTAGCCGACATTGAATTTCGCGCCTCAGGCGCATTCATCACGATTTGCATCACACCCTCCGCCACGGTCACGATGACGGTGGATGCAGTGGTTTCAGGCGATTCAATGGGTTCTTGCATTTGTCGAGTCCTTGTTGTGGCGATCGGTTTCAATTGTTCAAAGACGATGAGGCCACACGTTCCAAGTGCAATGCGGCATCGCCGAACAGGTTGGTGGCCAGAGCCAAGCGCTTCACATAGGCTCCGACCTCGTATTCCTGTGTCATACCGATGGCACCGTGCAGTTGCACAGCCTCTTCCCAGACGTGGTGCGCCACTTGCGCAACAAATGCTTTTGTGGCGGCCAGGTGGCGTTTCAGCATTGCGGCCGAGTCACTGCCCGTGCTGTCATACAGACTGGCGGTCATGCGCATCAGGGAGCGCGCCTCTTCGATCTCTACAAACATATCGACCAAGCGATGCTGCACCACCTGATTCGCGGCAATCGGTTTGCCAAATTGGCTGCGCGTACCCAGGTACTCGCGTGTGATGGCAAAGGCGCGGGCCATCGCGCCCACGGTGTCGGCGCAGTGAGCTAAGGTGGCGCGTTCCAGCGCCACGTCCAAATGACCTAACACTTTGCTGCGTTCACCTCGGCACAGCAGCGTGGCACCACTTGCCGAGTGCATCGTTAAATTGGCCGCGTCTTGCCCGTCGAACAGTGTCTGCGCCAGCCTTTGCTGGCCGGGTCCGTCAGCTGTCAATAAAAAAATCCCCAGGTCTTGGCTGCCGCTGATGCAGGCACACACCAACAGCCCGTCCGCACGACTACCGCCCAGCACCAGCACCTTCTGGCCATCGACATGCCAATCAGCTCCCTCCTGTGTGGCGCAGGTGTTCACCTCAGTCAAGTCAAAACGTGCACCCGGCTCCCAGGCAGCCAGGGCCAAGCGCTTGCTCCCGTCGGCCAACGCGGGTAACCATTGATCTAGAACGGCTTGGGGCGCCACGTCTGTGAGCAACATGCCGGCTAACACAGCGGATGCAATATAGGGCGCATTCACCACCCCATGGCCCAGTTCCTCGGTCAGTGCACAGATGTCTGCCATCGAGCCACTCAGGCCGCCATAGGGCTCGGGCACGGGCAGTGCCAGCCAGCCCAAATCCGCCATTTCTGACCATCTGGCAGCATCGTTTGCGAGGTCGACGGCCTGCTGTGAATGGGGCTTTGCAGCCTTGCTGCGACTCAGATAACTGCGCGCACTGTCGGCCAGCATCTCTTGCTGCTCATTCAAAGTGTAAGCACTCATAAAGCAAGTACCTGTTTGGCCAGAATATTGTGTTGAATTTCGCTGGAGCCGCCTGCAATGGTGAAACCGCGGGACAAAAATCGGCGCGACGAAGCGGTGCCAGCAATCGAGTCCTGAGGGTTGGCGCCTGCATGGGACTGCAGCCATTGAGGGTCGAGTGGCATGGCTTCAGGGCCAAGTGCGTCCACAATCAATTCCTCCCAAAGTTGGATCAAGCGACTGCCGCGTAATTTGAGCATCGACACTTCGGCGCCAATCGGCTCTCCGGCCTGTGCTCGTTCAATGAAGCGGCCCGCATTGGCTTGAAGCGCCATAAGTCGGCAATCCAGTTCTGCAAATCGCTCCCTGAACCAAGGCCGCTCAGTGAGTGGGCGACCCGCCTCACGTCGGCTATGTGCAACCGCCAGAGCCCGGGCACGTCTGCGCTTGTTCTCGCCAATGCGGGCAAGCTTTAAGCGCTCAAATTCAAGCAAGGACTTTGCAATCGTCCAACCTCGGTTTTCATCGCCAATGCGCATTGACACTGGGACCTGCACATGGTCCAGAAAAACTTCATTGAACACCGCCCAACCATGAATGCCCAAGATAGGCTGCACAGTGATGCCCGGGCTTTTCATGTCGATCAATAAAAAGCTGATGCCCTGCTGTGCACGGGCTTCGCGGTCGGTACGCACCAGACAAAACATCCAATCGGCGTACTGGGCACCCGATGTCCAGATCTTGGAGCCTGTGACAACGTAATGGTCCCCCACCAAATCGGCCCGCGTGGTCAATGACGCCAAATCGGAACCCGCATTGGGTTCCGAATAGCCCTGACACCACCATTGTTGACCGGAAGCGATGTCCGGCAAAAAGCGCTGCTGTTGCGCCGCATTGCCGTAACGCTGCAACACCGGGCCGATCATGTCGAAAGTGATCGCGTTGAGCTCGGGGGCATCGCCCAGCGCCATCTCTTCATCAAACACCAACTGCTGCGGTACGCTGAAGCCCTGACCACCCCAGGCCACGGGCCAGTGGGGAACGAGCAAGCCATGACGGGCCAAAATAGCGTGCCACGCATGCATGCGTTCGCGACCCAGCAGTCTTCCCTCGCGCACCCTTTGGCGGATGTCGTCGGGCAAATACTCGACTACGAAGCTGCGAATGCTTTGCCGAAAGGCGCTGAGTTCAGGTGTGTCCAACATGGAAGCTTTCAATTTTTTTAAGGGCTCAGGCCACCAGGCCCTTGCTTAGGGCTCTTTTGGCAATGGCCGAGCGGTGCACTTCGGACGCTCCGTCGTAGATCCGAAATGGTCTGAGCATGCGCAAGATCATCGACAGGGGCAAATCCTCAGAAATGCCCAGCGCACCGCAGATCTGAACCGCAGAATCGGCCACGCGGTTGACCGCTTCGGAGACGAACACTTTGGCCATCGACGAGTGGTGCCTGATGGATTCGCCTGCATCCAGCTTGCGCGCCACATCCAGCGTCATCAGCCGAGCGGCGTACAGATCAATGTGGGCATCGGCCACCATGGTCTGCACCATCTGATGCTCGGCCAAGCGCACGCCTTGTGACTCGCGCCGTCCTGCATAGTCTTGCGCCATGGCTATAGCACGCGAAGCCAGACCAATGAAGCGCATGCAATGGAACAGTCGCGCGCCCTCCAGGCGGATCTGCGCATACGCCAGACCCTGCCCCTCCTCGCCGAGCAGGGCATATTCGCCCACCTTGCAGTCATTCAAGCGAATCTCGCCATGACCGCCACCGATCTCAAAGGGCTCGATGGTCGGAATGTCGCGCACCAGTTCAAAGCCGGGGTTATCGCGATCCACCAGAAACCATGACACACCCGCATCTGTGCGGGCCACGACGATGGCAAAGTGCGCACGCATCGCGCCGCTGATGAACCACTTGTGCCCGTTGATCACCCAGCCGTCAGCACAGCGCTTTGCCTGTGTCAGCAACATCCGCGGATCGGAGCCCACACCCGGAGCCGGCTCGGTCATCGCAAAGCAGGAGTATGCTTCGCCCCGCATCAGGGGTTCCAGGTAGCGTTGACGTTGATACGCGTTGGCCAGGATGTCCAGCGCAGCAATGTCCGGTTGCCCCGGTGCGGCGCACTGCAAAGCGCCAGGTCCGAGAAAGCTGCGTCCCGCCTGCTCCAGGTAGCTGCAGCACTCTTCCCAGGACAAGCCCAAGCCACCATCGCTCACGGGACTGCGCGGGTTGCCCAGCCCCTGGGCCACAGCGCGTTGGCGCAGGGCTTGGACGGCGTGTTCGACCGCCTGCGCATCATGGGCCTTGCTCAGGTCTTCCGCGGGGATGATCTCGCCCTCAACAAAGGTGCTCAGTTTCGCTATGAGTGTGGCAAGCTCGGCGGGGCTTCGGGTGGTGCTCATGGGTTGGAGTGAACTTACTTCTTGATGATCTTGACCACTTTCTCCCAGCGGGCGGAGTCCGCCTTGATGAAGGTCACAAAATCGGCTTGCCCGAGAAAGGCCTCTTCACCCCCCGCATTGACCAGCCGCTCCTTGACTTCGTTGGTGGACGCTGCGGCTTTCATCGCTGCTTCGAGCTTGCGCACCACCTCGGCGGGGGTACCCGCTGGCACGTGCATGCCGTACCAAGACACGGCTGTGACTTCGGGAAAACCAGCTTCGGCAATCGTCGGCACATCAGGCAAATCCGCCGATCTTCGGCTATTGATGTTCGCCAGCGCGCGCAACTTACCCGCCTTGATCTGAGGCACAGCCACACTGGACGGCGTGATGGCCATGGACATCATGCCGTTGATCAGGTCGGGAATGGCGGGTGGAGCACCCTTGTAAGGCACAGACTCCAGGGCAATGCCAGCCACGTGGCGGAACATTTCATTGGCCATCGTCTGGGTAGATCCTTGCCCGCCATCCGCGTACTGCAATGGTGGTTTGGCCTTCTTGGCCATTTCAACATACTCTGTGACTGTCTTGGCTGGCGATGTCATGGGCACTACGAAATAGCTTGGTGACATAGAAAATCGACCGACGGGCAAAAAGTCCGAAGGTGCCCAACGCAGACTCGACTCCAACAACGGGTTGTTGATGAGGAATGGCGATGAGATCAGAACCGTATACCCATCAGCTGGCGAGCGCGCCACATACTCGGCGGCGATGTTGGCATTGGCACCTGGCTTGGCTTCCACGACGATGGCTTGCCCCAACTCCTTGGCCATGCCAATCGTCAGCGCCCGGGTTTGCACGTCCACCACACCCCCCGCCGCATAGGGCACGATGACGCGTATCTGTTTGCTAGGGTAAACGCTCTGTGCCAGAGCCGTGGCAGACAGCCCCAGGCCGAGGCCCAGTGACACCATCCATCGTGTAAATTTTTTGTGTTGCAAGGTGGTCTCCTGTGGATTTTGAATGGGGCCCATTCGCATTCGATACCGATCACGGTCTGAAAGTTGTCTGTATCCATGACAGACCTATCATGACAGCTATAAATTTTTTCCGCAACCTGTCATAACAGATGTACATTCCTCGAATGGTGATTTGGGCTTTCGTTTCATCCCATCATTCACCGAAACAATGGCCAAAAAACTTTCACGCAACCCCACAGAGAACAGCCAAACCTTGTTTTCGCGTTTGGCCGACAGCTTACGCCGGGACATTCTTGCCAACAGGATGCCGCCGGGTCACAAACTGCCCTCGGAGTCAGAACTCCAGGACAACTTCGGCGTCTCGCGGATCACGGTGCGGCAGGCACTGACCAGCCTGCATGCGGAAGGACTGATCGAAAAGATCAATGGCAAAGGCAGCTTCGTCACCCGGCCGAACGAATTACCCGACATGGGTCCGCTGATTGGTTTTTACGAACACATGCGCAAACAAGGCCGCAATGCCATTGGGCGCGTTCTCTCCGTGAGGCAGGTCAGCGCACCGGCTGCTGTGGCCCACGCCCTTGATGTGCCTGCTGGTCACCCCTTGATGGCGATGCGCTCCTTGCGCTTGGTTGACGGTAAACCTTTAGCCTGGGTGTTGGCCTATGCTGAGCCCGCGCTGATGCGCTCACTGATCCAGGAGGATGTCAACACCAACGATGTGGTGGTGTTGCTGGAGACCCGTTTGGGTCACCGCCTTCGCAGCAATCGGATTGAGGCTCAAGCAGTCCCGGCCAGTGCGGCACATGCCAAACTGCTCGAAGTGGCGCGCGGAGCGCCACTCTTGCGCATTGACTTCACGCCGATCGATGTGTCCGGTAAGTCGATGGTCTATTCAGAAATGTATTTTCGCGGTGACAGCTTCACCTACAAAGCGGTGGTGAAACGTTGATACGGCATCCTTTCCCTGCTTATTGAAACTCTTGGAGAAATTTCATGACCCACCCACCTTCTTTGCTGTTGAGTCCTGAACGCAGACGCATCCTTCAAACCGCTGGGGCATTGATGGTCAGTGCCAGTCTGGAAACAGGACACGCCCAGACCTCATGGCCTACCAAACCGATTCGCCTTGTTCTTCCCAGCGGCGCTGGCGGTGGCGCCGATATATTTGGTCGCCCCCTTGCAGAATGGCTCGGCAAAGAACTCGGCCAACCCGTGGTAGTGGACAACAAACCCGGCGCGAATGGCGTCATCGCCCACGAACAAATCGTGAAGCAACCAGGGGATGGCTACAACCTGGTGATCAGTTTTGCGGGCGGTATTTTGGGCAACAAAGCGATGAATGCAAAGATCTCGCATGACACCATCACCGACCTCAAACCCATTGGACTGATCGGGGGCGAGTTTGGCAATCTGCTTATTGTTAATGCCGCTTCGCCCATCAAAAACATCAAAGATCTCATTGCAAGTGCCAAGGCACAAAGCGGCGGCATCAACTACGGATCTTGGGGCATGGGCTCAGGCGGTCACTTGGTGATGGAAACCCTCAAAGAGATGGCCGGCATCCCCCTCAACCATGTGCCCTACAAGACGGTGGCATCCATCACCCCTGACGTCGTCTCGGGTGTCTTGATGGTCTCCACCATTGATTCAGCGACACCGGTTCAGCTCATCAAAGCGGGCCGCATTCGCGCGATTGCCACACTCGGACCCAAGCGTATGCCGCAGCTGCCCGATGTACCGACCTTGACCGAGCAGGGCTACCCCGCTGGATTTTTGTCCTGGTATGGGCTGTTCGGTCCATCGAGCATGCCCAATGAACTCGTTAGCAAGCTGAATGCTTTATTGAACCGCTGGCTGGTCTTGCCTGAAATTGCGGCACTGTTTGAGCAAAAACAAAATGCACCAGCGCCTCTGCCGAAAACCCCCGAAGCATTCGCTGCCATGATCCAAGCGGAACTGCCTGTTTGGCGCAAGATGATGCAGACCGCCAAAATTGAGGGCGCTTGAGCAGATTAAGCAAAAATAGGCCCCTTACGCTGTCTCACCGTCGATCCCTGGTTCGCGCCCCGGTTTAGGAGCCTGAAACCCAATGAAAGCAAGCATTGAGAAGAAATTCGAAGTGCTTTTTTCTCGTCCCATCACTGGCTACGTCCCCTTGAATCAATAAGGTGACGGATCCCACAGCTAGAAAGAAGTCTGTTGAAAGATCAAACCGCAAAGCCCGGGCAGACACAATGCACGCCCAGCTTCAGGGCGCTTTAGGGGGCAACGCCAGAATCCATGCGGTCAATTTTTTCGCATCGGCGGTGCTGAGCTGGCTGTTGGCTGGCATGGGCATGTCGCCCCACACCCCGCCGCCGCCTTTTTGAATTTTTTGCACCAGCATGACCTGCGCGGCTTTGTCGCCCGCGTATTTCGCGGCGACGGCCGAAAACGCCGGGCCGACGATTTTTTTCTCCACAGCGTGGCAGGCCATGCAATTTTTCGACACGGCCAGGGCCTGGCTGGCCTGCGCACCATGACTGCCCAATACGCCCAGCAACAGGGCACCGACCAGGTGTTTCATGAAAGTTTCTCCAATAAGGTGTTCAATTCAATTCGTACATCACATTGATGCGCGCCACGTATTTGGGCACCGGCCCCTTCACCCGGTCACCGATGTGGACCACCGAATCCGGTGTGAAGCCGTGCCGGAAAAACAAGGCACTGCCAGTGCGGGGCACCACATCCACCCATTGGCCGTTTTTCGCCAGCAAGCGGGTGTGCCCACCCTGCACTCCATCGAAGGAATCGTTCAAATACAGAATCATGGTCAGGGCCGAGCGTACACCCGGCCACTCGACCAGGTGCTGGCGCTGCGCATCCAGGCTGTAGCCAGGCCAGTCGCCGTCGATGTGCCGATTGAAGATGTCGTTGTCGTCATAGCGGTACATATTGATGCGGTGACTCAGACGGCCATGCAAGGCCAAGCCGTCGACGTGAGCAGGCAACAACGCCGCCATGCGCTGCATGAGCGGGCCGAGCAAGGCATCGTCGGCCAACCAGTGCATGGTTTTGTTCATGCGCATGCCCGGCGGTGTGGAGATGCCAGGGGCTTCCTCCCGAAATCCGAAAATTTCACTCGCCGCAATCAATGCCCGCGCCTCTTGCGGCGTGACCAGATCGTCGATGGCAAAGGCCAGCAAGCCGCCCAGGTCAATGTCCGAGCGCACGGCCTGCAAGTCTGCCGAGTCCGGCCAGCGCAAAGCGGCAGGGGTTTCGGTGAAGGCATGGATGGGCGTTTCAGGCACCACGCCGCCCATGGGCAAGGAGCCCGGCAGCGTGGCCACCACCCGGGTGGTGGGCCAAGTCAGGGTCGAGGTCATGGCGCGCTCCTCACCAGGTGCCCACATTGGGCATATCGGTCCACGGGGCTTGCGGCGGCAAGGGCGCGCCTTGTTGCAGCAACTCGATGGAGATGCCATCGGGCGAGCGCACAAACGCCATATGGCCGTCGCGTGGCGGGCGCACCACCGTCACGCCATGCGCTTGCAGGCGCTCACAGGTGGCGTAAATGTTCTCCACCTGGTAGGCCAGATGACCGAAATTGCGACCACCGGTGTAGGCATGCTCGTCCCAGTTCCAGGTCAGCTCCACCTGCGCCTGTGCATCGCAGGGCGCGGCCAGATACACCAGGGTGAAGCGGCCTTGCGGCACCTCATGGCTGCGCAGCACTTGCAGGCCCAAGGCATCGCGGTAAAAAAGCAGAGATTGTTCGAGGTCCGCGACCCGAACCATGGTGTGTAAATACTTCATGTCTTCAAACTCAACAACGCAGAGACAGCGCCAGATTGGCGGCATCGGGTGGCGTGAGACCGCAGTTCTGCGAATACACCTCACGCACAGGGTCGGGCAACCCCTCGCGGCTGGCGGCCAAAGCGGCCAGCCGAGCCAGCAGGCAGGCCGTGTCCATCTGGGGTGGCAACGCCCCCTCAGCCGTCAAGGTCCAAGGTTCAAAACCCGCACCGGGGGCGTTCAGGTTGTCGTCCGCAGCGCGCTCGGCATGGGTGCGGTAAAAACCGCCCACCACCTGCTCCCCCATCATGTACACCACCGGTTCGGCAACCTGCTCATGGATGCGCTCTTGCGTCAGCACCCCCTCTTGGATCAGCACATCGCTGAGCCTTTGGCCGTCCTTGATCACGCTCATCTTGTTGCGCGTTCGCCGATTCACAGGGTCTAACTCGGCCACGCTGCGCACCACCATGATGCCCATGCCATAGGTGCCGTTGTCGGCCTTGATGACGACATAGGGCGGTGCGTCAATCGCGTGTTCTTTGTATTTGCGCCGAATCTGGGTGAGCAGCGCATCGACTTGGGCTTTCAGCTGTTCCAGGCCATGGCCGCGTGCAAAATCGAGTCCGCTGCATTGGTCAAACAAAGGGTCGATCAGCCACGGGTCCATGCCCACACACTCGCCCACCTGCGCCGCCACTTGACGGTATTTTTCAAAATGCTGGCTTTTGCGGCGCACGCTCCAACCAGCGGACAAGGGCGGAGCCAGGGTTTGCGTTGCCAGATCACAAAGAATGTCAGGCGTACCACTCGACAAATCGTTGTTCAGCACAATCAGGCAGGGGTCAAAGTCTTTCAAGCCAACCCGTCCGCGCTGTCGCACCAGGGGCTCCAGTTGCAGAACTTCGCCGCTGGGCAAGCCGACACTGGCTTGCTGCAGATCGGGGTGCAGGCTGCCGATGCGCACCTCAAAGCCCGCTTGCGTCAGGATGCGTTGGAGCTGCGCCAGATTGGCCATGTAAAACGCATTGCGCGTGTGGTTTTCCGGCACCAACAAGATCTGGCGCGCATCAGGACACCAGCGCTCGATGGCGCGTTGCGCGCCACGAATGGCCAAAGGCAGCATGGACGGCGGCACGTTGTTCCAGCCGCCGGGAAACAGATTGGTGTCCACCGGGGCCATCTTGAAACCCGCATGGCGCACATCCACCGAGGTGTACAAGGGCGGCGGCTGCGAAGCCCACTGCTGCGCCAACCAATGCTCGATGGTGGGCAGTGACTGGCGAAGCAAGGAATCCAGAGAGGTCTTCAACGGTAATGTCCGTGGTGCTCAAGCACTTCGATCTTGTAGCCATCAGGGTCCAAGATGAAGAAGAAGCGGGCCAATAATTCATCGCCAGCTTTGAATTCTTTGACTGGCAGGGGCGCATAACCCGCAGCGGTCAATTCGGCGTGGCGCACGGTGACGTCCGGCACCACGACCGCCACGTGGCCATAGCCGTCGCCGTGGGTGTAGGGCTCTTCGCGACCTTTGTTCCAGGTCAGCTCGATCTCGGCATCGTTTTCGTCATTGCGCAGGTACACCAGACTGAAGTCGGGGAAATCGAGCCGGTGGGAAATTTTCAAATCAAACACTTCGCCATAAAAACGAAGCGAGGCGTCCAAGTCTTTGACTCGGATCATGGTGTGAATCAACTTGGCCATAAAGGAAATCAGTGAGTAAGTGAGGTCACAAGAGCGGGCTCGGGCGAATCGACGGCGTGCATCAACTCCGGTGCCTCCAGGTTTTCTTCTTGTGTTGCTGCAAGCGCCATTCCAAGCTCATCGCATTGACGACTAAGAAATCGCAGGCAAGTGACCCGCAAGAAGGAAGTGAAGTTTTGGACATCACCCCGATGACGCAAGATCTCATCATGGAATTGCACGATCAACGCGTTGGTCGTGACCCCCTCCTCTGCGGCCATTTTCGCCAGCGTGTCCCAGATGAAGTTCTCCATCCGGATGCTGGTGGAAACGCCTCGAATCCGCACAGTGCGTGTGCGTGATTCATAGAGAATGGGATCGGCGTTGACAAAGTAATCACACATGATGAGTTCCTGCGTTGCGTGGGTTCAGTCCGCTCAAATGGCGCGTTGCGTCATTTGCGCGGCGATGTAGTCCGCCTGACGGATCGCCAGCGTGACAATCGTCAACGTGGGGTTTTCTGCCCCGCCGGTGGTGAACTGGCTGCCGTCGCTGATGAACAGGTTCGGAATGTCGTGCGTCTGGCCCCACTGGTTGCACACACCGTCCTGTGCGCGCAAGCTCATGCGTGCCGTGCCCAGGTTGTGGGTCGATGGGTAAGGCGGTGTGCGGAAGGTTTTGATCGCCCCCGATGCCTGGTAAATGCGCTCGGCTTGTGTGAAGGCATGGTTGCGCATGGCGATGTCGTTGTCGTGGTCGTCAAAGTGCACATTGGGCACATAGTTGCCGTACTGGTCTTTCACATCGGTGTTCAAGGTCACGCGGTTGGTTTCGCGCGGCATGTCCTCACCCACCAGCCACATGCCAGCGAGGTTGGTGTAGTGGTCCATCCACCAACTGAACTCGCTGCCCCAGGCGCCTGGGTTCAGGAAAGCGGCCATGAAAGGCAAGCCCAGCGACAGGGTCTCCAACTCGTAGCCACCGACAAAGCCACGACGTGTGTCGTGACGGGCTTCGTCACGCACGATGCCGGCCATGGTGGTGCCCCGGTACATGTGCACCGGGTCTTTGAACGCGGCATAGACCGAACCGGTCATGTGGCGCATGTAGTTGCGCCCCACCTGACCCGACGAATTGGCCAGACCATCTTTGTACATGTTCGAAGCGGACAGCAGCAAGAGACGGGGGGTTTCGATGGCATTGCCTGCCACGCAAACGATGCGGGCTTTTTGGCGCTGCTCTTTGCCGTCTTGATCACGGTACACCACACCCGAGACACGGCCAGCGGCATTGTGCTCGATGCGAATCACATGGGCTTGTGTACGCAACTCGAAATTGCCCGTGGCATCGGCGGCTGGCAGCTCGGTGTACAGCGTGGACCATTTGGCACCGCTCTTGCAGCCCTGGAAGCAAAAGCCCAGTTGCATGCAGCGACCGCGCTTGTCGCGGGGTTGGCTGTTGATCGCCATATTGCCGGTGTGCACCTCTTTGTAGCCCAGCTTGGTGGCCCC
>CANFYZ010000020.1 GCA_947451385.1 Comamonadaceae bacterium | reverse complement strand
CACTGGGCAAACCGCTCTCGCACCTCAGGCGGCTGGTGCTTCATGAGGTAAATGCAGATGTTGGTGTCGAGCATGTACTTCGGATTCATAAAGTCTCGCGCTCGCCCTCCATGTTTTCGCCCCGCCCCTGGGCCATGAAGTCAGGTGAGAACTGGGCAAATTTGCCCAACACATCGCCCATGCGGCGCTGGGCCGGGCGGATGCGCAATTCGTCCCCCTGGCGCTCGATGACCAAATCAACGTCCCACGTGCTGTAGGCAAGTTCGGCAGGAATGCGAACGGCTTGCGAGTTGCCGTTCTTGAAAAGTTTGGTATTGGCCATGGAGAATCCTTTATGGATGTACATGTACATCTTAATCCAGGAAGAAGCGAATGTAAAGCCAAGTAGCCAGTCGATTTGCGGCGTCAAGCCCACCTGCAATGGCGATCCCCAGTTCAGTTTGTGTCGCGCTGTTTCCAATGGTAGGCAACGACTTCACCTGACGCACTGAACCACACTGTCAGTTGCAGGACCTCGTCGAAGGTCCTTTCCCAAAGGGCCTTCGGTATCCAATAGAGTTCTGCGAGACCCAGGGTCATGAAACTGTCGAACCCGGCCTGTCCTGCGCGGGCCTTCGAGTCGAGCCGGCCTTTCCATTCGAAGATGGCTTGGGAGTCGGCCAGCCCTGCGGGGCTCAAGACCGTTACCGACTGACCATGGCCATTCAGACTTTGCGCTGGTGTCGGAGATGCCAGCCGGCTCGATTGAACTGGCTTGCCAAAACGCTGTGTGATTTCTGCTTCGGTGCTACCGGTCCGAATCACCTGGGACTGATCCGGAGCGGACTGGAGAATCGTGGCGGCGCAACCCGCACAACAGACCGCAATCGCGAACATTGAAATCAGGTATGCCCCTTTGAGCATGGCCCGTGATCGTGCAGAGGTCAGTGGCGTCAAGGCTTGGCTCTGGGCGCGTGTGACAAGAAATAAGCAATGTCTTGCAGGCCCTCTGCGCTGATACCCACCAAGGTCTCGTTCATGGCGGTGGTGTAGCCCAGCCGCTTGCCTGATTGAAATTCGATCAAGGTTTGCAGCAGGTAGTCTTCACGCTGTTGGGCCAATCGGGCGACTTGTTTGCCCCCTGAAAAATCTGCACCGTGACACGAGGCACAACGGTGTTCTTGGACCAACTGGGCACCCCGGCTCATGCGCTGTGCCACCAGCCCTTCCATGGATGTGGCCGGGGGCGGTGGCAATTTGCCGATGTAGTCAGAAAAGGCGCGCAGGTCGTTGTCGCTCATGCCTTTGGCCACGGCGGTCATCAAGGCATTGCTGCGCCGACCTTCACGGTATAAAAAGAGTTGCGTGACGGCATAGAACGAGGGTTGACCAGCCAATGAGGGCGTCATTTCCATGACGCTGTTGCCGCCTTCGCCATGACAACTTTGGCAGTTGGCTTTGAAACGTTCAGGGATGCTTTGCGCTTGAACGAAGCAGGGGATACAAAGCCAAAGGGCTACCCAAAGTTGGGCAGCCCTTTGGCCAAGTCCAAGAGGGCTTGTGGGCATCAAGTCCCTTTGTAGCTGATGCGGTAGATGGCGCCGTTGTGGTCGTCAGAGACCAACATCGAGCCGTCTTTCAAGACCAGGACGTCTACAGGTCGGCCCAGGTACTCGTTGTTTTCAACCAAGCCGGTCAAGAAGGGTTCCATCTTGGAGATGCCGCCTTTGCCGTCCGGCCAAGCCACCATGATGTCAGCCGCGTATTTTTTGGTGCGGTTCCAAGGACCATGGCGTGCCATGAAGATCGCATTTTGGTATTTGGCGGGGAACATTTTGCCGGTGTAAAAACGCATGCCCAAGGTGCCTGCGTGTGGGCCGGTCATGGCCGCCGGTTGAGTGTATTGGCTGCAATCTTTGCCCCAACCATATTGCGGGTCGGCCATATTGCCTTGGTGGCAATAGGGGAAGCCAAAATCGTCTTTACCGGGTTTGCCGATGCGGTTCAGCGTGTCGTTGGGCAGGTCTTCAGACAACCAGTCGCGGCCGTTGTTGGTGTACCAGAGGTCGCCAGTCTTGGGGTCAAAGTCGAAGCCCACGGTGTTGCGAACCCCTGTGGCCACCACTTCCATGTTGCTGCCATCCAAGTTCATTTTGGCAATTTGCATGAAACCATCGGTTCTTTCGCAAACGTTGCAGGGCGCACCGGTGGGGACGTACAACTTGCCGTCAGGACCAATTTTGATGAACTTCCAACCGTGAGGCACCAAACCTGGCAATTTGTCGTAAATCATCACCGGCTTAGGCGGATTGTCTAAGCTGGCCTCAATGTTGTCGTAACGGGTGATTTCTTTGGGCGTGGCGACATACAAAGAGCCTTTATGGAACTCAATGCCGTTGGGCAAGAACAGGTCTTTGGCGATGGTTTTGACTTCGCGCTTGCCACCTTGATCCTGCACCGCATAGATTTTTCCGGCCACAAACAGAGAGCTCACAAAGACCGTGCCTTTGTCGCCTTGACGCATGCCGCGTGCATCCAAGATGTTGCTGGCCCACACCTCGGCTTTGAAGCCTGGGGGCAGTTTGATTTTTGAGATCGGCAATTTGTCTGCCGCTGTAGGGATCGGGTACGAAGGCACAGGGGCGAGCGCTTTGCCTGGGCCATCTTTGGGCATGCCGATCGCCCAGAACGGGACTTCTTCCTCCGCTGCGGGGGCGATGGCCGGGACGGCCAAAGCCAGTGCCAAAGCGACGGTTCGCCACGAACCTCGCTTCAGGTAGGAACTCGGAACTTTGTTCATATCAGTCTCCTTGTGTTTCAACTTGTAATAACAAACTGTGACTCAGCTGCGGGGTGAGATTCACCTGGGCTGAAATTCAGTATAGAGATGCAAGTAAGGGAGAAGCCTAGGGAATACCTTGGGTTGGACCCTGCTTTGTGTCTCAGGGGTGACCCCCCGTCTTATTGCAGCGCCTGACACAGCTGAGCGCTGGACTGCATGGCCAGCGCCGATTGTGCGTGCTGCAGGGCGTCCATCGCGCGTTGCCAATGCGGGGTTTGTGCGGACAATTGGTCGGAGCTTATTTCTTGCCGTTGAGCGGCCTGCTGACTGGCTTGGCGCGCTTGCTTCAACAACAGGGTGATTTGGGCTTGATCGTCTCTGCGCGCGTTCGCAGGCGCGGCGTCTGTGCTGTGCCATCGCTTGGCCAATGCGGCGGCGGCACAGGCTGCATCGCGGGCGAACAAGTCGTATCGGCTGGGTTGGTAGCGCTGAATGCCGCCTACCAAAGGGGGAAGCCGGTCGCCCAAAATACCCCTGGCCACAGCGCGCCTGACGGGGGAGTGTGCGATGTAGATCGCGCCGTCTGGCCCGATGCTGGTGACGGCAATCGATTCTTCGCGGCCGGGGGCAAACCACCTCAATTGACCGGTTTCGCGGTCCAGTAAGCCCATGCCGAACTGGGTACCAATTTGCGACTTGCCCAGCCGTCGGCCCGCGCCGATGCTGATGACCACGCCATTGGCCACAATGGTGGGCGTGAGGGCATTGAAATTGCTGAACCCCGGATAGGCATCGAGTGTGGCGCGCCAGACGATGCGCCCCGAGTTGCCGGCGTTGTACAACTTGAAAATGTCCGACTTGGTGACGGCGTACATCTCGTTGCCATCGGCGGCCACGGCCACGGAGGCCGCCACTTGATCGCCCACATTCACGCGCCAGAGTTCTTTGAAGTGGCGGTCCAGCGTGATCACGTTGCCGTTGTCGTCCGAGACCACCACATAGCGTCCATTGGCCGACAAGGTGGGCGTGGAGCCGGTGCCGCCGGAAAAATAAAACTGATCGCTGATGAACAGGCTGGCTTGTCCGGGGGGCGCAGGTTTTAGGCGCAGGCGGTACAGGGCGCCGTTGTCGGAGACGCCGTCGGTCTTGCCGTCTTGCGCGTCGGGGGCGGTGGCGGCGATGGTGATGCTGTCATCGCTGGGGTCCACAGCATAGTAATTGGCCACATTCACGCCATTGCCGTAGATCACATCCAAGATCATGTCAAACAGGCCCAGCCCATCTTCGGTCGGGCCAAAGGCTGCTGCTGTCTCGCGGTTGGCCAAGTGGGCCAAAAATTTCGGAATGCGAACTTGCAGACTGGCCGCAGGCGCACCGGGCAAGTGGAATGGGGCGGACAACAAGGGCGAGCCCGTTTTCCGGTCGAAGGCGACCACCCACCCGTCCATGCTGACGGCCACCACCGCGTCCGCGCCGGGCAGGTAGTTCATGCCCCACATATGGGTTTGCGAGCGACGCCCCGGCACAGGGGCTGGCAGGCGCAGTCCTGTGGGCACGCTCCAGACCTGGCTGCCATCGGGGCGCAGCGCCATGGCTGTGGTGTAGGTGCTGTGGTAGATCAGCTGTTGTCCCGGGTTCTGCGGATCGTTCAGGACCAGGGGCGCGCCACTGCCTGCGCCCTTGCCCGGAATGGACCAACGGCGTTTCCCGGTGAGCCGGTCCAGGGCGACCAAAGACACGTCTTCTGGACTCCAACTGGGCGAGAAATAGAGGTTGCCCGAATTGTCAAAAGTGGGACCTTCGGCAATATAAAAACCGGTTTCAGCGACCCAGTCGGCCTCAAAGGTGGGGGCGATGGCGGTCCATAACTCGTCGCTGTTGACGGTGTTCACATGCATGGTGTGAAACGCGTCGGGGGCGGGCAGCACAGCCGACAACGGCGGCCCGGCTTCGCGCACCCCTTGGGGCGCCCAGAGTGACAAAGGCGGGCTGGGAAAGGCGCGAACTTGCGGTGTGGCCGAAAGCCATTGCCAAAACAAAGTGCCTGCCGTCAATGAGCACAACAACAGTCCGAAAGCTATCAGGGCCAGGCGTTTTTTCATGGGCGCGCTTTCAAGAACGGGTGGGGGGTGTTGCGTACGTCACATCAAACTCGGCGATGCGAAAGCGTCGCAAGCGCCAACGCATAAAAAAAGTGGTCCAAGGCCAGTTGGTGCTGTTGCGACCATTGCGGTCTAAAAAATAACTGGCGCAGCCGCTGTTCCACACCGTGCGCTGCAAAGCTGTTTGCAATTGTTGGTTGTAGTGCGCCAATTGCGCGGCGTTGACCGCGATGGTGGCCAGCTGTTTTTCGCGCGCGGTGCGCAAGGCCGAGCGAATAAATTGCAGCTGGGCTTCGATCATCACAAACGCGGAGGAGAAGGTGTACAGGTTGGGGCCAAAGGTCAAAAACAGGTTCGGGCAGTCGGCCACCATGGTGCCCAGGTACGCTTGGGGCGAGCCTTGCCACTGATCGGCCAAGCGCTGACCCGATGCGCCGATGATGTGCTGACCGATCGGTGGGTTGGCCACCTCAAAGCCGGTAGCGAATATCAGCACATCCACTTCGGCGCTTTGTCCTTCGCTGTCGGTGATCTTGCGGCCCTCAATTTCACGCACCCCCTTGAACACGGTGGTGTGAGGTTGACTCAATGCCCGGTACCAGCTGTTGGACTGCAAGATGCGTTTGCAGCCCAAAGCAAAGTCCGGGGTCAGTTGTTGTCGAAGCGCCGGGTCTTTGACGCTGCGCTGCATATTTTTTAAACCTGCTTTTTGCAGTCGCTTGACAAAAAAGGGGTAGCGCAGCCCGCTGTTGAGGATTTCAAATTGCAGGTACAAGGCCTTGCGCAGCCAGGCTTGCAGCCAAGGGAATCGCGCAAAGCGCTGCTGCCATGCCACTGAAATAGGCGCATCCATTTTGGCCAGCACCCAAGGGGCCGTGCGTTGAAACAGGCTGAGGTGCGCCACCTTTTTGGCAATCTCAGGCACAAACTGAATCGCCGAAGCCCCGGTGCCGATCACCGCGACGCGCTGACCCGTGAGATTGCAACCGTGGTCCCATTGCGAGGAGTGGAATTGTCTGCCACTGAAGGTCTCTAAACCGCGAATGGCCGGTCGGGTTGGCACATGCATGGGGCCGCAGGCCATGACCACAAAACGGGCACGAAACAGCCCCTGATGGGTCTGCACGTGCCAGCAACTCGTGGCTGTGTCCCAGCGCGCCTGGTGCATTTCTGTGTTCAGTCGGACGCGCTCCAGCACCTGGAACTGGCGTGCGGTGTTCAGCGTGTAGTCTTTGATCTCTGCTTGCTTGGCAAACAGCCGCGTCCAGTGCGGGTTGGCTGCAAAGCTGTAGGAGTAGAGCGCGGCTGGGACGTCGCAGCCGCAATCGGGGTAGGTGTTGTCACGCCAGACGCCACCGATTTCGCTGGCCTTTTCGAGCACCAGATAATCGGCGCCCATTTGCTGCAACGCAATGGCCGCGCCGACGCCGGCAAAGCCCGCGCCCACCACAATCACCTCGAACAGATGGGCGTCAGCGCAGGCTGTCGCTTCTGCGGAACTGGGCGTGGCGTCCGACGCTGCAGCGGGCATACAGGGCTTATGAAAAAGCGAAGTGGTCTTTGTCCAACTGCATCACCGACCGGGTCGAGGCCAAAGCCGCTTTGCGGTGGGCTTGGGCACGGGGCAGCAAACGGGCAAAGTAGAACTCAGCGGTTTGGATCTTGGCGCGGTAAAAGTCGGCCGACTCCGCACCTTGCCGGTTGGCCAGAAGATCGGTGGCTTGCGCCGCTTGTTGTGCCCAGCTGTAAGCCATCATGACGTAGCCGCTGTACATCATGTAGTCGACGCTGGCGGCACCCACCAGTTCTCT
Organism: Comamonadaceae bacterium; assembly: GCA_947451385.1. Lineage (GTDB taxonomy): Bacteria > Pseudomonadota > Gammaproteobacteria > Burkholderiales > Burkholderiaceae_C > Limnohabitans_A. The sequence goes on along the minus strand of CANFYZ010000020.1, from coordinate 42,440 downwards.
GTCATTGGGCGCGCGCAGCATGATGGCCAAGGTCATCCAATTCCATTCTGCGGCCAGCCAAGCCAAGCGGCGGGCCATCGACCCTTTGACCCCGCCTTGCAGCAAATGGGGCCTTGCAAACTGCAGCATCTTGCCGGTGTAGTCGCGCACGCACTGGCCTTTGGAGCCCAGCAAGACTTTGCGGCCCAACAGGTCCAGCGCCTGGATGCCGGTGGTGCCTTCGTACAGCGTGGCGATGCGTGCATCGCGCACGTTTTGCTCCATGCCGTGCTCTTGAATGTAGCCGTGACCGCCAAATACCTGAATGCCCAAATTGGCCGCTTCCAGGCCCAGCTCGGTCAAAAAGCCTTTCAGAATGGGGGTGAAAAATCCCAATTCGGTATCGAACTTTTGGTACCGGTCCTCATCTCCCACCGTGCTGGCGTGGAACATGTGGTCGGCAATTTTGAGCGCTTCGTAGATCATGTGACGACCGCCTTCGGCAATGGCTTTTTGCGTCAGCAGCATGCGCCGCACATCGGGGTGCCAGATCAAGGCATCGGCTTTGTGTTCGGGTTCTTTTTTGCCCGACAAAGCGCGCATGGAGCGGCGCTCGAGGGCATAAGGCAAGGCCCCTTGAAACGCTGCTTCAGCATGGCAAACGCCTTGCACTGCGGTGCCGATGCGCGCGGTGTTCATGAAGGTGAACATCGCTTCCAGGCCTTGATTCGGCTCAAAAATCATGTGACCTTGGGCTGCATCAAAATTGAGCAAGGCGGTGGCCGAGGCGCGAATCCCCATCTTGTGTTCAATCGAGCCGCAATGCACGCCGTTGCGCTCGGCCATGACGCCGTGGCCACTCTCGTCCGCCACAACCTTGAACTTGGGAACCACGAACAGCGAGATGCCGCGTGTGCCCTCGGGGGCATCCGGCAACCTTGCCAAGACAATGTGCACGATGTTGTCTGTCAGGTCATGCTCGCCGGCGGAGATGAAAATTTTGGTGCCCGTCAGGGCGTAGCTGCCGTCTGCTTGGGGCACCGCTTTGGTGGTGATTTGCGCCAGGTCGGTGCCGCAGTGGGGCTCGGTCAAGCACATGGTGCCTGACCATTCAGCCGAGATCAGCTTGGGCAAATACAGTTGTTTTTGCACCGCTGTGCCATAGCGCAGCAAGGTGTTGATGCAGCCCATGCTCAGGCCCGGGTACATCGAGAACGACCAGTTGGCCGTGCCCATCATTTCGGACTTGAACAAATTGAGCGAGGCCGGCAAACCCTGGCCACCCAATTCAGCGGGGAACGAGAGGCTTTGCCATGCGCCTGCTTGAAATTGTTGGTAGGCTTCTTTGAAGCCCTTCGGCGTGGTCACCACGCCTTGGTTGAAGTGACAGCCTTCCAGGTCGCCAGATTGATTCAACGGGGCGAGCACGTCTTCACAGAGTTGCGCTGCGCCTTCCAAAATGGCGTTCACGGTGTCGGTGTCGGCGTCGTGGCCATTGGGCAAGGCGGCGTAATGCGCCGGAAAGTCCAGCACTTCATTCAACAGAAAGCGCATGTCGCGCAGGGGAGCTTTGTAGGGGATCATGGGTTTTGCCGGAAGGGAGAGGGTTTCAACGTTCGAGGATGGCGACCACGCCTTGGCCGCCTGCGGCACAGATCGAAATCAGGCCGCGACCAGCGCCTTTTTGCGCCAACATTTTGGCCAGGGTGGCGACGATGCGACCGCCCGTGGCCGCAAAGGGGTGACCGGCCGCCAAGGAGCTGCCATGGACATTGAGTTTGCTGCGATCAATGGCGCCCAAAGGGTGGTCCAAACCGAGTCGGGTTTGGCAAAACACCGGGTCTTCCCAGGCTTTGAGCGTGCACAGCACTTGGGCGGCAAAGGCTTCATGAATTTCGTAGAAATCGAAGTCTTGTAACCGAAGTTGCGCGCGTGCCAACATGCGCGGCACCGCATAGGCGGGGGCCATCAGCAGACCTTCTTTTTGTTTGAAAAAATCCACCGCCGCCACTTCGCTGAAGCTCAGGTAAGCCAAGACGGGCAAGCCGCGCGCCGCCGCCCATTCTTCGCTGGCCAGCAAGACGGCGGAGGCGCCGTCGGTCAGGGGGGTGGAGTTGCCGGGGGTCAGCGTACCTTGCTCGGGGCGCACTTTTTTGTCAAAGCAGGGTTTCAGGCTGCGCAGTTTGTCCAGACTCAGATCGCCGCGCAAATTGGTGTCTTGGCTGACCCCTTGGAAGGGGGTCATCAGGTCGGTGAAAAAACCATCTTGGTAAGCGCGCGCCAAGTTCTGGTGGCTGAGCCAGGCCAGCTCGTCTTGCGCTTCACGCAAGATGCCCCACTCTTGGGCCATCAACTCGCAATGCTCCCCCATGGACAGCCCCGTGCGCGGTTCGCCATTGCGCGGCAGCGCGGGTTGCAGCAGCATGGGTGGCCGCACTTGGCTCAGGGCCGCCAGGCGCTGACCCACGGTTTTGGCGCGGTTCACTTGCAACAGAATTTTGCGCAGCTTTTCGTTCAAGCCCATGGGCGCATCCGACGTGGTGTCCACGCCCCCCGCAATGCCGCACTCGATATGACCCAAGGCAATTTTGTTGGCCACCAGCATGGCTGCTTCAAGACCGGTGCCGCAGGCTTGTTGAATGTCAAAGGCCGGGGTTTCGGGTGCCAGGCTGGTGGAGAGCACCGATTCACGCACCAGATTGAAGTCGCGCGAGTGCTTCATCACCGCGCCGCCCACCACTTCGCCCAATCGCTGGCCGTGCAGGTTGAAGCGGTCGACCAAGCCTTGCAAGGTCGAAGTGAGCATGACTTGGTTAGACGCTTTGGCGTAGACGCTGTTGGAGCGGGCAAATGGGATTCGGTTGCCCCCCAAAATAGCGACGCGGCGAACCGTGGGGAATAAAGACAGGGTCATGGTGTGCCGATCAAAGACTTCAAAGAGTTCAGGCCAGGGGTCAGCTCAGCGGATCACTCAGGCGGTAGCTCAAACTGGCGCGCAGGTGGGGCTTGTCGCCTTGGGCGTTGCGTACTTCAAATACCGCGTTGTGAGGCCAGGCGCCTTGCACCGCGCGCGTGCTCCACAAGGTGGGACGCGCGGGTAAATACAAAGGCGTTTTGAATTCGACGTGCACCTCAGCCTGGGCCAGCGGCCCTCGCGGCAACATGGCGGCCAGGGCGCGCGCCTGGGTCCACATGCCGTGTGCAATGGCGCGGCGAAAGCCAAACAGCTTGGCCGACAGCGCGCTGAGATGGATGGGGTTCAGGTCGCCAGAGACGCGGCCATAGCGGCGACCGATATTGGCGTCAGCCTTGAAACGGGTTTGCAGCGAAAGCGGTTGTTCATGCTGCAGGGCGCTGACATAGGCCGGCCCGCTGGGCTGGGGAATGCCCAGGCGCAGCAGGGTTTGTGTGGCTTCCCAGGCCAGGGTGTGGTCTTTCCAAATTTGGAACTGCAGGGCGAACACCTGGCCTTTTTCATGCGCTTGCAATGGGCCTGGACGCAGCTCCACGCGCAACACATCACCCGATTGCAGGGGCATGTGTTGTTGCACGTGGTTGGCCAAGTGCACCGTGCCCAAGGCCGGCCAGGGGCAATACGCCGACGCAAAATAGGCCATGGCCAGCGGAAAGGTGAGCATCTGCGGATACAGCAGTGGCACGCCTTGTTCGGGTGGGTGGCCACACACCTGGGCATAGGCGGCCATGTCTGCGGCCTCCAACGCCACGTTGGGGCGGACAAAGCACACCGGCGGCAGGGCTTCAATGCGGCCTGGCCGTTTCCGGCTGGCTTTGAGCACCCCGGCCAAGCTGGCCCAAGTGCCCGGGGTTGGGCCCATTTCAATGACAGGGGCCGGGGTGATGGGGGAGTTCATCCCTCAAGCCCCCATGATGCTTTGTCCGCACACGCGCACCACATTGCCGGTGACACCGCCGGACGCGGGCGAGGCGAACCAGCAGATGGCTTCAGCCACATCTTGCGGCAGGCCACCTTGGCTCAATGAGTTCATGCGACGTCCGGCTTCGCGCAGGGCAAAGGGCACGGCAGCGGTCATGGCGGTTTCAATGAAGCCTGGCGCCACCGCATTGATGGTGATGCCCAACTTGGCCAATGGCGGCGCCATGCTCTGCACCATGCCCACCACACCGGCTTTGGACAGGGCGTAATTGGTTTGCCCCACATTGCCGGCAATGCCCGAGATGGACGAGACGCAGACGATACGGGCGCCGGACTGGAGCGCACCGGATGCCACCAGCGCCTCGTTGATGCGCTCCTGGGTGGACAGGTTCACGTTCACCACCATCTCCCAAAAATGGGGTTTCATGTTGGCAATGGTTTTGTCGCGGGTGATGCCTGCGTTGTGCACGATCACGTCCCAGCCGCCATCGGCCAAGGCCGCGTCGGCCAATTGCTGGGGCGCATCCGGGGCGCCGATGTCCAAGGCGATGGCCCGCCCCGACACCTGCTGCGCGATGGCGTTCAAAGCGTCTTGCGCTTGCGGCACATCCAAGCAAATCACATGAGCGCCTTCGCGCGCCATGACCTCGGCAATGGACGCGCCAATGCCACGCGATGCGCCGGTGACCAAGACTTTTTTACCCGCCAAGGGGTGCGCCCAGTCGGCCGGCTGCGCGGCAGCGTCAACGGCCGAGCTGACACGAATCACTTGGCCAGAAACATAGGCGCTTCGAGGCGAAAGCAAAAAGCGCAAAGTCGATTCCAATTGCCCTTCAGCGCCCTCTGCCACATAAACCAGTTGCACCGTGATGGCTTTTTTCAGCTCTTTGGCCAGCGAACGGGTCAGGCCTTCTAAGGCGCGTTGAACCGTGGCTTGGCGAGGGGAGGCACAGTGTTCAGGCGGGCGGCCGAGCACGATCACGCGGCCACAGGGCAAGATCGAACGCGCCGTATCGTGAAAAAATTCGTACAGCGCCGTCGATTGGCTGCTGTCGGTCAGTCCGGTGGCATCGAACACCAGCGCTTTGACCTTTTCGCCTGCTTGGTCTTCAATCCCCCAGCGACCGGTCATCAAGCCCGCCGAGTTGGCCAAGCCCATCCATTGGGGCAATTGGCGGTGGGCCAAGGCGGGCGCCGCCATCGATTTGAAAGCCTGGGCCAGCGGGGTGAGCAAGGCCGATTGGGCTGTGCCCCCCACCAACACCGTGCCCTGGACCACGGCTTGCCCAGGTTCGAAGCGCTCCAGCACCCAAGGCTTGGGCAGGCCCAAGGCACCGGCCAGTTTGGCGCCCATGGGGGAGTTGGCAAAATTCAAATACGAGTCACTCATTCAGCTTCATTCCATCAACTGTGGGCACCCCCGTGAGGCGCCCTCAACATACGATCTTGCGTTTTTCCATACACAACTGTCAAGTGACAAATTTTGCCAGGTGGAAAGAGGGCCTTGGCGGTGTATAGAATCCCCGCGGTCCGGCAAATCATTTTATGGAAACCTTATGAAGCTTTTATTCACCTTGATTCTGCTGATGAATTTACAGGCGTGCACGGTGTTGGCCATTGCCGATGCCGCAGGATCGGCCGTTGTGTACGGCGCCAAAACAGCCGTGAATGTGCTGGATGCCGTGACCCCCGACATCGTCAACAAGAAAAAGTAAGTGCAAAAAAAGGGGCTTTCAAGCCCCTTTTTGTTAAATCCCCAACCAGCCGTTGGTGCGTGCAAAGTGCAGCGCCTGGGTTCGGCTGTTCACACCCAGCCGGCGGAAGAGTCGCCAAAAATGGACCTTGACGGTGTGTTCGCTGATGCTCAGTTTTTCAGCAATATCGCGGTTGCTCAGGCCTTGGTCCAGCATCAAGATCAATTGCTTTTGACGCTTCGACAATTTGGTCGGCGCTGCGGGAGAGGCTTCTTCGGAGGCCGCTACCGCTTCGTCTGCCGGCAGCAGGCTGCGCAGGCCTTCAATGATGACGTTGGGGTTGCTGGCTTTTTCCAGGAACAAGTCGGCACCGGCTTCGAGGCAGGTGGCTTCATAGTCGCTGGCCTCAGAACCCGTCACGATCACCAAGGGCACATCGGGGTATTTGGCCTTGATGGCGTGCAATCCTGAAAGGCCCAAGGTGTCTGGCAGTTTCAAGTCCAAACAAAACAGCTCGGGCGCGCCTTGTCTTTCGACAGTGGAATCGAGCACATTGAGTTTGGGCACTGAGACAACTTTCAGGCCGGGGCGAACACGGTGGACCAACATGGTGATCGCATCGCGCATGAGAGGGTGGTCATCAATGACGTAGACGGTCATGGTTCAGGATGTTAATTAATATTTAAGTATAAGAATACCAGCAACTACGAGCGACTAGCGATGTTAATTTAGCAGAAATTGTGAAATAAATCTATTTATTCTTAATTTTCGCTATTTAAGTGCATAAAAATCAAATTCTCTAATACTTCACCGCGCTGACGGTCTGTGATGGTCTCAAGTTGAGTCTGTAAAGCCGCTAAAGCACCCTCACCGTTTTCGATCAGTTGAGAAATGGCCACACCGGCATCGCGTGGCGAGGCGAAAGCTTTGCTTTGCAGTAAGACGTCACCTTGTGGGCTCACCAGTTTGAAATAAAACTGGCCATCTTTTTCGCGGTATTGTTTGAAACTGGGCGCCGCAGTTTTGTTAGATTTTTCAGTTTTAACTTTGGACTGAACCGCCAGCGAGCGCAGGCCGACGGCGCTGCGCAACTCGGCCATGAAAGCGGCTGAACGCGCACGGGCTTTTTCGGCACCCAACAGCAACAAGCGCTCCACTTTTTCGGGGTGGTGGACCAGGTCTTCGTAGGTGGCGCGCATGGGGGCGATTTCACGGTCAATGCGCTCAAACAGTTGCTGCTTGGCGTCGCCCCAGGCGATACCGTCGGCAAAGGCCTGGGCAAACTGCGCGGTTTCTTCGGCAGAGGCAAAGGCTTGGTAGATTTGGAACAGGGCCGAGCCTTCGGTGCTTTTGGGCTCGCCCGGCGCGCGCGAGTCGGTGACGATGGCGTTGATCTGTTTGCGCATCTGCGCGCTGGGCGCAAACAGCGGGATGGTGTTGTCGTAGCTTTTGCTCATTTTGCGGCCGTCCAGGCCGGGCAAGAGGGCCACCGATTCTTCGACCACCGCCTCGGGCAAGACAAAGTGCTCGCCGTACAAGTGGTTGAAACTGGACGCCATGTCGCGCGCCATTTCAATGTGTTGAATCTGGTCACGGCCCACAGGCACTTTGTGTGCTTTGAACATCAAGATGTCGGCCCCCATCAAGACCGGGTACATGAACAGGCCGGCGCTCACATCGGCATCGGTGTCGTGGCCCGCCGCGTGGTTTTTGTCTGTGGCCGCTTTGTAGGCGTGGGCGCGGTTGAGCAGGCCTTTGCCGGTCACGCAGGTCAACAACCAGGTCAGCTCTGGAATTTGCGGAATGTCGGACTGGCGGTAGAACGTGACTTGGTCGGGGTCAAGCCCGGCGGCGATCCAGCTGGCGGCGATCTCCAAGGTCGAGCGCTGGATGCGCGCGGGTTCATCGCATTTGATCAGCGCGTGGTAGTCGGCCAGAAAGTAAAAACCTTCGGTGGCGGTGTTGCGGCTGGCTTGCACCGTGGGCCGAATGGCGCCCACGTAGTTGCCCAGGTGCGGGGTGCCGGTGGTGGTGATGCCGGTCAGGACGCGGGTGCGTTCAGAATTCATGATGTTCACAGTGACAGAAAAAATCTCAAGGTAACAAAGCCGCCAGGGGCGACAAGATCAGCTCGATCAGGCCGAAGGTCAGCTGCATCAGCGGTTGCATCCACAATGCGTTCACCACGCCGGTGATGACCAAGCCCATGACGATGAAAAAGCCCCAGGGTTCCACCCGCGCGACCCAGACCGCTTGCCGCCACGGCAGCAGGCCCACCAAGATGCGGCCACCGTCCAGGGGCGGCAGCGGGAACAGGTTGAAGGCGAACATCACCACATTGGTGAGCATGCCTGCTTTGCACATTTCCAGGAAAAACCGCTCGTTTTGGCCGCTGGCCACCAACAGGTACAGCGTCACACCCCAAAACACGGCTTGCAGCAAATTGGAGGCGGGGCCCGCCAAAGCGACCCAGATCATGTCTGTTTTGGGATGGCGCAAATGGTCAAAACGTACCGGCACCGGTTTGGCATAGCCGAATAAAAACGCACCGCCCGTGCTGAAGTACAGCAACAAAGGCATGAGCACGGTGCCCATCGGGTCAATGTGCGCAAAAGGATTCAGGGTGACCCGCCCGTACAGGGCGGCAGTGGGGTCGCCAAAGTATTGCGCGGCATAACCGTGCGCGGCTTCGTGCAAGGTGATGGCAAAGATCACCGGCAAGGCGTAAATCAGAACGGTTTGAATCAGGTTGGAAATATCCACGGGGTGATTGTCTCAGATGCTTTTGAGCTCACAGGCCCAAACCCAAACCCAAACGTGCCAGCGTACCCGAGCCTTGGCGAATCACCTCGGGCGCGTCGCCGCACAGGTCGACCACGGTGGTGGGTTCGCGCGCGCAGGCCCCGGCGTCGATCACGCCGGCAATCTGGTGCTCGAGTTGTGCGCGGATTTCTTGCGGGTCGTTCAGGGGCGCATGCTCTCCGGGCAAGATCAGCGTGGTTGCCAGCAGGGGGGCGGCGTGCAGCCACAGCAGCTCTTGCAGCACCTTGTGTTCGGGCACGCGCAAGCCAATGGTTTTGCGCTGTGGGTGGCTGACGCGGCGCGGCACCTCTTTGGTGGCCTCCAAAATGAAAGTGAAAGCCCCGGGTGTGGCCTGTTTGATGAGGCGAAACTGCCGGTTGTCCACTTTGGCGTAATTGGCCAACTCACTCAGGTCGCGGCACAGCAGGGTGAGGTGGTGTTTCTCGTCCACGCCGCGCACGCGGCGCAGTTGATCGGCAGCGCTTTTGTCGTCCAAATGGCAGACCAGGGCGTAGCTGGAGTCGGTGGGCACCGCCAAAATGCCCCCTTGTTGCAACAGCGCGACCGCTTGTTTCAGCAGCCGTGCTTGCGGGTTGTCGGGGTGAACCGAGAAAAATTGCGCCATGCTGCAGACCTCAAGACTCGGCCGGCTGGACCACCACGCGGCCTTCGCGCACGGTCAGCCAAGCGCCCAGTGCACCGCAGACTGCAACCATGCCCATGCCCACCAAGGTCCATTGATCGGGCACGTGGTCAAACACCAACCAACCGCCCAGCATGGCGAGTCCGATCTGCGCGTACAAATAAGGCGTGAGCGTGGCCGCGGGTGCGCGCATATAGGCCAGGATCAAAAAGAAATGCCCGATGGTGGCCAAAAATCCCATCAACCCCAGTTGGGCCCAGACGATCCCGTCGTGTGGCATTTCCCAAACAAATGGCAGCATGACCGTCGCCAAGCCGGTGCCGATCCAACCGGTGTACAGGTGCATGGTGATGGGGTCTTCGGTGCGCGCCATTTTGCTGGTCAGCACCTGAAAGCTGGAGTTGGTCACCACCAGCGCCAGGGGCAGGATGACCGTCCAGTCAAAGTGTTGGCTGCCCGGGCGGATGATCACCATCGTGCCGACAAAGCCGCCCAGCACCAAGGCCCAGCGCAGCGGTGTGACGGTTTCGCCCAATGTTTTGCTGGCCCACAAGGTGATCACCAAAGGAGCCATCAAGACGATGGCGGTGAACTCGCCCACCGGCATGTATTTGAGGCTGAAGAAGGCCAGCAAGCTGCTGCAAAAAAGCAAAATCCCGCGCAGCAACTGAAAGCGCGGGTGGGCGGTACGCAACACCGCCAGACCTCTGGAGGGCAGCACCGCCGCCGTGGTGGCGACCGCTTGAAAGCCGTAGCGAAACCACAGCGCCATCAGCAGCGAGACGCTGGTGCTGATGTGTTTGGTGGTCGTGTCCAGCGCAGAAAAACAGGCGACTGCCAGCAGACCAAAGCCTATCCCAGCCAAGACTTTGTGGGGGGCGTGCTTCACTGGATGCGGTCAGCCAATAATTCCCAGACGGGGGTGAGTTGGCCAGGCAAAAAGGGCAGGGTGCCCAGGTCGGTATGGCTTTCATCGGGGCTGTGAAAGTCGCTGCCCCGCGACGCGGCCAGCGCAAACTCCAGCGCGGTCGAGGCATAGCGCTGCGCTTCAGCCGCAGAGTGGCTGCCCGTCACCACCTCCACTGCTTGGCCGCCGTGGTTTTTGAATTCGGTGAACAAGGCGTATTCCTCGTTCGGGGTGAAGCCGTAGCGTGCAGGGTGGGCAATCACGGCCACGCCCCCGGCGCCGGTGATCCAGCTCACCGCATCGCGCAGGTTGGCCCAGCGGTGCGGCACAAAACCAGGTTTGTTTTCGGTCAAAAAGCGACGAAAGACCTCGGAGGTGTCTTGGCACACGCCGGTCTCGACCATGAATCGGGCAAAGTGGGTGCGCGAGATCAGCTCCGGGTTGCCGGCGAATCGGAGCGCGCCTTCGAACGCGCCGTGAATGCCCACTTTGGCCAAGCCGTCGGCCATCTCGCGGGCCCGCTCTTCACGTCCGCCCCGGGTTTTACGCAAACCCTGCGCCAGGTCGCTGTTGTGGTGGTCAAAGCCCAGACCCACGATGTGCACCGTGTGGTTCGCAAAGGTCACCGAAATTTCGGTGCCGGTCAGGTAGGGCAAGCGCAAGGCGCGGGCCGCAGCCAGCGCGCGCTCTTGGCCACCAATTTCATCGTGGTCAGTGAGGGCCCACAATTCGACCCCATTGGCGTGCGCCCGGCGGGCCAGTTCTTCGGGCGGCAAGGTGCCATCTGACACCACAGAATGGCAGTGCAGGTCGGCGTTCAGCTGGGGGTGGGGCAGTGTTTTCACAAGCCCATTTTAGACCTTGCGCCCATGGGGCTGGGGCGGGCGTTGGATAATGCCCCCTTTAGTGGAGTGCCCCATGGCTTTGATGATTACCGACGAATGCATCAATTGCGATGTGTGTGAGCCCGAGTGCCCGAATCAGGCGATTTATTTGGGTCCAGAAATTTACGAAATCGACCCCGGCAAATGCACCGAGTGCGTTGGTCATTTTGACGAGCCGCAATGTGTGCAGGTCTGCCCCGTGGCGTGTATTCCGGTGCACCCTCAGCACGTCGAAACCCAAGAGTCTTTGTGGGCCAAGTACCGTCGTTTGCAAGCTCAGGCGGCAGGGGGTTCGGGCGCCTGAAGCGCTGCGGGCCGCGGCGGTTTGGGGCGCGGCGGCTTGTGTGTGTGAATCAGTGCCATGGCTTTTTCCATATCGCCACCCAGCAACTGCGGCACGGCTCGGATGCTGCGCGCAATGCTGTCCTCGATCGCCTGACGGTGATCGGGCGAGGGCTTCTTCAAGACCCAGTTCACCACTTCAGACTTCTCGCCGGGGTGGCCCACGCCAATGCGCAAGCGCCAGTAATCGGCGCTGGCCAATTGCGCATGGATGTCACGCAAACCGTTGTGTCCGGCGTGACTGCCGCCTTTTTTGAGCTTGACCTGGCCGGGTTCGATGTCCAGCTCGTCGTGCGCCACCAGAATTTCTTCGGGCTTGATTTTGAAAAATTTGGCCAAGGCCCCCACCGACTTGCCCGACAGGTTCATGAAGGTTTGAGGCGCCAGCAGCCACAGGGTCTGGCCGCCGATTTGCGTGCGGGCGGCCAAGCCCCAGTAACTTTTCTCGGGCACCAGGGTGAGCTTGAGTTCGCGCGCGAGCGCGTCCAGCCACCAAAAGCCAGCGTTGTGCCGTGTGGCTTCGTATTCAGACCCTGGATTGCCCAGGCCGACAAACAGTTTGATCATGGTCGCTGATTATCTGCTGTGCCAATGACAACGGCCCGCGCACATGCGTGTGTCGCGGGCCGTTGTGCTGAGGGACAGAAGAATTATTTCTTCTTGCCTTTGGCGGGAGCGGCAGCAGGCGCAGCGGCCGGTGCGGCTTCCACTTCTTCCACCGGGGCGACCACTGCGACCAACACGGGGTTGGTTTTGCCGTGTGTCACCACTTTCACGCCCTTGGGCAGAGTGATGTCGTTCACGTGCAAAGACACGCCTTTTTGCAGGCCGGACAGATCCACATTGATGAACTCGGGCAGATCGGCGGGCAAGCAAGCCACTTCGATCTCGTTGGCCACGTGGTTGATCAAGCACTTGTCCACTTTGAATGCAGGCGACTCTTCTTCACCGCTGAAGTGCAGTGGCACTTTCATGTGCAAGGTGGTGTTGGCTTCCACGCGTTGGAAATCCACATGCAACACCAATTGTTTGAAAGGGTGCATCTGGTAGTCGCGCAGCAACACTTTGCTGGACTTGCCGGACACTTCCATTTCCAAGATAGAGGCGTGGAAAGCTTCTTTTTTCAGGGCGTGCCACAGGGCGTTGTGGTCCAGTTCGATCAACTGGGGTTGGGCTTCACCACCGTACACGATGGCGGGGGTGCGACCTGAGTTGCGCAGACGGCGGCTCGCACCCGTACCTTGCAATGAGCGCTCAAAAGCGACAAATTTCATAACTAACTCCTGACTAAGGGGCCACCGCGACCAGTGCGCCCCTGATTGAAAAAGGTCTGCGGGCTGGATGGCCTGCAGACCTGCTGATGTGTTCCAGGGTTTTTAATCCGAGAACAAACTCATGACCGACTCACCGGTAGCAATGCGCGCAATCGTTTCAGCGATCAGCGGCGCGGCCGAGAGTTGGCGAATCTTGGCGCAGGCTGCGGCAGCTTGCGACAAAGGAATGGTGTTCGTGACCACGACTTCGTCCAAGGCATCGCCTTTGGCGATACGGTCGATGGCGGGGCCCGAAAAAATGGGGTGGGTGCAATAGGCGTAGACTTTTTTCGCGCCGCGGTCTTTCAGCACTTCAGCTGCTTTGACCAAGGTGCCGGCGGTGTCGATCATGTCGTCCATGATGACGCAGTTGCGGCCTTCGATCTCACCGATCACGTGCATCACTTCGCTCACATTGGCTTTGGGACGGCGCTTGTCGATGATGGCCAGATCGCAGCCGAGTTGTTTGGCCAAGGCACGTGCACGCACAACGCCGCCCACGTCAGGCGAGACGACGATCAGGTCTTCGTAATTCTTTTGGCGCAAGTCACCCAGCAACACAGGCGAGGCGTAGATGTTATCGACGGGAATATCAAAGAAACCTTGAATTTGGTCAGCGTGCAAATCCATGGTCAACAAGCGGTCCACACCCACGGCTTGAATCATGTTGGCCACCACTTTGGCTGAAATCGGCACACGCGAGGAGCGTGGGCGACGGTCTTGCCGGGCATAGCCAAAATAGGGAATCACAGCGGTGATGCGCTCGGCCGAAGCCCGCTTGAGTGCATCGACCATGATCAACAGTTCCATCAGGTTTTCGTTGGTCGGTGAGCAGGTGGACTGCACCACGAAGACGTCGCGGGCACGCACGTTTTGCTTCAGCTCAACGGTGACTTCGCCATCCGAGAAGCGCCCCACATCGGCCGCACCCAACGAAATCCCCAAGTTGCTGGCAATGTCAGCCGCCAACACCGGATTGGCGTTGCCAGTAAAAACCATGAAATCGGGGATGGGGTGAGACGAAGGCTGCATGAGCGTTCCAGCGATCAAAATAATGGGCCTGTACGATTGAACGTATTTGGCAGGGGAAGAAGGACTCGAACCTTCGAATGCCGGAATCAAAATCCGGTGCCTTAACCAACTTGGCGACTCCCCTACACAGGTAAATTGCCGAAAGCAATCTACCGTTAATTGTCGCTGGTGGCCCATCCTGATAAAGGATGAACCTCCAAATTGCCGCAAACTCGAACTTGGCAATCAGCAAGATCAGGATCTTGCTGCCAAATTTGGCCTTGCGGCAAAAGCGCAAACACTGCACTTCCGGAACCGGTCATTTTGCCTTGGAGGCCTTGTGCAGCCAGCCTGTGAAGGGCTTGACTGACCGGCGGACAAATTTGCTCGGCTACGGCTTGCAAATCGTTATGACCGAAGCCATAGGGCGTTCTTGCTAAGCCATCGATTGTAGCAGATTTTGTGTTCCGCCGAAGTTCTGGATGGGCAAAAATTTTCGCGGTTTCCAGCCCCACAGGGGGTTTGATCACCACAAATTGTGCTGGGGGCAGTTGGAGTGGGGTGATCTTTTCGCCAATGCCTTCAACCCAGGCGTTGTGGCCATGCAAAAAAAACGGCACATCCGCGCCCAATTGCACCCCGATGGCCGCGAGTTCATCGACACGCAAACCCAGGTTCCAAAGTCGGTTCAATGCCAACAGGCAACTGGCCGCGTCGGACGAACCCCCGCCCATGCCCGCTTGGGCTGGAATCTGCTTGTGCACTGCAATGTGCGCGCCCAGGGAGCAGCCGCTATGGGATTGCAGCAACCGCGCAGCACGCAAGATCAGGTCATCGGCGGGCAGGGGGATCGTCAGGTCTTCCCTGCTGAGCTGAGCGTTCGGGCGCAGCTCAAAATGCAGCGTGTCTTGCCAGTCGATCAACATGAAGGCCGATTGCAGCAGGTGGTAGCCATCGGACCGCCGTCCGACGATGTGCAGAAATAAATTCAGCTTGGCCGGGGCGGGGACGTCATACAGGGCGTGCATATCAGGGCTCCAACATCAGGCGCAAGGTCACTTGCGGTTGGACAGAAACGGTTGTGCCCGGCGTGCTTTGAATCCATAACTTGCCTTGATCCCGTTGGCTCAGATCGACCCGCCAGCCTTCCACCTCGGTGGGACGGGCTTGCAGCCAATCGATCAAGGCAGCCATGGGCAGAGCCGTTCCCGTCAATCGAATCAGTAAAGCGTCCAGGGACGTCTCTTGCCAGACTTGCCCTCCTTGCTCCAGGCTGGCTTGTCCAGGCGTCCATTGCAGCTTGGCCAGCGTGCTGCCCAGAGGGCTGAGCAGGCGCAGCTCGCCACTGTGTGCTTGGCTTTTCAATTCAAAGCCAGCGGTCAGGGATTGCGGCGGCAGGCTGGCAATGTTCAAAGCCAGGCGACCTGACCAATACAAGGTGTCGGGCGCATCAGGGGGCGGTTGTCGTGTCGCGCAGGCAGTGAGCATGAGCACCGCTATCACCCCAAACCAGCGATGGACCCAGCGGCGAGCACGCGTCATGGTTTGAAATTGAACCGTTTCAAAGTGTCGCGCAAGGTTTCGTTGTCCGACTTGAGCAGCAAGCCTTCGCGCCAGATGGCCCCAGCCTGCTGGGTTTGACCGGTCACCCACAACACCTCACCCCAATGGGCTGCAATTTCAGGGTCGGGCCTGGCTTTGTAGGCCGATTCCAGCAAATTCAGTGCTTGCACGCGGTTGCCCTGTCGGTAGTAAACCCAGGCCAGACTGTCGCGAATGAAAGGGTCGTTGGGCGCCAAGGCGACGGCTTGCTCAATCAATTGTTGGGCTTCTGCCAAACGGATATTGCGGTCAGCCAGAGAAAACCCCAGCGCATTCATGGGGTGCGGGTCGTTGGGTTTGGCCGCCATCATCTCGCGCAGCAAAGACTCCATTTGCTCAAACAGGCCCATTTTTTCAGCTGTCATGGCCAGCTCAGATTGCAGCTCGTAATCGACGCCTTTTTTCAGTGCCTGCGACAGCAGGTCATGGGCGGCTGGATAGTCTTTTTGCTCCCGCAAGAACATCGCCAGCGCGAGTAATTTCATTCGGGCTTGCGCCGGGGTGGTGGTCGGGATGTTGGTCAGCAATTGGCGCGCCTGATTCAGCTGGCCTTGTTCCACCAGCAAGTTGGCACGGCGCACGCCCAGCTTGATGGGATCGGTTTGGGCCGGCATTTTGGACAGCCAGTCATGGGCTTGTGCCCATTGACCTTGTTGTTGCGCGAGCTGTGCCAGAGAAAAATAGGCTTCAGACAAGCCGTTTTGTAAATCAGCGTCGTCGCTGTGGGCGGCCAGTTTCACATACTCCAGCAGGGCCTGCTTGGCTTGGCTGACTTGGCCCATGTCGCTTTGCAGCAAACCCGAGAACAGCCAAGCCGCCGCTAACTCGGGATTTTCTTGGTTCAGTTTTTGCAGCTGCACCAAGGCCAGCGCGTTTTTTTGCTGGGTGATCAAGGCCCTGGCGTAGCTCAGTCTGAGCTCTGGCTGGGCTGGGCCCGCCATGTAGCTCAGCAGCAGCGGTTGCACCGCTTCGGCTTCTTTGTCCAACAGGGACAGGGCCAACAAAATCGGCCCCGCGGCTTGTTTGTCTGCTGCATGGCCTTTTTGTGCCGCAACTCCAGCCGCTTGGAATTGACCTGCATCGCGCCGCATACGGCCCACGGTGGTCCAGGCGCTGGCCTGGGTGAGCGGTTGCGTGAGGGCTTGCGACAAAGCCAACTCGACGGTACGCAGGGCCAGCAGTTTGTCGTTGACCCGTGCAAAGATTCTGGGCACGGTGGCAATGGCTGCCGATTGCTCTTCGAGGGGCAAGCCTGACAAGGCCGCTTTGAGCGCCTGCCCAGCTTCTTCCACCTTGTTCAAAGCCAGAAGAATTTGCAAGATGTAGCGGTTCGCATCGGCGGAGCTGGGAATGACTTGCTTCCAGGTGCGTGCGGCCTGCAAAGCGGCTTCACCCGAGCGCGATTGCAGGGCTAAATCTACTGCGCGCTGGAACAAGGCGGGGTCTTTGGATTTACGCGCCGCATCCAAGAGCAGTGAAAAACCAGTGCCGGCTTCGCCACCTTGCACATAGAGTTCGCCCAGCAGCAGTTGGTAGAACAAGACCGCGTCCAGAGCCGAAGAAGCAGCCGGGCGGGTCACTGCCACATCCGGGGAGAGGGGGGCCGTGGTCGGCGCTGAGTTGGGCGCGGCCAGGGGCTGGGCCCATGCGCTCAGGGCACATGTGGACAAGGCAATGCATCGGATCCAGAAACTCATCAAGCCATCATAATCGAGCGGCTATTTTCCTTTGCGGGGCCAGGCCCTCTTATTTATGCCCGAATTGCCCGAAGTTGAAGTCACACGCCAAAGCTTTGCCGACCGTATTGCCGGTGCCAGGGTGCTGGCCTTGCATATGGGCAAGCCCTTGCGCTGGCCTTTGGGGCTGGAACCCACGGAGTTGGTCGGACGTCAGGTGACCCAGGTGCGCCGCCGCGGTAAATACCTGCTCATTGATTTGGACCAAGGCCTTTTGCTGGTGCACTTGGGCATGTCTGGCAGTTTGAATTTTGATCAACAACAGGGCCCGCGCGGTCCCCATGATCACATGGACTTGGAAACGACGCGCGGCGTGTTGCGCTTGCATGACCCTCGCCGTTTCGGCGCGGTGGTGTGGGCGCCGTCTGAATTTTCTGCCCCGGCGCAGAAGCTGTTGGGGCACTTGGGCGTGGAACCTTTGGCGGACTCTTTTGACCTCCACGTTTTTTGCGCCGAGCTGAAGCAAAAAAAAGCGCCCATCAAGCAGGTGTTGCTGGCCGGTCAGGTCGTGGTGGGGGTGGGGAATATTTATGCTTCTGAGGCCCTGTTTTTGTCAGGCATTCGACCCTCGGTCAAAGCTGCGCAACTGTCCAAGCCGCGTGTCGCCAAGTTGCACACAGCGATTCGCGAGGTGCTGGCCCGCGCCGTGGCCAAAGGCGGCAGCAGCTTGCGCGATTTTGTCAGCGCCGAGGGCAAGAATGGGTACTTTCAGTTAGAGGCCTCGGTCTACGGTCGAACAGGTCAGCCCTGTCGGCGCTGTGCCACGCCGATCAAACAGATCATGCAGGGCCAACGCTCCACTTTTTTTTGTCCCGTATGTCAAAAGTATTGAGTGGCATCCCGCCTGAAGTGCTGACGCGTTTTGCCACCGATCTGGTGGCTTGGCAAACCCGTCACGGTCGCCACAGTTTGCCTTGGCAAAACACGCGTGATCCCTACCGCGTGTGGTTATCAGAAATCATGCTGCAGCAAACGCAAGTCAGCACGGTGTTGGAGTACTTCCCGCGTTTTCTGAGCAAATTCCCGGATGTCAGCGCCTTGGCTGGCGCTTCGCAAGACGAGGTTTTGGGATTGTGGAGTGGTCTGGGTTACTACAGTCGGGCACGCAATCTTCACCGTTGTGCGATCGAGGTGGTGGCGCGTTTTGGCGGCGTTTTTCCCCAGGACCCAGTGGACCTGCAAAGCTTGCCAGGGATCGGTCGATCGACCGCGGCGGCGATTGCCGCTTTTTGCTTTGGCCAACGTGCCGCGATTTTGGATGGCAATGTCAAAAGGGTCTTGACCCGTGTGCTCGGCTACAGCGCCGATTTGTCCCTGGCCGCGCACGAGCGCGAGCTCTGGAATTACGCCGAGGCCTTGCTGCCGACCCGTGCCCTGTCCACGACGATGCCGCGCTATACCCAGGCCTTGATGGACTTGGGCGCCACGGTGTGCTTACCGCGCAAGACCGATTGCCCCCGATGCCCGGCGCAGTCGATGTGTATGGCGAAGCAGGAAGGGGATCCCTTGCGCTATCCGGTCAAAACGCGCAAATTGAAACGCAGCAGCGAGTCGCTGTGGGTGTTGTGGGCGCAAAATAAACAAGGCCAGGTGTGGCTCGAAAAACGTCCAGCCCAGGGCATCTGGGCCAGTCTGTATTGCATGCCCGTATTTGAAAGTGCCGAGGCCTTGGTCGGTGCTTTGCCCCATGGCCAAGCCGTGCAGCATGACGCCGCCTTTGTACATGTTTTAACCCACAAAGATTTGCATTTGCACCCTGTGCGTGCACAACCTGCGGGCAACTTGAGCCCAGTATTGCGCCAGGGTGTTGAAGGGGCCTGGATGGCCCCTGCGCAATGGCAAAGTCTGGGCTTGCCTGCACCCATCAGAAAGTTATTGGCAGGCTGAGTCTGCAACTCAACGCACAGCGTCGAGCTCGCGGTGGCGCTTCAAGGTGAGCCATTTGGTAGAGAAAGTCTTGGCCAGTTGTTCTACCAAATAGACAGAGCGGTGTTGCCCGCCGGTGCAGCCAATCGCCACGGTGATGTAGTTGCGGTGATCGCGCTCCAAGGCCCCTAACCAATGGGCAATGAAGTCCTGAATTTGCTGCTTCATTTGCGCAACTTCTTCAAACTTTTCCAAGTAAGCCTGAATCGGCGCATCGCGGCCGGTCAAGGGCCGCAAATCGCTTTCGTAATGGGGGTTCGGCAGCATACGGACATCAAACACATAGTCCGCATCCATGGGAATGCCGCGCTTGAAACCAAACGACTCAAACACCAGCGTTAATTTAGAAGCTGGGGCACTGACCATGGATTTCACATAGCTTTGTAACTGTGCCGAACGCAGCAGGCTGGTATCTATGACATGCGCTTGCTCACGCAGTTGCGACAGCAAGTCACGCTCAAACTCAATGGTTTCTAACAGCGCTTTTTCATTTTCAATTTTGGCCTTGCCCGACAAGGGGTGGCGCCTCCGCGTTTCGGAGTAGCGGCGCAACAAGACGTCTGTGGTGGCATCCAGAAAAAGCGATTTCACTGTCATGCCCCGCTCGCGCAGAATCGCTAACTGTTCGGGCATCATGTGCAGCGACGCGGCACTGCGCACGTCAATGGCAATGGCCAGACGTTCTTCTTTGTGACCGTTTTCGAGTTCCACGAAGGGAATCAACAACTCGGGCGGCAGATTGTCCACGCAGTAAAACTGCGCGTCCTCCAGTGCATGCAGGGCCACTGACTTACCCGAGCCGGACATGCCGGTGATGAGAATAATTTCCATGGTCAGGTCAGGCTGCGTGGCTTGCGCAGCGAAGTTGGCGAAGGCGGGCTGCCCAGCATCTCGCGCGCATGGGCCAGGGTGGTTTCAGACAATTTTTCACCGCCCAGCATGCGCGCAATCTCACTCACGCGGTGCTCGCTGGTGATGGAGGTCACTTGACTGACCACGCCATCGGCCTGCGCGGCTTTGGCCACAAGCAGGTGGTGGTCGGCGCAGGCGGCCACTTGCGGTAAATGGGTGACGGCCAAGACCTGTCTGTGCTGGCCCAATTTTTTCATCAAACGACCGACGGTCTCGGCCACGGCGCCGCCGACACCCGAATCCACTTCATCAAAAATCAAGGTGCCTGCTGTTCCCAGCTCGCTGGTGGTCACGGCGATGGCCAGTGCAATACGCGACAGCTCACCGCCCGAGGCTACTTTGCCGACCGGCTTGGGGGTGCTCCCTGCGTGACCCGCAACCAAAAAGCTGACTTCTTCCAGACCCTGCTGGCCCGGCTGGGCCTGGCTTTCTAAGGTGACTTCCAGTCGTCCGCCCTGCATGCCCAGTTGTTGCAGCGCTTGCGTGACCGCCAAGGCCAACTTGGGCGCGGCTTGTCCTCTTTTTTGGGAAATTTGCCGCGCCACGGCCATGTAGGTTTGGAAAGCTTTTTTTTCAGCTGCTTCTAAACGTTCCAAGTCGCTGGCCGCATCCAGTGCCGTGAGCTCGTCGCGCCAGCCCGCCAGCATGGCGGCCAGGTCTTCGGGCGGACGCTTGTAGCGGCGAGAGAGTGAAATCCACAGGCCCATGCGCGCGTCCAGTTCTGCCAGACGTTCGGGGTCCAAATCGGTTTTACGCAAATACGCATGCAAGGAATGGGCAGCGTCTTCGGCTTGCGCCAAACTGGACGCAAGCACGTCGGCCAAGCTTTGAAATTCAGGCTCCACATGGGTTTGCTCGGCCAGGGCTTGAACGGCGCGCGACAGCATGGGCAGCGCGCCACCAGCATCTTCGGACTCGAGTGCATCTAAGGCCAACTGGGCTCCGTCTATCAGCGCTTGGGCATGCGACAGGCGGGTGTGTTCGGCATTGAGTTCCTGCCATTCTTCCGCACCGGGGGACAATTTGTCGAGCTCGGCAATTTGCCAGCTCAAGCGCTCACCTTCACGCACCAAGTTGTCTTGCGCACCCCGCGCCTGCGTCAGCGTTTGTTGCGCGGCACGCCACTGAAGCCAAAGCGACTTTATTTCTCGCAGGTCAATGCCTGCGTAGGCATCGAGCAGGCCGCGCACCGCATCGGCGCGCGTCAGGCTTTGCCAAGCATGCTGCCCATGAATATCGAGCAGCAATTCACCCACCTCGCGCAGTTGTGTGGCCGTGGCGGGGCTGCCATTGATCCAGGCGCGGCTTTTGCCCTGTGCATCGACGGTGCGTTTCAGCAACAGGGTTTCGGCAGGGTCAAAGCCCGCTTCTTCCAGCCAACTCAGAGCGCCCGTGGGCGCATCAAACTCCGCGCAAACCTCGCAGCGCTGCGCTGTTTCCCGGACCACGCCCACATCGGCTCGGGCGCCCAGGGCCAATTGCAAAGCATCAATCAAAATCGATTTACCCGCACCGGTCTCACCGGTGAGCACGGTGAAACCACCGGACAAATTCAGGTCCAGTTCACGCACGATCACAAAGTCACGCAGGCTGATGTTTCGCAGTGCCACGGTTCAGGAGCCTCCCTCGTTCCAGTGCATTTTCTTTCTCAAGGTGTCGAAATAATTCCAGCCTTCGGGATGTAAAAACCGCACCAAATGCTCTGAGCGGCGCACGATGATGCGGTCGCCAATCAACAACGAGGCGAGCGACTGCATGTCAAAGTTGGCGCTGGCATCGCGGCCGGACACCACCTCGATGCTGATCTCAGAGGTGTCCGAGACCACCAGCGGACGGTTGGAGAGGGTGTGCGGCGCAATCGGCGCGACGACCCAGCCTGAGATCGAGGGGTGCAACAGCGGACCGCCCGCAGACAAAGAATAGGCGGTGGATCCGGTGGGTGTGGCAATGATCAAACCGTCGGCGCGCTGGTTGGCCACAAAGCGGCCATCCACTTCCACGCGCAATTCGACCATGCCTGAAGTGCCGCCGCGGTAGACCACCACATCGTTCATGGCCAGCGCATTGAAGACGCAATCTCGGTCGCGCCAAACTTTCGCCTGCAACACGCAGCGTTCGTCCGATTCGAACTTGCCGTTCAATATGGGTTTCAGCGTCTCTTGGTATTTGTCCAGAGGAATGTCGGTGATGAAACCCAAGCGCCCCTGGTTGATGCCAATCAGCGGCAACCCGTAGCGGGCGATTTGCCGCCCAATGCCGAGCATCGTGCCATCGCCCCCCACCACCAAACCCACATCACATTGAGCGCCAATTTCGGCCAGGGTCAAAACTGGGTACTGGCTCAAGCCCGCATACATCGCGGTCTCCGGGTCCAGGACGACGTCGCAACCTTGGCGGCTCATAAATTGCGCGATGTCGTCCAGCACCTGGCGCGAACTTTCCAGTGCGGCGCCAGAAAGCGTGGTGTGGTGCTTGCCAAATAGCGCAACGTGACGGAATTTGGGTTTCATACGCAAATTACATCATTAAAATGGGCCCATGCTGGATGATCGTGCCAAGTTATTGCTCAAAGCGCTGGTCGAGCGCTACATTGCTGACGGGCAGCCCGTGGGCTCTCGGACCCTGTCCAAAGCGTCTGGCCTGGATTTGTCACCGGCCACCATCCGCAATGTCATGTCCGACTTGGAAGAGTTGGGATTGATCGCCAGTCCGCACACCTCGGCCGGACGGATTCCGACCACTTTGGGCTACAGATTGTTCGTTGACACCATGTTGACGGCCAAGCGTGAATCGTTTCAGGCCCCCAGCCTGGCCCCTGATCAGCCGCAAAAAGTCATTGCCAATGCCGCGCATTTGTTGTCTGACTTGTCGCATTTTGTTGGCGTGGTGATGGCGCCCCGTCGCTCCTCGGTGTTTCGCCACATTGAATTTTTGCGCTTATCGGAAAAGCGCATTTTGGTGATCATCGTTTCACCCGAAGGCGATGTGCAAAACCGCGTCATATTCACTGAGAACGATTTTGCCCAGAACCAACTGATTGAAGCCTCCAATTTCCTGAACTCGCACTACGCCGGCATGGCCATCGAAGAAGTGCGCAGCCGCGTCAAGCAAGAACTGGTCAGCCTGCAAACTGAAATTGCGACCTTGATGCAGGCCGCGGTGCGAGTCAGCTCTGAAGCACTTGAGCAGGACCGCGAAGAGGTGGTGATTGCCGGCGAACGCAACCTGCTTTCGGTGAGCGACTTTTCCAGTGACATGGGGCATTTGCGCCGAACTTTCGATTTGTTCGAACAAAAAACGCAAATCATGCGTTTGCTCGACGTCTCCAGCCAAGCTCAAGGTGTGCGCATTTACATCGGCGGCGAGAGCCAGATCGTGCCGATGCAAGAACTGTCCGTGGTCAGCGCCCCCTATGAGGTTGACGGCCAAGTGGTCGGGACGCTGGGTGTGATTGGCCCCACCCGCATGCCCTACGACCGCATGATCCAGATCGTGGACATCACCTCGCGCCTGATTGGCCATGCCCTGAGCCAATCCAAGTAGGCCCGGTTGAGGCACCCTTTGGCCCGGACAGCAGACTACAATCACCTCGCTTTTGAATTTTCAAAAGATGAATGAGGCGTTAGTTCTGAAAAATGAGGCAATTTTTGGGGCTAAAAAGGGGCAAAGTACAATCAGTTTTTCGGGCCTATAGCTCAGTTGGTTAGAGCAGAGGACTCATATTTTTCAAATGTGCCTTACACCTGGAAACTGTGTAAGGGATGGTGTCAAAGTCGGTGAAACCTAAGTGTGGCAACACATATGGCAATGCCGAGCGAAGCCTTAGTGTGAAAGCACTTCGGAACGTGTAGAGACTTGACGGCACCCACCTACGGCGCAAGCTATGGTGAAGGCAAAGTCCAGGGAGTAGTGAAAGCTACACAAACCGGAATCCTTTGGTCCCAGGTTCAAGTCCTGGTGGGCCTACCAACATGAAAGAGGACTGTGTCAAAGCAGTCCTCTTTTTTTGCGCCAACGCATCACACTGACTGGGTTGTGACCTGCCCCCTCTGAGCCGTACCTCAGCGATGGAGCAAATTCCGCGATAAAAATCACGAAATTTTCAAAAATCAAATGATGGGATTCTTTGGAGAATTCTTTTTTCGCTTTGAAAGAATCAAAGCTGTATTGATTCCCGTGATGACCATGATCGGCCACAACCACGCACAAACCATGACCCAAAAGAGGCGACTTTCTAAGAAAGAGTGGGGGTCTGAGCTGTTTTCTTTTTGGGGCCCTTCGCTGAACAAGTGCCGATTTGAATAACTGGCAAAACCAAAACAAGTTCCCAACAAAAGGAAAAGACAGATCAAAGCATTTTCGGTTGTCATTTTTACCTTACATGTAGAGATGTTCTGTAAATCTTACATGAGGTTTTAGCCAACGGCCAGAATGAAAAAACCGCCCGAGTGAACTGCACCCCAAAAGTTGGACACCCATCCAACCTTTGGGGTGGTTTTTTGTGGCGCATCCGGGGATGCGTCGGTCAATGGGGCTCAGTTCAGTTTGATGTTGGCTTGTCGAATCACTTTGGCCCACTTTTGAGTTTCGCTTTTGATGTAGGCATCAAATCCTTCGACCGAGGTCGCGATGGGCTCCATGCCACTGTTGCGCATCTGTAATTTGATGGCCTCATCGTTCAGGGCGGCCGTGAATTCCGCATGCAGGCGTTTGAGGATCGGGGCCGCGGTGTTGGCGGGGGCAACCAAGCCAAACCAACCGGTAGAGTCGTAGCCGGTGAGACCCGTTTCAGACACCGTCGGTACGTCAGGCAAACTGCTCAACCGCTTGGGACTGGTGACGGCGAAAGCCTTCAGCTTTCCGGTTTTAATGTGCTGCAAGGCCGCCGGCAAATCGGTGATCGACAACTGAACTTGGCCCGACAAGGTGTCCATGGCGGCGGGGCCTGAACCCCGGTAGGGAACCTCAATCAATTGAATATCGGCCATCTGGGTCAACAAGGCGGTTGACAAATGCATGGCGGTGCCGTTTCCGCCATGGCCTATCGAGAGCTTTCCGGGTTGCGCCTTGGCCAATGCAATCACTTGCTGCAGTGTGTCCGCTGGCAGTGAGGGGTGGCCGACCAGCACAAAGGGGATGGCGGCCAGCATGGTGATGGGCGCAAAATCTTTGGCCACATCGAAGGGCATTTGCGGATACAGACTGACGTTGGCCGTCAGTCCGCCGGCAGCACCCACTCCCAGGGTGTACCCGTCAGGCGCTGCTTTGGCCACCGCGGCCAAGCCGATGTTGCCCCCCGCTCCAGGTCGGTTGTCCACCACCAAGGGTTGTCCCAATTTGTCGTTCAAGCGGGGCGACAACATGCGGATGATGGCATCTGAACTTCCGCCCGGTGGAAAGGTGACGACGACCTTGATCGGTTTGTTGGGGTAGTCCGTGGGCTGAGCCCCAACCGGTAACGAAGCCGAAAAAGCGAAGGCGAGAACACCAAGCCACTGTGGGCATTGAACGAAGCGTCTGTTCATGAAATCCCCTGATAAGAGGTCACTCTAGCCTTGCAGAAAGTCGAAATCAATCAGGGTTTCAATGGAGTGCTCAGAGACCCGTTTTCAGGGTTCGGGGCTTGTGGCATTTAAATTGCTTTTGCGTGGTCAGCTGTAAAAATTTCCGTGAAAAAAGGGATGCGGTACCCGTCCCATTGAAGGCCCCCGTGACAACCTCTGGAAGGAGTGATGACCATGAGCTCAGATTGGACGATCAGGACCGATGCACAGCATCCGCAATGGACCGGTTCAGGCGGCACACCCGATGAACGTAAAAAACGTCAGCTGTTAAAACTAAAGGCCCTGATTCAAGCCTTGGAACAGGGGGATTTGGAGTTCGCTCGCCAATCTTTCGTGGCTTTGATGAATTTAGCGCCCCATCTGTCTCAGGACGAGACTTTGTCCAAAGTGAGTTCAGCCCTGCAAAGCAGTCACATGGCGGCGGCCAAGCATTTTGTGAAAAGCCTGGTGTTGCTTGAGCGGCAATGGTTTGCCGCCTCCGGTGCCAAGGGGCCGAAACCGATGCGCCAGCCCACCCCGCCTTTGACCCGAGCCAATGGCGTCTTCAGCATAGATTTCTCAGTTTAAGAAATTAGAAGTTGCCCCTGCAAGGGCCAGACGACCACCCGGTGTTGACCCCCTTCGATGAAGCGGCGTGTTTGGATTTTGAAGTCCGCGTTTTGCACATGAAGCTTGCGTGCCGCCTTAGCGACACTGGCGTGCGCCAGCGCCTACCAAAATTGGCGCCAATCCACGGCCTGTGACACGCCGCCACCTTGGTAGCGCTGGAAGTGGACACGGGTCAGCGTGCACCCACTTCATGAAAGTTCAGTCATCCATCATGTCTTTTATCACTTCGATTTCACGGACTGGGGTTGCGTGCGCGCTGCTGGTCAGTGCCTCTGTTCATTCTGAGGTGATTCGTTTTCAGGTGACTGAAAGCGCCCCCGCCTTTGAAGGCAGAAGTTTTGGCTCGGTGGGCAGTTACCTCAGGATCACTGGCAAAGCGACGATTGCACTCGACCCGGCCGATCGCAAGAACGCCGTCATCGCGGACCTAGACAAAGCGCCTCGCGATGCCACGGGCAAAGTGCAAGCCATCGCCGATGTGGTGATTTTGAAACCTGCAGATGCCAGCAAAGGTAATCAGACTTTGTTGCTGGATGTTCCCAATCGCGGTCGCAAATTAGCGCCCCAACTGTTTGACGATGTTGAACAACCCGGGGCCAATCGCGCCGAAAAATCTGCCGATGCCGGAATTGGCTTTTTGCAGCGGCAGGGCTACACGCTGGCGTGGATTGGATGGCAGTCCGATATTCCGTCGGAGCCTTTGCAGATGGCGTTGCTGGCCCCAGCAGCGCCAGGGGTGACGGGCCCTGTCAGAAACGAATTCCAATTCGACCATTTGACCAATCCCATCAAAACGCGCTTGAGCGCTGACATTGCCGATCCGTCGACATTGAAAATAACGGTTCGAGCGCATTGGACGCACGAGCGCCAAGTGCCTGCCGGCTTGACGGTGAAAGCGCTGGACGCGCAGACCATCGAAATCACCCGTCCCAGTGGGTTTGATGCAGGTGCGTTGTACGAAGTCACTTACCAAGGCAAAGACCCCATCCTTCATGGGATGGGGTTTGCCGCCACCCGCGACATCGCTTCATTCTTGCGCCATGACTTGTCAGCCAGCAACCCTTTGACGGTGAATGGGCAGGTGGGTGTCACGCGTGCCATCGGCTTTGGGGTGTCCCAGTCAGGACGTTTTTTGCGCGATTTTTTATGGCTGGGTTTCAACCAAGATCTGCAGGGCCGCACCGTCTTTGAGGGGCTGATGCCCCACGTCGCCGGTGCCCGGCGCATGGCCACCAACTTCAGATTTGGCCAACCCAGTCGCAACTCGCGCCATCCCCAAGACCCGGCTTGGCAAATCGATGAATTTCCGTTCACCTATGCCGTGTTGCAAGACCCGGTTTCAGGCAAGCGCGATGGGCTGCTGCAGCAATGTCTGATCACCCGCACCTGTCCCAAAATCATGCAAACCGACAGCGAACATGAGTGGTGGGCTTCCAGAGCCTCGTTGCTGGTGACAGACCCTTTGGGCCATCACATTGACTTGCCCGCCAATGTCAGGGCCTACATGTTGACAGGGACACCGCACTTTGCGGACCCCGGTAAAAAAGTCACGAGCTCACCCATGATGGCTTTGCCGGTCAACCCCATGCACGGCGGCCCACCGATGCGTGCCCTGTTGACGGCGCTGAATGCCTGGATCAGCCAAGGCACAGAACCCCCTGCCAGCCGGGTACCCCAGCGTGCCCATGGCACCTTGGTCGAGCCCGAGCGCGCTGTGCCTTTGAACATTCCTGGCCTGCCCTTCGAAGCGCTTTATTCAAAAGCCTATTGGTCAGACCACAGCGTATTGCCCCCCAAGGTGTTGGGACACTACACCGTGCTGGCCCCACTGGCCGATGCCGATGGCATGTCGGTGGCGGGTATCCGCGCCCTGGCCTTGGCCGTGCCACGCGCCACCTACACCGGCTGGAACCCCCGTGCCCTGGGATTCGGGCCTGGAAATTTATATCCCTTACAAGGTGCGGTGGTGCCGTTTGCAGCTACACGTGCCGAACGACAGAGCCGGCAAGACCCTCGGCTTTCGCTGGAAGAGCGTTACCCGCAGCCGGCCAACTATGTGTAGGCCGTGAAGCGCACAGCCGCGCGGTTTGTGGCCGAAGGCATGCTGCTGCAAGAAGATGCAGACCGTGCGGTGGAACGTGCCCAAGCCAGCCAGTTGTCGCAACTCAATTGACGCCCCACGTGAATGCGCCTTGCCCCCACGCAATGATCCTTTGACTGATGCAATGACCCTTCCGACGCCTCCCACAGTTCGTCACACCACGGCCCGGTATTTTTTAGAAGGCCTGCAGGAATCAGGCATTCGGTACCTGTTTGCCAATTTCGGGACCGACCATGTCACCTTGATTGACGAACTGGCCCGCTTGCAGGCCGAGGGCCAACCGATTCCCCAAGTGGTTTTATGCCCGCACGAAAACGTGGCCATCCACATGGCGGGGGGCTATGCGGCGGTCACGGGGCAGGGTCAAGGTGTCATGGTGCACGTGGATGCGGGCACCGCCAACGCGGCCATGGGCATGCACAACTTGATGCGCGCGCGCATCCCCGTGCTGCTGATGGCGGGTAAAGCGCCCTACGCCCTGCACGGCGAAGTGCCCGGTGCCCGCGACAACTGTGTGCATTACGTGCAAGACCCATTTGACATCGCCTCCTTGGTGCGACCGTATGTGAAATGGGAATACAACCTGCCTTCGGGGGTGGTCGCCAAAGAGGTGCTGCGCCGCGCCCACAGCGTGATGCACACCGAACCCGCAGGGCCGGTGTACATGACCCTGCCGCGCGAAACCTTGATCGAAGACTGGGCCACAGAACAAGTCCGGTCTTACCATGCGGCCCGTTATGGTGCCGTCAGCATGGGGGCGCTGCCTGCCGAAGCCACGCAGCAAATCGCCCGTGAATTGATGGCGGCTGACAACCCGCTGGTGATCACCTCTTACCTGGGGCGCAAGCCCGAGGCGGTGGTCGCTTTGCAGGCTTTGGCCGAGCTGTGCGGAATCCGCGTGGTGGAGTTCAGCCCCAGTTGGCTGTGCATTTCGCGCGACTCACCTTGCTTTTTTGGTTTTGATCCCACGCCTGTATTGCCGGACACCGATTGGGGGTTGTTGCTGGACATCGACGTGCCTTGGCTGCCGCACCAAACCCGCGCCCGTGAGGACACCCGTTGGGTGCACATCGATGTGGACCCGATCAAAAAAGATTTCCCGGCCTGGGGCTTTGCGACGGATGTGCGCTGGCCCGCCGATTGCGCGCAGGCCTTGCGCGATCTGTACCAGGCCGTGACGGCCTTGGCGGATGAAGCTTTTCACCAGCGCGTGGCCCGCCGCATGGCGAGTTGGGCGCCGCAACACCAGCAGCGGTTGGCCCGCGTGGCGGCGGCAGCGCAAGACCCTGGCCGAGAAGACGCGCTCAACCCGGCCTGGGTGTGCGCCCAAATTGGGACGCAGTTGCGTCCGGACGATGTGGTGATCAATGAAGCCATTCGCAATTCACCGGCGGTGCTGCAGCAAATTCCCCGCACCTTGCCGATGAGTTTTTTGGGTGGCGCCGGCGGCGGCTTGGGTTACAGCGCGGGCATGGCGCTGGGGGTCAAGTTGGCGCGCCCGCAAGTCCGCGTGGTGCACATCGAAGGCGATGGGGGGTTTCATTTTTCGACCCCCAGCTCGGTCTATGCCGTGGCGCAATCCCAAGCTTTGCCCATCTTTACGGTGGTGCTCGACAACGGGGGATGGCAGGCGGTCAAAGAAGCGGTTTTGCGTGTGCACCCCGACGGGCCTGCGGCGCAAGCTGGAGAATTCCAGGCCCGTTTACAGGGCGAAAAGAGACACTTTGAACAAGTGGCACAAGCTTTCGGTGCCCACGGTGAGCGGGTCAGCCGACCGGAAGATTTGCCAGCGGCCATCGCCCGTTGTTTGCAAGCCGTGGACGCCGGTCGTGCGGCTGTGCTGGTGGCCTGTGTGGCCAAGATTTGATACGCAGATTTACCCTCCTTCAGAGACCATTTATGAATGCAACCACTCCTTTTTCCATGCGATTGACATGCCGGGTCCGTGCGCCGCTCGCTGCCCTGGCGAGGGCGCTGGCAATGGCGCTGTCATTGGTGCTGTCATTGGCGCCCACGGGGTCATTGGCACAAAGCACCTGGCCCACCAAAGCAGTGCGCATTGTGGTGCCCTACGCTCCGGGCGGGGCCAATGACATTTTGGCCCGGGTGGTGGCTGAAAAACTCGCCCCGACCTTGGGGCAACCGGTGTTGGTAGAGAACAAGCCGGGCGCAGGCGCCGCCGTGGGCACGGAGTTTGTCGTCAAGTCGGCACCCGATGGCTATACCTTGCTGATGGCGGCCAGTGGTCCCATCGTGTTCAACCCGGCGTTGGTGTCTAAACTGGCCTACAACCCGTTGACCGATTTGGCACCGATTTCTTTGACCGGGTCGTTCCCGATGATCCTGGCCGTGAACGAGGCTTCTCCAGCCAAGAATTTCAATGAGTTGGTGGCCCTGTCCAAAGCCCAACCCGACAAAAGCAACTACTCCTACCCTTCAGCCTCATTCCAGTTGGTGATGGAGTTGGTCAAAACCAAGTCGGGTTTGAAAGCCTTGAACGTGCCTTACCAAGGCAGCGCGCCGTCGATCAACGCGGTGCTGACGCAAGAGGTGCAGATGACTTTGATCGACTCTGGCCCGATTGCTGCGCTGGTCAAGTCGGGCAAATTGCGCGCGCTGGCGGTGACGTCGGAGCAGCGTTTGGCCAGTTACCCCCAAGTGCCTACGCTGAAAGAGCAGGGCATTGATGTAGCGGTCAATTTCTGGAGTGGTTTGTTGGCACCCGCGGGCACGCCGGCGCCGATTCTCAAACGGCTGCAAGAAGAGGTTGCCCGCATCATGGCCCTGCCCGATGTGGTCGAGCGCATGGCCAAGTTGGACATCCGTCCGGTGGGCGGCAGCGCGGCAGACTTTGCCAAAACCATTGCCGCGGAAATCCCGCTTTGGAAGCAAGTGGCCAAAGACAACAACATCAAACCCGAATGAGTGCGGTTCAAGGTCAAGCGCGGCGCATCGCCATTGCCGGTGCGGGCATTGGTGGCTTGGCCACCGCTTTGGCTTTGTTGCAGCAAGGCTTTGAGGTGGACCTGTATGAGCAAGCCACGCAGTTGGGCGAGGTGGGCGCGGGTTTGCAAATCGCACCCAACGGCACGCGCGTGTTGCAGGCCTTGGGCTTGGAAGCGGCCTTGCAAGCCTGCGTCAGTCCTGCACGCGGCAAAGAAATTCGCATGTGGAATACCGGGCAGCGCTGGAAGTTGTTCGACTTGGGTGACGACTGTTTGAGTCGTTTTGGCGCCCCGTATTGGATGGTGCATCGGGGCGATTTGCATCTGGTCTTGCTGGCGGCCTTCACGCAACGATCACCTCGGCCTGTGCGTTTGAATGCACGGGTCGTCTCCGCCCAAAGCCACGCTGCCGGTGTGACCTTCCAATTGAGCGACGGCACGGTGCAAGAGGCCGATGCCTTGCTGGCAGCCGACGGCGTGCACTCGGTGCTGCGCGAGCAGTTGCTGGGCGAGGACAAAGCCCAGTTCACCGGTTTGTTGGCGTGGCGGGGCTTGGTGCCGATGGCGCGCATTCCTGCGCATTTGCAAAAACCTGTGGGCACCAACTGGGTGGGACCGGGCGCGCACGTGATCACCTATCCGGTGCGCGCCGGTGCATTGATGAATGTGGTGGGCATCATTGAGCGCGAAGGCTGGCGCAGCGAGTCTTGGACCGAACCCGGCACCCACGCGGAGCTGTTGGCTGATTTTGGTCATTGGCACGCCGATGTGTGCGAGCTGATGCGGCAAATTGAACAGCCCTACAAATGGGCTTTGCTGGGGCGATTGCCGCAAACCGGTTGGGCCCAGGGCCGGGTCTGTTTGCTCGGTGATGCGGCGCATCCGACGCTGCCCTTTTTAGCCCAGGGCGCGAACATGGCTTTGGAAGATGCCGCCGTCATGGCGCGCTGTTTGGCGGCGTATGACGCACCTGAACAAGCCCTCGCCCGTTTTGAAGAAATGCGCTGGCAGCGCACGGCCGATATCGTGAACCGCTCGCGTGACAACGCGCTGCGTTTTCACAATCCCCAACTCTCCGACCCCGACACCGCGGTCAACTATGTCAGCAGCGAGTGGGAGTCAGAGAAAGTGCGCCTGCGTTACGACTGGTTGTTTGAGTACGATGCCTGGACTGTGCCGTTGTGACCTTGAGAATCACGCGCGCAAGTCAACCAGACACTGAATGAGAATCCAAAATGACTGAAAAAATAAATGCCAAAGTGATTGTCATTGGCGGCGGGATTGGCGGCTTGGCCACGGCGCTGGCGTTGCAACGCCGAGGCTTTCGGGTGGCGGTGTATGAACGGGCGAAAGAAATCCGCGAGGTGGGTGCGGGCGTCGTCATCACCGCGAATGCGCGACGCGCCTTGCGTGATCTCGGCGTCGACGAAAAACTAGAGGCGTTGTCCAGCACGATTGCTGTTTTTCACACCTGCCATTACGCCACCGGGGAGGTCTTGCGTGCCGTGTCCAGCGACGAAATCCGTCAAAAAGTGGGTATCCCTTCTTTGGGGGTTTACCGCGCCGACTTGCACAGCGTGCTGATGGAGGCGGTGCTGGCCCATGACCCGGACTGTTTGCACGCCCGGAGTGAGTTTGTCAGTCTGCAGCAGGATGCGACCGGGGTCACGGTTCAGTTCGCCAATGGGGTTTCAGCGCGAGCCGATGTCGTGGTCGGGGCCGATGGCAATGCTTCGGCGGTACGTTCGTTTTTGTTCCCTGAAGAAGCCCCCAAATTTGCAGGCCAGATTGCCTTTCGTTCCCTGATTCCCTATGCCTTGGTGCCCGCCAGTGTGCAAGCGCGTGGCTCGATCATGAGTGCCGGGCCGGGGCGTTATTTGTTGAGCTATCCGCTGCGGGGTGGGCAGATCATGAACTTGATTGGTCTCGTTCAGTCGGGTACCTGGGAGGAGGAAGGATGGACGACGCCCGCCACGAAAGAGGAGTTTGCGCAAGCCTTCCAGGGGTTTGAGCCTGACCTGCTGACTTTGATTGACCGCATTCCAGAAGGTGAGGTTTTCAAATGGGGACTGCGTGACCGAGAACCGCTGCAAAACTGGACCGTGGGGCGCGTGACCATGCTGGGCGATGCCGCGCATCCGATGACGCCATTTTTGGGGCAGGGCGCGTGCATGGCGATCGAGGACGGGCTTATTTTGGGCCGCGCTTTCGCCGACTCATCGACGGTGAGCGAGGCTTTGCAACGTTATGAAAACGCACGCAAACCGCGTGGCACGCTGGTCCAGCTGGCCTCTCGTGAGGAGGGGATGACGCTGCAAGACCCCAGCAAAAAACGGCGCACCGCACAAGATCGCGGCCTGATGCACTACGACCCCGTGACCGTGCCGGTCTGACGTGCGGCCGCACTGAAGAAAATAAAAAAGGCCAACCGGTGAGGGTTGGCCTTGATTCGCTTGGAACCCGCAGGACAGCGGGATTCCCCTAGCTGGTGCCCGGGGCCGGACTCGAACCGGCACGCCTTGCGGCGGGGGATTTTGAGTCCCCTGAGTCTACCAATTTCACCACCCGGGCAATATCTGGTGGACTCGCATTATGGCACAGGGCGCGCAGCGCTCAGGGGCCCCCATGGGGCTGGCGTGTGTCAAACTGCCTGTGCTGTGGGCTGTTAGTTAGAAGGAATTTGATATTTAATGACTTGACAAATAAATATATTAATTATAAAAACGATAATTATATAAAAAGTGATTAATTTAATATGTCTTCTGTCCCAACACGCCGCAGATTGGCGGCCATTCTCGCAGCCGATGTCGCCGGCTTCAGCCGTTTGATGGGGGGCAACGAGGACCGTACGCTGAGCCATCTCAAGCAACGCCGTGCCCTGACAGACGAATCGATTTTGGCCAACAACGGTCGCATTTTTCATACGGCTGGGGATTCGGTGGTTGCCGAATTTGCCAGTCCTGTGGACGCCATCACGGCTGCGGTTCAGTTCCAAAATGCCATCCGAGCGCTCAACAGCGCCGCAGATGAGTCAGACCGCATGCAATTTCGGGTGGGGCTGAACCTGGGCGATGTGATTGTGGAAGAAGAAAATCTCTACGGCGACGGTGTGAACGTCGCCGCCCGGATTGAGGCCACCTGCGTGCCCGGCGAAATCACCGTCTCAGCCAAGTTTTATGAAGAGGTACGACGCAAACTCGAGCTGAATTTTGACTCGCTGGGCCACCAAGAATTAAAAAACATCGATGAACCGGTTTTAACTTACCGCGTCATCCTCGAGGTAGCGCAGGGGCAATCCGGCAGCGCTGGCGCGACCCGAACCTGGGCAGAGTCCGCCCCCGTGGATGCTGCGCCTGCAGATGGTTATTCTGAAATGCCGTCGGTCATCGTGCTGCCTTTTACCAATATGAGCGGTTCGCCAGAGCAGGAGTTCTTCACCGACGGCCTGACCGAAGATGTCTTGACGGAACTGTCACGCTTTCGGGAGTTGTTCGTCATTTCCCGCAATACGTCGTTCAAGTACAAAGGCCAAACACTGGACCTCAAGAAGATCGGACGCGAACTGAAAGCTCGGTACGTGTTGCAGGGCAGCGTTCGCAAGGCGGGCAACCGCGTGCGCATCAGCGTGCAGTTGATCGAGGCGGAGTCAGATCGCCATCTCTGGGCCGAGCGTTACGACCGTGAATTGGAGGACATTTTTGCGATCCAGGACGAAGTGACTGCGGCAATTGTCTCAACGCTCTCAGGACGCCTTGAGAAAGACACGGTCAGTCGCATGGAGCGAAAAACACCTGAGAGTTTTGCCGCGTATGAGTGTGTGATTCAGGCCAAGCTGCTGCATCACCGGTCTAACCGCGAGGACAATGCACGTGCCCTGATCTTGATCAAACAGGCGATCCACATCGACCCCCAATATGCGCATGCGCACGCCTGGCTGGCCTGCATACTCGGGCAGCAGCGAACCAGTGGATGGTCAGAAGATCCTGCGGCGACGACGGCAATCATCTTATTGGCACTGCAGACCGCCCTGGAGCTGGACCCGAATGACAGTGATGTGCACCGCATCCTTGCGGCCTCCTGGATTAATCGGGGTGATCTGGACCGGGCGGCCTTCCATCAAAACCGTGCGCTTGAACTCAACCCGAACGACGATCTGATCGTGGTGCAGCAAGGGGAATTGCTGACCTGGATGGGCAAA
Source organism: Comamonadaceae bacterium (assembly GCA_947451385.1). Taxonomy (GTDB): domain Bacteria; phylum Pseudomonadota; class Gammaproteobacteria; order Burkholderiales; family Burkholderiaceae_C; genus Limnohabitans_A. Next base: position 7,377 of record CANFYZ010000020.1, on the reverse strand, counting down.
TCAGAGGATGGGCTCTTTTGGATCCGCAAAGCCATGCGCCTGAATCCATTTTTCCCTGAGCGTTACTGGCTTTATTTGGCGCGCGCGATGTTCTTGGACCGTCGGTACACAGAAGCGGTTGAGGCGCTGTTGCACATTCAATCGCCGAGCAACTTGGGCCTGGCGCTGTTGGCCGGCTGCTATGCCCAACTGGGCAACGAGGCCCGTGCCGCTGAACAACGGGCGGAAATTTTCAAGCGTGAACCGGGCTTTCATATGGACCGGCATTGCTTGCCGACGTTGCACTTTCGCCATGAAACCGATCTGGCCCACTATGCAGAGAGCTTACGCATGGCGGGCTTGGCGCATGACGCCACGGAAAACAAGTAACCCTGCTGCCGCAACAAGAAAAAAGGCCAACCTGTGAGGATTGGCCTTGTTTGCGTGGAACCTGCAGGGGTGCGGGGTTCCTGTCGCTGATGTAGCTGGTGCCCGGGGCCGGACTCGAACCGGCACGCCTTGCGGCGGGGGATTTTGAGTCCCCTGAGTCTACCAATTTCACCACCCGGGCGGGCATCTTGTGAAGTCCATGATTGTGGCATATTTTTGACGCTGTTTTGACTGGCGTTTCAAAATTGCTCGCCCCTGGCCCCGCATTGAGAACCCTTGAGCCCCAGATTAATGGAAATTGGGGGGTAAAAATACAGAGAAATCCATCAAAATTTTGACGCACATTTGGTAGCTGTTGAGGTCTTTTTCGTCAGATGGACGCGGACGCCGATACACCCGCCGTCCCACGGCTTGGACCAGCAGCATGACGAGGTAGCAGCCCGTCAAGTCGCCCAGGAACATGACGACCATACCGCCTGTAAAGTTGTCGGTCACCCCACTCCAATACAAGACCATTTGGTTCAGGCTGGTGTTCAAAAAAGCAAACAGACAGCCCAGTTGCAAAAACTTGCGCACGCTCAAGCGACTGAGGTCCGGCGGCAGACAGGCTTTGCCCAGCAACAACTTGAGGGCCCAAAGCGGCGCCAGGCCGTTCACGGCCGCCAGCACCAGACACAAGCCGAGCCCACCTGGAAACATGAACCAGAGCCCCGCTGTCAAGCACACCAGGGCAATGCCGATGGCCGCCCAAGGCCCTCCGATCAATACAAACAGCAGCTTGAACCCGCTGGGAATGTGCACCAGGTGCGCTCCAGGCAGCAGGTACATGAACTCGGTGAGGCTGTTGTTGATGCCGTAGATCAAGCCATAGCTCAAAGTAAAAACGACCACCGCCCAGAGATGGCTTGAGAAAATGGCGGGGTTCATGCGCAGTCAGGCGTCACTTCAAGCGGCCACCGGGTTTAATAAGCTGCAGGCGTGACATTCAGCTTGATGGTCGGGCCCGGGTCGCGCGGCAACTGAACACTGTATTGCTTGCCGTTGAATTCGTACGTGACGTTGTAACCCATCACACGATTTTCAAAGACGTTTTGTGTCGTGCAGTTCTGCACGGTTTGTGTTTGAGGCGCCGGCGCCCCTTCAATGTTGTTGCCCAAAATGGCACCGCCGAAGATGCCCAGTGCCGTGGCCGCGGCCTTGCCACTGCCACCGCCGATTTGATTGCCCAAGACGCCTCCGGCAATCGCACCCATCGCCGCACCCGCACCGCTCTTGTTGGCTTGCACCGCGACTTGTTCTTGTGAGCACACTTGGCGTGGCACGGCCACTTGCTGAATGACTTGTACGGAGGAGATGACTTTGCCAACTTCTTGGCCGCAGGCCCATGTGCCCATACCCAAAAGTGTCACAGCAGCGATGATTTTTTTCATAGAGATCACAGATCAATTGCAATGTTCGAATGCTACATGAAACGGAAAAAAACCAGATTTTTCAGAGTTGAAAATAAGTCAATTCCAGATCACACACAAGGCAGGTTCTGCCAATCGGTGGTGTAGTTAGGCGACTTTCTTTCTTGCTTCATTTGCCAAGCGCTGTAAGCGCCTTGGCCAGAAACTTTGACGGTGCCTCTGCCGTAGCGTTGATTCAATTGATCTAGCGCGTGCATCAGCGGGGTCTGCGTGGGGGCGGTGGGTTCGAGCCAGTCGGTCTGATGTTGCCCGGCCGGTGTGATGTCGCTGAGCATCACCCCGGCTTTTTTGTACAGATAGTCGGGTCGGTACATGCGCTCAGCCAGCGCTGCGGCCCAGCGGTTGAGCACCAAGCTGTCGTTGGTGGCTTGTGGCAGTGGCACGGCCAGGCAGGGGCTGTATTGCGGCTGGTCTTTGCGAAAGCGGTTGGTCTGCAAAAACACCTGGATCAAGGCCGCTTGCGAGTTTTGTGCCCGCAGCTTGCTGCAGGCGTTGGCCACAAAACTGCTGACCGCGTCTTGCAGCACCGGCAACGCCTGGACCGGTTGGCCAAAGGAGCGGCTGGCGATGATTTGTTTTTTCGCGCTGGGCGCTTCTTCCAGGTCCATGCAGGCGGTGCCTTGCAGCTCGCGCTGAGTTTTTTCCATCACCACGCCAAAGGCGCTGCGCAGCGTCGGTGTGTGCGCGTTGCGCAGATCTTGCACGCTGTGGATGCCCTGCGCTTGCAGTTGCGCCGTCAGTCGGCGGCCCACGCCCCAGACTTCGCTCGCAGCGATCTGTGCCAACAGCTTGGTTTGTTGCGCCGGGGTCAACGCGTTGTAGTTGAAAACACCCGGCGAGCGCGGGTGTTTTTTGGCAATGTGATTGGCCAACTTGGCCAAGGTCTTGCTCGGGCCGATGCCCACGCACACCGGGATGCCCGTCCAGGCATTGACGCGTTCACGGATCTGCAGGCCGATGGCCTTGGGCTCGGGCATGCCGGTCAGGTCGACAAAGCATTCGTCGATCGAATACACCTCTTGCCGGGGTGAGAACGCGCTCAAGATCTGCATCACCCGGTTGGACATGTCGGCGTACAGCGCGTAGTTGGAGCTGAGCGCCAAAATGCCATGTGCTTCGGCCAAGTCCTGGGCCTGGAACCAGGGCTGGCCCATCTTCACGCCCAAGGCTTTGGCTTCGTTCGAGCGCGAGACCACGCAGCCGTCGTTGTTCGACAGCACCACCACCGGCGTGTGCCGCAGGTCGGGACGGAAAACACGTTCGCACGAAACGTAAAAATTATTGCAGTCGACCAAGGCGAGCTGCTGCACAGATGCGGACATGGCTCAGCACAATTTATGCAGGTTGTAGGTCACCACGCCCCAGACGGTCAGGTCGTCTTCGCCTTTGATCAGGCGCGTGGGGTAGATCGGGTTTTCGGGCACCAACTTGACCACGCCGCCGCGCCGGTAAAACCGTTTCACGGTGAAATCGTTGTTCAGCAGCGCCAGCACGATGTGGTTGTGCTTGGGGTCCATGCTGCGGTCCACCAGCAGGGTGTCGCCTTCATAGATGCCTGCGCCGGTCATGGAATCGCCTTTGACCCGAAACAAATAAGTGGCTTCTTTGTTGCGAATGAGTTGCTCATTCAGGTCAATGCGCTTTTGCGTGTGGTCTGCCGCCGGCGACGGAAAACCTGCCGGCACGGCCCAGCCGCACAGGTCCAGCACCAGTGCTTGGCTCTGCAAAGGGACGGGCAGAGCGGATGAAATTGACGAAACGGACATGCCTCAATAATACTGTATAAAAATACAGTTTTTCAAGTGTCTGCGCCGCTGCGCAGGTGTCAGGCATCCCGTTTGAAATATGGCACAGTGGAGCCCATGAAATTTCCCACCATTGAAGACGCGATTGGCAGCACGCCACTGGTCGCTTTACAGCGACTCGGTGCGGCCGAGGCCACAGCCCACGGCAACGTGATTTTGGGCAAGCTCGAAGGCAACAACCCTGCGGGCTCGGTGAAAGACCGGCCAGCCCTGTCGATGATTCAGCGCGCGCAAGAGCGCGGCGAAATCCAGCCCGGCGACACCTTGATCGAGGCCACTTCCGGCAACACCGGCATTGCGCTGGCCATGGCCGCGGCCATCAAGGGTTACCGCATGATTTTGATCATGCCCGAGGACTTGTCGATCGAGCGCGCCCAGACCATGAAAGCCTTTGGTGCTGAGCTGATCTTGACGCCCAAAAGCGGCGGCATGGAGTACGCGCGTGACCTGGCCGACAGCATGGCCGCGCAGGGCAAGGGGCGGATTCTGGACCAGTTTGCCAACCCCGATAACCCACGCATCCACTACGAAACCACTGGCCCCGAAATCTGGGCGCAGACCAGCGGCAAGGTCACCCACTTTGTCAGCGCCATGGGCACCACCGGCACCATCACCGGCGTGTCGCGCTTTCTCAAAGAGAAGAACCCGGCCATCCGCATCATTGGCGCGCAGCCGTCAGAGGGTTCGCGCATTCCCGGCATTCGCAAGTGGCCTGAGGAATATTTGCCGAAAATTTACGAGCCAACCGCCGTCGATGAATTGGTCTTGGTGAGCCAGGGCGACGCCGAAGAAACCTGCCGCCAAATGGCGCGCACTGAAGGCATTTTTGCCGGCATCTCGGCGGCTGGCGCCTGCTGGGTGGCGCAGCAAATCTCACGCACGGCGCGCGACGCGGTGATTGTTTTCATCGTCTGCGATCGCGGCGATCGTTATTTGTCGACCGGTGTGTTCCCCGCCTGAGCGGCGCGACGCACCTCGAACTTCTTTACAGAAAGTGCTTCATGTCTGAATTTCGGTTTTGCCCCATGTGTGCCGAGCCTTTGGCTTGGCTGTCGCAAATGGAAGACGGCGGCGACAAAATGCGCCTGCGTTGTGCGGCCTGCGGTTACACGCACTGGAACAACCCCACGCCTGTGCTGGCCGGCATTGTGCAAGTGGGCGACGAGATTTTGCTGGCGCGCAACGCAGCCTGGCCAGGCCGTCGCTTTGCTTTGATCACCGGCTTCATGGAGGCCGGGGAGTCGCCCGAAGAGGGCATTGCGCGCGAGATCGCCGAAGAAACCAATTTGTCCGTCACCGCCCTGAAGCTGGTGGGCGCTTACGAGTTCAAGCGCATGAACCAGGTCATCATTGCCTACCATGCCCTGGCCGAGGGCGAGGTTCGGCTCTCGCCCGAATTGGCGGAGTACAAGATGTACAAACCCGAAGACATCATTTGCTGGCCCGCCGGCACAGGCTATGCCGTGGGCGACTGGTTGCGCAGCATCGGCATCGAGCCGCGCTTCATGAGCTGGGAAGAGCGTTACGGCAACCAGGACAAGCCGACATGAGTTTTGACAAAGAAATCGACACCTGCGGCCTGAACTGCCCGCTGCCTATTTTGAAAGCCAAAAAAGCGCTGACCGACATGGCCTCGGGTCAGGTGTTGCAAGTGCGCGCCACCGACCCCGGTTCGGTGCGTGACTTTGAGGCCTTTGCGCGCCAGACCGGCAACGAGCTGGTGTCCAGCACGGCCGAGGGCGAGCAGTTTATTTTCAGAATGCGGCGGCGTTGATTACAGCGCCAAGCCTTTGAGGTAGGCGCGAAAAGAATCACCCACTTGCGGGTGCTGCAAAGCCAGTTCCACCGTGGCCTCTAAAAAGCCTTCTTTGCTGCCGCAGTCGTAGCGCTTGCCTTGGTATTGAAAGGCGTACACCGCCTCACGCGCCATCAGCCGGGCAATCGCGTCAGTGAGTTGGATCTCGCCGCCCACGCCGGTGGGTTGGTTGCGGATCTCGTCAAAAATACCCGGCGTCAAAATATAGCGACCAGCCACACCCATGCGAGACGGGGCTTTGTCCGGGGCCGGTTTCTCCACGATCTGCTCCACGCGGATCAACTGCTTGCCTGCGGCTTCGCCCGCCACAATGCCGTAGCGCCGCGTTTGGTCCAGCGGCACTTCTTGCACCGCCAACACCGAGCGGCCTTGCTGGCTGAAGGCGTTGACCATTTGGGCCAAAACGCTCGGGCCTTGGGCGGGGCCCATCATCAAATCGTCGGCCAACAACACCGCAAAAGGCTCGTTGCCCACCAGGGGTTCGGCGCACAGCACCGCATGGCCCAGGCCCAGCATGCGGTTTTGCCGCACATAGGCGCAGACCATGTCGTCCGGCTGCACCGAGCGCACCAAGGTCAAGAGCTCGTCTTTGTGCGCGGTTTCGAGCTCGGTTTCCAGCTCGTAAGCGGTGTCAAAGTGGTCTTCGATGGCGCGCTTGCTGCGCCCGGTGACAAAGATCATGTGGCGCACACCGGCGGCGTAGGCTTCTTCCACCGCGTATTGAATCAGCGGCTTGTCCACCACCGGCAGCATTTCTTTGGGCGCGGCTTTGGTGGCGGGCAAAAAGCGTGTGCCCAAACCCGCAACGGGGAAGACGGCTTTGCGGATGGTGTTCAGGGCCATGGAACGACTTTCAAAAGGACATCAAGCCAAGCGGGCCAGTTGTGCGCGCATCTTAACCACGGTGTCTGAAAAGTCCGTGACACGTTGCTTTTCTTGCGCGATCACGGCGGGCGGGGCTTTGGCTACAAAGGCTTCGTTGCTGAGTTTGTTTTGTGCTTTGGCGATCTCGCCTTCCAGGCGGGTGATTTCTTTGCTCAAGCGGATTTTCTCGGCCGCCACATCGACCTCGATGAACAAGCACATGCGCGTGCCGCCCACCATGGCCACCGGGGCCGATTGCGCGGCCGCTTGCCAGGCGGCTTCGTCGTCAAAAATTTTCACTTCGCTCAGCTTGGCCAGTGACTGCAGCACCGCCGCGTTGGCGCGCATGAACTCGGCGTTGCCCAAGGCGAACAACGGCATCTTGGTGGAGGCGGGCACGTTCATCTCGCCGCGCAGGTTGCGGCAAGCGTCCACCAGCGATTTGAGTTGCACCACGTTGGCGATCGCTTGCTCGTCAATCTTGTTCAGCTGCGCCTCGGGGTAGCGGGCCACGCTGACCGAGGGGCCAGGCAGACCGGCCACGGGCGCGACTTTTTGCCACAACTCTTCGGTGATGAACGGGATGATGGGGTGTGCCAAACGCAAGATCGCTTCGAGCGTGCGGATCAGCGTGCGGCGCGTGGCGCGCTGCTCGGCAGGGCCGCCGGTCTGGATTTGCACTTTGGCAATTTCCAGGTACCAGTCGCAGTATTCGTTCCAGACGAATTCATAAATCGCGCTGGCCACGTTGTCCAGTCGGTATTCGGCAAAGCCTTTGGCCACTTCGGCCTCGGTTTGCTGCAACACCGAAGAGATCCAGCGGTCGGCCTGGCTGAAGTGCATATAGCCGTGGGCTTTGCCGCCGGGCGCGCAGTCGGCCTTGGTGTGGTCCATCAGGCCGCAGTCTTGGCCTTCGCAGTTCATCAGGACAAAGCGGGTGGCGTTCCACAGTTTGTTGCAGAAGTTGCGGTAGCCGGCGACGCGGGCGAGGTCGAAGCGCAGGTCGCGGCCGTGCGTGGCGAGCGAGGCGAAGGTGAAGCGCAGCGCGTCGGTG
>CANFYZ010000019.1 GCA_947451385.1 Comamonadaceae bacterium | reverse complement strand
TTGTAGTCTTTGTTGTATTTGCGCAGGATGTCCCAGGTGGCAAATTTTTCAGCGTAACGGCGCTTGTTGTTCTTCCACATGAAGTCGTACACGCAGTTGTGGAAGTAATAAAACTCCAGGTGCTTGAACTCGGCCTTGGCCGCCGAGAACAGTTCTTCCACCCGCGCAATGTGGTCGTCCATGGTGCCACCCACGTCCATCAGCAGCAGCACCTTCACATTGTTGTGCCGCTCGGGCACCATCTTGATGTCCAGGTAGCCCGCATTCGCGGCGGTGGAGCGGATGGTGTCGGGCAGGTCCAGCTCTTCGGCCGAACCTTCGCGTGCGAATTTACGCAGCCGGCGCAGTGCCACTTTGATGTTGCGGGTGCCCAGCTCTTGTGTGTCGTCGTAGTCTTTGTAGGCGCGTTGCTCCCACACCTTCACCGCGCTGCGGTTGCCACCTTTGCCGCCAATGCGCACGCCTTGCGGGTTGTAGCCACCGTTGCCAAAGGGCGAGGTGCCACCGGTACCAATCCATTTGTTGCCACCTTCGTGGCGCTCTTTTTGTTCTTCCAGGCGCTTCTTCAGCGTCTCCATCAACTCGTCCCAGCCCATTTTCTCGATGGCCGCTTTTTGTTCGGGCGTGAGTTCTTTCTCCAGAATTTTTTGCAGCCAATCGAGCGGCACTTCTTTGGTGAAGTCGGTCAGCATTTCCACGCCTTTGAAGTAGGCGCCGAAGGCTTTGTCGAACTTGTCAAAGTGCTTCTCGTCTTTCACCATGATCATTCGGCTCAGGTGGTAAAAGTCGTCCATGCTGCAGGACTCCGAAGCGGGGCCGACCACATTGGCTTGCAAGGCCTCCAGCAGGGTCAGGTACTCGCGCACCGAGACCGGCACTTTGGCGGCGCGCAGGGTGTAGAAAAAATCGATCAGCATGGGATGGGCTTCTCAGGAAGTTCGGGGAAGGTGGAGTTGGTAGTCCAGATGCGTTTTCACACTGGGCCACTCGCTGGCCAGAATGCTGTACACACAGGTGTCACGCAGCGCACCTTGCGCCAAGGGGTGGTGATTGATCTGGTGGCTGCGCAAAATGCCGTCCAGCTTGGCCCCCAAGCGTTCAATGGCGCGGCGACTTTGCTGATTGAAGAAATGGGTGCGGAATTCGACCGCGATGCAGTTCAAGGTCTCAAAGGCATGGCCCAGCAGCAAGCGTTTGGCTTCGGTGTTGAGCGGGCCGCGTTGCACGCTGCGGCGATACCAGGTCGAGCCAATCTCGACCCGGCGATTCGCCGCATCGATGTTCATGTAAGTGGTCATGCCCACCGCGCGACCGCTGGTCGGGTCTATCACCGCAAACGGGGTCATGCTGCCTTGGGCTTGCAGATGCAAGCGGCGCGTGATTTCTGCGGCCATGCCTTCGGCCGTGGGGATGACGGTGTACCAGTGGTTCCACAACTCACCGTCACGCACCGCGTCGACCAAGTCGTCATGGTGAGCGGCTTTCAGAGGGAGCAAGTGGACATGCGCACCATACAGTGACACGGCGGGGACGAATGGGGTCATGGGCTAACTCTCCAGCGGTGCGCTCAGCGTTTGGAGGCGCGTTTGGCACGCCAAGCTTTGGCCAGTTGCAAACCAATGCCACCGCCCAAACTGACCAGCAAGATGGCCACGATCGTGCCGGGCCCATAACCTGGCGCAAAAATATCCAAATCCAACCACCGACCGATCCAAAAGCCTGTCACGCTGCCGCCCAGAAAACCAATGGCGTCAGCAAAGCCTTCTGAAATAAGCGGTTTGAACATGACTTGCCCCAGCGTGTTCAGCGATTGCGCTGGTTCATGAACACCAATTTTTCAAACAGGGTCACGTCCTGTTCGTTTTTAAGCAGCGCGCCAACCAGCGGCGGCACGCTGACTTTTTGGTCGGCGCTTTGCAAGGCTTCAAGCGGGATGTCTTCGGCCACCAACAATTTCAGCCAGTCGAGCAGTTCGCTGGTCGACGGTTTCTTTTTCAGTCCTGGCAGGTTACGCACGTCGTAGAAAGTTTTCAAGGCCACCGCCAAGAGTTCTTGCTTGAGGGTGGGAAAGTGAACGCCGACAATTTGCTTCATCGTTTCCGCTTCGGGGAACTTGATGTAGTGGAAGAAGCAGCGGCGCAGGAAGGCGTCAGGCAATTCTTTTTCGTTGTTGGAGGTGATGAACACCACCGGGCGGGTTTTGGCCTTGATCAGTTGGCGCGTTTCGTAGCAATAGAACTCCATGCGATCAATTTCGCGCAACAAGTCGTTCGGGAACTCGATATCGGCCTTGTCAATCTCGTCAATCAAGATGGCCACGGGTTCGTCCGCGGTAAAGGCTTGCCACAGCACCCCTTTGATGATGTAGTTTTCGATGTCTTTGACCTTTTCGTCGCCCAACTGGCTGTCGCGCAGACGGCTCACGGCATCGTATTCGTACAGGCCTTGCTGGGCCTTGGTGGTGGATTTGATGTGCCACTGAATGAGCTTCAGGCCCAAGGCGTTGGCCACTTCTTCGGCCAGCATGGTTTTGCCGGTGCCGGGCTCACCTTTCACAAGCAAAGGCCGCTTCAGGGTGATGGCCGCATTCACGGCCAGGGTCAGGTCTTGGGTCGAGACGTAATTGTCAGTGCCTTGAAATTTCATGATGTGGAGGTCAAAGAGGTTCAAAAAGGAGGTTGTCAGGATAAACCGGTTTCGGCCGATATAATCCAAAGTTGATTTTTCTCAAGCTACACATGATTGTGTTCTCAAAATGAACAAGCTGTTGACCTCTCTGTTTGCCTTCGCTGTCGCTTCTGTGACGGCTGTTTCTGTCCAAGCCCAAGAAGTGAAGGGCGATGCCAAAGCCGCTGAACAAAAAATTGCCATGTGCATTGGCTGCCACGGCATCAAAGGCTACCAAGCCAGCTTTCCTGAGGTGTACCGCGTTCCCATGATCTCAGGCCAAAACGCCAAGTACATTTCGGCCGCCCTGCACGCTTACCAAAAGGGCGAGCGCAAGCACCCCACCATGCGCGGCATTGCCGCCAGCCTGACGGACCAGGACATTGCCGACATATCGGCCTACTATGAACAACACGGCAAGACCGATGCGCCTGCCCCTGTGGCCGCTGCCCCAGACGCCAAAGTGGCTGAATTGCTGAAAAAAGGCGCTTGCGTGTCCTGCCACGGAGACAACTTCTCCAAGCCGATTGATCCGGGCTACCCCAAGATCGCCGGTCAGCACAAAGATTTCTTGTTTGTCGCGCTCAAGTCCTACAAAGTTGAAAACCTGTCCACCTGGGGCCGTGCCAACGGCGTGATGGGCGGTGTGGCCAAGCAATTCTCCAACAACGAACTCAAGGCCCTGGCCGGTTACGTGGGCTCGTTGGACGGCGAGTTGAAGACCGTGCCCCAGTCAAAATTCCGCTGAGCCCTTCGGCTTGACATCAAAAAAAGCCCGCTTTTGCGGGCTTTTTTGTTTCTGCGTGGTCTTTTCGCCGCTCAGTCGCTCAGTCGCTCAGTCGCTCAGTCGCGTGTGGCTTGGCGTTGCACGCAGTCGATGTAGGCTTCGCCATCGGGCATGCGCCCGGCTTTTTGGCTTTCGTAAATCATGCGGCCCAGGCATTCCATGGCCTGGTGATGGGCGTCGTGCAGCGAGTTGAGCTTGTGCGTCAGCAACTCCATTGCTTGGCGAATGCCGCGCGGCTGGTCGATGCTGCATTGCTCGCTGATCGACAGGTGCATGGACAGGTGCAAGAAAGGGTTTTCTTGGTTCGCGTCCGCTTTCAGCATGCTGGCCAGCGCGGCGTCCACATCGGCCAGTTCGGCGTGGTATTCGGGGTGTTCGTCAATCCATTGGCTGACCAACATTTCCATTGGCTCCAACGGGGCCGGGGTCTGGGCCTTGGCATACACGCCACAAAAAAATCGCCGCACATCGGCTTGGGAGGGTTGGATCAGCATGGCCCGCATTGTCGCGGTTTTTGAAAGCTGTGCCTCAGGTGGCAGAACCGGGCAGGCGCTCCCCCTATACTTCTGCCAACTTTTTCTTCTGCCTACTTTCTTAACGAGACGAGAACCATGAACCAAGCTTTTATTTGCGACGCGATCCGTACCCCCTTTGGCCGTTATGGCGGCGCTTTGTCCAGCGTGCGTGCGGACGATCTGGGCGCGATCCCGCTCAAAGCCCTGATGGCGCGCAACCCCAATGTGGACTGGGGCGCTGTCACCGACCTGCTGTATGGCTGTGTCAACCAAGCCGGTGAAGACAACCGCAACGTGGCCCACATGAGCAGTTTGCTGGCCGGTTTGCCCATGGAGCTGCCGGGCGCCACCATCAACCGCCTGTGTGGTTCGGGTATGGACGCGATTGGCACCGCCGCGCGCGCCATCAAGGCCGGTGAAGCCAGCCTGATGATTGCGGGCGGTGTGGAGAGCATGAGCCGCGCGCCCTTTGTGATGCCCAAAGCCGAGAGCGCCTTCAGCCGCAACAACACGGTGTACGACACCACCATCGGCTGGCGTTTCGTCAACAAACTGATGAAAGAAAAATACGGCGTGGACTCGATGCCCGAGACCGCCGAGAACGTGGCCACCGACTACAAAATTGAGCGCGAAGCCCAGGACCGCATGGCTTTGAACAGCCAGCTGCGTGCCGTGGCTGCGCAAAAAGCCGGGCACCTGGCGCGCGAAATCACGGGCGTCAGCATCCCGCAGAAAAAAGGCGATGCCATCGTGGTCGATCAAGACGAGCATCCGCGTGAAACCAGCCTGGAAGCGCTGGCCAAGCTCAAAGGCGTGGTGCGCCCAGACGGTACCGTGACGGCCGGCAACGCCAGTGGCGTGAACGACGGTGCCTGCGCCGTGCTGATGGCCGACGAGGCCACCGCCGCCAAACAGGGTTTGACACCCAAAGCCCGGGTGGTCGGCATGGCCACGGCCGGTGTTGCGCCGCGCATCATGGGCATCGGCCCGGCACCGGCCACGCAAAAAGTGTTGGCCCAAACCGGTTTGACCTTGGACCAGTTGGACGTGATCGAACTGAACGAAGCCTTTGCCGCGCAAGGCTTGGCGGTGCTGCGTTTGTTGGGCTTGGCCGATGACGATGCCCGCGTCAACGCCTGGGGCGGTGCGATTGCATTGGGTCACCCCTTGGGCGCTTCGGGTGCACGCTTGGTCACCACCGCCATCAACCGCTTGCACCACACCGGTGGCCGTTATGCCCTGTGCACCATGTGCATTGGCGTGGGCCAGGGCATTGCATTGATCGTGGAACGGGTCTAAAGCCTGCGCTCTGTCCCTATTCGCCCAACCTATCGGAGAACCCCCATGCGAGCAGCTTGGTACAGCCACAACGGAGAAGCCAAAGACGTGATCGTGGTGGGCGAGATGCCCACGCCCGAGCCCGGCCCCGGCGAAGTGCGGGTGCGCCTGCACACCTCGGGCGTGAACCCGTCCGATGTCAAATCGCGCCGGGCCCGCCCGCTGACCGACCCGCGCATCGTGCCGCACAGCGACGGCGCGGGCGTGATCGACGCGGTGGGTGCCGGTGTGGCAGCCAGCCGCGTGGGCGAGCGGGTCTGGATCTGGAACGGCCAATGGGCGCGCCCTCTGGGCACGGCCAGCGAGTGGATGGTCTTGCCTTCGGCCCAGGCCGTCTGGCTGCCTGATGGCACCGACTTTGCGGCTGGCGCTTGTTTGGGTATCCCGGCTTTGACGGCCTTGCAGGCGGTGCGCCTGGCGGGGGACCTGAAAGATAAAACGGTGTTGGTCACGGGCGCCTCCTCGGCCGTGGGCCACTACATCACGCAGTTGGTCACGCAGGCCGGCGGACGGGTGATTGGCACGGTGGGCTCGCCCGTCAAAGCCTCGCACGCCCAGGCCGCAGGCATGCAAGAGGCGATTTTTTACAAGACCGAGCCGGTGGCCGAGCGCGTCAAAGCCTTGACGAACGGGCAGGGCGTGTCGGTCATCATCGACATGGATTTTTCCAGCACCGCACAACTGGTCGCATCCGGGGCCTTGAAAGCCCATGGCACGGTGGTTTGCTACGGCTCGAATGCACCCGAGGTGCCGGTGAATTTCAGGGCCCTGCTGTTTGGCTCGATCACGCTGAAATTCTTCTTGGTGTATGACTTGACGCCCGAAGACCGGGCCTGGGGCCTGGCGCGTTTGACCGAGTTGCTGCAAACCGGCCAGTTGCAACACAGCATCGGCCCGCGCTTTGCGTTGGCGCAGATGGTGCAAGCCCATGAGGCGGTGGAGGGCGGGCAAGCGCTGGGCAATGTGGTGGTTGATCTGCTGTAACCCCATTCAGGAGTTGGCATGTATTACGAGCCCGGCGTCACCCCCCACGGTTTGCCTCACGACCCGTTCAAGTCCTGTGTGATTCCTCGGCCGATCGGCTGGATTTCTACGGTAGACCGAGACGGCCGGCACAACCTGGCGCCTTACAGCCAGTTCCAAAACGTGACCTTCAATCCGTCGATTGTCATGTTCTCGGCCAACCAGAACACCCGTGGCGATCGCAAAGACTCGGTGCGCAATGCCGAAGACACCGGTGAGTTTGTCTGGAACATGGCGACCTACGATTTGCGCGAAGCGGTGAACAAGTCCGCCGAAGAACTGCCGCATGGCGTGGACGAGTTTGCGCACGCGGGCTTGAAGAAGCTGGCGTCACGGCTTGTCAAGCCTGCGCGGGTGGCGGGCTCGCCAGTTCATTTTGAATGCGTGTACCTCAACACCCTGCGCTTTCCAGGTGTGCCGCCCATGGGCTCGGCCGATGTGGTGTTTGGCCGCGTGGTGGCGGTGCACATTGACGACGAGGTGCTGACGGGCGAAGGCCTGATCGATGTGCTGAAAATCAAGCCGCTGGCGCGCATGGGCTATTACGACTACACCTATGTTGACAACCAATTCCAGATGGTGATCGGTGGCGATAACACCGCCTTGTTGGCCGGGCTGGAAGGCTCGCCCGACAAAGCCCAGCGCGCCACCCCGCGCTGAGGTGGGCTGGCGGCGCGCTCAGTGCGCGCTCAATGCAAGCTAAGGTGTCGGGTGCGGTAGGGGAACCCGGGTTCCTGTCGATCCCCAAGCCGCAGCGGGGCTTGTCGCACGCTGGACATGGCCTGCGCGACGCGGGCGCTAGAGTGGCCCCATGAAAACATTTGCCACCCTCCAAGAACTGGCCGCTTGCGCTGGCCAACACGTCACCACCACGCCCTGGCTGCAAATCACGCAAGAGCAGGTCAACCAGTTCGCCGACGCCACCGGCGATCACCAGTGGATTCACATCGATGTGGAGCGCGCCAAGGCGGGGCCTTTTGGGGCGCCCATCGCACACGGGTTCTTGACCCTGTCTTTGATCCCCAAGTTTTTCCAATCTGGCGTGCACGTGACCGAAACCCGCATGGGCGTGAACTATGGCCTGAACAAGGTGCGCTTCACCTCGCCGGTGCCTGTGGGCAGCCGCTTGCGTGCGCACCTGAAACTGTTGTCAGCCACGCCGATCGACAACCAAGGCATGCAATGCGCCTGGGAAGTGACGATCGAGCGCGAAGGCACCGAGAAACCGGTGTGCATTGCCGAGTCCTTGTCGCGCTCCTACCCCTGATCGGGGCGTGTCCCATTTCGCTCAGGCGAAGTGGTTTTGCCGCCAGGCCTCAAACACGGTCACGGCCACCGCGTTGGACAAATTCAAGCTGCGCTGGCCTTCGCGCATGGCCAGCTTGAGGCGGCAGTCGGCCGGAAAACTGTCGCGCAAAGCCGGATCCAAACCCCGCGTTTCGGCACCGAACACAAACCAATCGCCCGGCCGGAACGCGACCTCGTGCACCAAGCGAGAGCCGCGCGTGGTCATGGCAAACAAGCGCTGCGGGTCAGGTTGCTCGGTGCTTAAAAACGCTGCCCAATCGGCGTGGCGTTTGAGCTGTGCGTACTCGTGGTAATCGAGCCCGGCGCGGCGCATGTGCTTGTCGTCCATGGAAAACCCCAGCGGCTCCACCAGGTGCAGGGTGCAGCCGGTGTTGGCCGCCAAACGGATGACGTTGCCCGTGTTGGGCGGAATTTCGGGCTCGACCAAAACAATATGAAACATAGACCGTATTGTGCGGGACGCGCCCGGGGGTGGGCCGATCAGGGTCCGTCGTGCGCGCCTTCTTCGGTGCGCGCGAACACCAGGGTGGTGATGTGCGACACCCCAGCTGCCAGCAATGCCAACGCCGCCATTTGCAAAGATGCGCCGGTGGTCATCACATCGTCCACCAACAGCACCCGCT
Source organism: Comamonadaceae bacterium (assembly GCA_947451385.1). Lineage (GTDB taxonomy): Bacteria > Pseudomonadota > Gammaproteobacteria > Burkholderiales > Burkholderiaceae_C > Limnohabitans_A. Next base: position 41,747 of record CANFYZ010000019.1, on the reverse strand, counting down.
GCCCGCGCAGTGCGGCCGCTTGCAGGGGATTGACCAGGAAGGCGCCTTGTAAATTAAGCAAACGTTCTGCGCGCGGCAAGCTGCGCTGCGCCGGCGTATCGCGGATGCGCAGCAGCAGGTCATGCCTGGATTTGAGGGGTGAAAGTTGCTTGGCCAACTGCAACGATTGGTTGAATCCCCGCTGAGCCAGGCGCTGCCGAGACAAGGGAATGGGCACGACCCACTGGGCTTGCGCCAGCGCATCGTCCACCCCCGGGGCGCTGTACATCAGGCTGGCCAAAGTACGGGCCCAGCCAGGTTGCGACTGGTATTTGAATTGCGTCACCACATCTGTCCAAGGCCATTGGTAACTGACGGCAGTCAAGGCACTTTGCCAGGCGGGTGCTTTCAGCAGGCAATGGCCGCAGCGCCGGACCCCAGCGGCCAGGTGCAAAGCGCAAGTGGGACAGCGGGGTAGCGGTTGCGCAAACGCGGCAATGCAGGTGTCACACACCGGCCGCGCGGGCCAGGCTCTGCAAATGGCGCATTGGCTGGGGAGCCAAGACAAGAAACGGTCTGACGCCAGACCCGGCGGCGGCGCGTGCGCAGGCCCTGAAGAAGGCCTTAAAACGCGTCTGACGAACATGAAGTCAATATACTGCCCCCTGCTACTCTTTCCCAGTTTTTCCTTTTGTCCGGTACATCCTTGTCAATCTCTCGCCCCCCCACCATGGATTCGAAGGCTGCGCTGCGCTGGGCGAGTCGTTTTTTGAAGACCGCTGAGGTGGGTTCATCGCCGTGGCTGCATGAAGAGGTGGCCCGGCGGATGCAAGAGCGTTTGGACTTCATCAAGTTGCAACCCACCCATTGGGCGGCTTGGGAGCCACTGCGCAGTGGCTTGGCCGCCTTGCAGCAGGTTGCGGCCCGTTACGAGCCAGCCCGTTGGCATGCCGTCGTCGTGCAGCCGCAAGAATTACAGGTGGCCCAAGCGTCCTTGCAAAAGCCTTGGTGGCGATGGTCTCGTTGGACTCAGCCGGTGGTCTTTGCGGCCGAGGGACCTGAAGAGCTGGTGCACATGGTCTGGGCCAACATGCTGTTGCACCAGTCTGCCGATCCGCAAGCGCTGATCGCGCAATGGCATCGGGCCTTGGCGGTGGATGGCTTTTTGATGTTTTCTTGCCTCGGCCCCGACACCCTGCGTGAGTTGCGGTCGGCCTATGCGGCGCAAGGCTGGCCAGCGCCTGCACATGAATTTACCGACATGCACGATTGGGGCGACATGCTGGTCGAGGCCGGTTTCGCCGAACCGGTGATGGACATGGAACGCATTACCCTGACTTACGCCACGCCCGAGCGATTGTTGGTTGAATTGCGCGAGCTGGGACGCAATTTCAATCTGCAGCGGTTTGCTGGTTTGCGGGGTCGCCGTTGGCATGCCCAGTTGTTGCAGGTCTTGCAGAGTTTGGCTCGACCCGACGAAGAGGGGCGCTTGGTGTTGACTTTTGAAGTCATCTACGGCCATGCGCTGAAACCCGCGCCACGAGCCAAGGTGCAGCCGGTCAGTGCCATCCCACTGCAAGACATGCGCGCCATGCTTGGAAAACCTTCAAAGATTTAACGTTTCGTTTGCGATGGCTCAAATCCTCTTTATAAGTCGGGTAAAATCCTGCGGGTTTACCCAAATTGGTTTCGAATCAAGCAACAGTCCATCCCAAACGACGCATGTCTGAACTGGCGTACACCTTTGCACAGGTCTCGGGTCAATCGATTGACTGGAGGCTGCAAAAAAACTGTTCATTGGCACCAGCGCAGCTGGCTTGGATTTACCTGTCTTTGTGCGGTATTTCCTTGTTGATTGGGACATTTTTCTGGTTACAGGGTGCCACTTTGGTGCTCGGTTTCGCAGGGTTGGAGATCATGGTGGTGGGTCTGGCGTTCCTTGTGTATGCCCGGCACGCCGCCGATGGGGAGTGGATTTCGATCGAAGGTGCGCGCGTGGTCGTGGAGTGTGAAACTGCCGGCAAACGCGAGCGGGCCGAGTTCGACAGGCGCTGGGTTCGGGTTGAGCCCCGGGCCGATGAGCGAAGCCTGATCGAGGTTTCGGGTCGAGGCAAGTCGGTCGAAGTGGGGCGTTTTGTGCGTCCCGAACATCGATGGATGTTGGCCCAAGAAATTCGTCGGGCATTGCGCCAAGCGTGATGCCCACGTTGCAACGCCGCACAGCGGTGCTGCGACAAAGGTAGTAGGTTCTACAGAGACTTGGAAGTTAGTGACGACTATGAAGAGCATTTCCAGTAAATTGGCTTCGCTTCTTTGCCATGCAGGCATTTGGACGGGCGCTTTGATGGCCACCAGCGCACATGCGGTGAACGACCTGCCTGGCGGCCCCGCTGTCAATCAGCTGAACCTGCACCCCGCCGCCACCAAGATCGCAGAAGAGCAACACTGGTTGCACGGCTTCATGATGATCATCTGCGTGGTGATCTTTGTCGCGGTGTTCGCGGTGATGTTTTATTCCATCTGGAAGCACCGCAAGTCGGTCGGCCACAAAGCCGCCTCCTTCCATGAGTCTGTCACCGTCGAGGTGTTGTGGACCTTGGCACCTTTCATCATCGTGATCTTCATGGCGCTGCCCGCCACCAAAGTCTTGGTGGCCTCCAAAGACACCACCAACGCCGATCTGACGGTCAAAGTCACCGGCTACCAGTGGAAGTGGGGCTATGACTACATCAAGGGCGAGGGTGAAGGCCTGAGCTACATCTCCACGCTGGATTCGTCCCAGCGTGCCATGTCCAATGCGGGCAAGCCCGAAGGCGACGATTACCTCTTGCGCGTAGACAACCCCTTGGTGGTCCCTGTGGGCAAGAAAATCCGCGTGATCACCACCGCCAATGACGTGATCCACGCGTTTGCCGTGAACTCTTTGGGCATCAAGCAAGATGCGATCCCCGGTTTTGTGCGCGACACCTGGTTCCGTGCCGAAAAAGTCGGTACCTACTACGGCCAGTGCCAAGAGCTGTGCGGTAAAGAACACGCCTACATGCCGATCCAGGTGAAAGTGCTGTCTGCTGAAGACTATGCCAAATGGGTGGGCGATGAGAAGAAAAAACAAGCCGCCAAAGCCGATGATCCCAGCAAGGTTTGGACTTTGGAAGACCTGTCCAAGCGCGGCGAGAAAGTGTATGCCGCCAACTGCGCCGCTTGCCACCAAGCCAATGGCAAGGGTGCAGGCCCGATCAAGCCACTGGACGGTTCGGCCGTGGTCTTGGACGCTGACAAGCTCAAGCAAGTGTCTGTGCTGCTGAACGGACAAAACAACGGTGCGATGCCTGCATGGAAATCCCTGTCGGACACCGAAATCGCTGCCGTTATCACTTTCACCAAGAACAACTGGTCCAACAAGACCGGGCAACTCGTGCAACCAGCTGACGTGCTGGCGGCCCGTAAGTAAGTCATTGCTGCATTAAAGGAAATCAAGATGAGTGCCGTTCTCGACCATCACGATCACGCTCACGACGATCATGGCCACGCCCCCAGTGGCTGGCGCCGTTGGGTGTATGCAACCAACCACAAAGACATCGGTACCCTGTACCTGCTGTTCAGCTTCAGCATGCTGATGATTGGCGGCATCTTGGCGCTGTTGATTCGCGCCGAGTTGTTCCAGCCGGGCTTGCAGTTGGTCAACCCTGAGTTGTTCAATCAATTCACCACCATGCACGGTTTGATCATGGTGTTTGGCGCGATCATGCCGGCTTTTGTGGGCTTTGCGAACTGGATGATTCCGTTGCAAATTGGCGCCGCCGACATGGCTTTTGCCCGCATGAACAACTTCAGCTTCTGGCTGATGATTCCTGCTGGTTTGATGCTGGCCGGTTCCTTCTTCATGCCCGGCGGTGCGCCCGCTGCCGGTTGGACCTTGTATGCCCCTTTGACCCTGCAAATGGGTCCTTCGATGGACGCCGGTATTTTTGCCATGCACATCCTGGGTGCTTCGTCCATCATGGGTTCGATCAACATCATCGTCACCATCTTGAACATGCGCGCCCCAGGCATGACCCTGATGAAGATGCCCATGTTCGCTTGGACGTGGTTGATCACCGCTTACCTGTTGATCGCTGTGATGCCTGTGTTGGCTGGCGCGATCACCATGACCCTGACAGACCGCCACTTCGGTACCAGCTTCTTTAACCCCGCTGGCGGCGGCGACCCGGTCATGTACCAGCACATTTTCTGGTTCTTCGGTCACCCTGAGGTGTACATCATGATCTTGCCGGCCTTCGGCATCATCAGCCAGATCGTGCCTGCATTTGCTCGCAAGAAACTCTTCGGCTACGCCTCGATGGTGTATGCGACCTCGTCGATCGCCATCTTGTCGTTCATCGTGTGGGCGCACCACATGTTCACTACCGGCATGCCGGTGACGGGTCAGCTGTTCTTCATGTACGCCACCATGCTGATCGCGGTGCCTACCGCGGTGAAGATCTTCAACTGGATCGCCACCATGTGGCGCGGCTCCATGACGTTTGAAACCCCGATGCTGTTTGCCGTGGGCTTTATTTTCGTGTTCACCATGGGTGGCTTCACTGGTTTGATCTTGGCCATGGCGCCGATCGACATCCAATTGCAAGACACTTACTACGTGGTGGCGCACTTCCACTACGTGTTGGTGGCAGGTTCTTTGTTTGCTCTGTTCGCGGGTTTCTATTACTGGGCACCCAAGTGGACGGGTGTGATGTACAACGAAGGCCGCGGCAAGATCCACTTCTGGTGGTCGCTGATTTCATTCAACGTCACCTTCTTCCCGATGCACTTCTTGGGCTTGGCTGGCATGCCCCGTCGCTACGCCGACTACCCCATGCAGTTTGCTGACTTCAATGCCTTGGCCTCGGTGGGTGGCTTCTTCTTCGGCTTTGCTCAGGTGTACTTCTTCTTGTTCGTGGTTCTGCCTTGCATGCGCGGTGAGGGGGCTAAAGCAGCTCAGCGCCCATGGAACGACGCCGACGGCGCCGGCGCAGAAGGCCTGGAGTGGGAAGTGCCTTCGCCCGCACCTTTCCACACCTTTGAGAACCCGCCCAAACTGGACATCACTGCCACCCGTGTGGTTGGCTGATGTAAGCAAGCCATGACACCTGAACAAAAGAAAAACAATTTGCGCCTGGGCCTGACTCTGGCCTCGGTGGCGCTGGTGTTCTTCATCGGGTTCATGGCCAAGATGATTCTGTTGGGTCGCTGAGCCTTCGCTGGTTATGCATCTGCGCAACGAAAACACCAAAATGATGGGCAAGCTGGCTGTGATCACAGTCTGCATGTTCGCTTTTGGTTATGCGCTGATTCCTTTGTACAAGCACATCTGCGAGATCACTGGCATCAACATCCTGTCCTTGGTTGAGCGGCAAGTGCCGGGCAATGGCGTCGCGGGCGAGGAAGCACGCAATGCGCGCAACACCCAGGTGGATGTGAGCCGCACGATCACGGTGGAATTCGATGCCAATGCGCGCGGCCCTTGGGAATTTAAGCCCGAGACCCGTTCGGTGCAGGTGCACCCTGGTGAACTGACCACGGTGATGTACGAGTTTCAAAACGTGCAAAACAAGCGCATGGCTGCTCAAGCCATTCCCAGCTATGCGCCGCATCAAGCGGCAGCGCATTTCAACAAGCTGGAGTGTTTTTGTTTCAATCAATACACCTTGGAGCCAGGCGAGAAAAAGCGCTGGCCGGTGGCCTTTGTGATTGATCCCAAATTGTCCAAAGATGTGACCACCATCACCCTGTCCTACACCTTCTTTGAGGTGGGTGGAAAAACGCCGGCCGCGCCGGTGGCGACGCAGGCGGTGGCGCCTTTGTTGAAGGCCGGGACATGAGCGATTTGCCAGAGTCCACACCCGCCAAGGCCACGTTTTGGCGCACCCTGCAAGCGGTCATGTGGTCGTTTGCTGGCATGCGTAAAAACAGTGCCTCGCATGAAGATATGGCGCGCCTGAACCCGTTTCACATCATTGCCGTGGCCATTGGTTTGGTGATGGTGATGGTGGTGGGTTTGATCGCCTTGGTCAATTGGGTGGTGGCGCAGCCATCCACCCTTTCGTGAACAGATACAGATTTCGAAGATTTGAGAGCAGGAGTACATATGAGTTCCACAGCACACGGCACCACACCCTACTATTACGTGCCGCACGCATCGCGTCACCCCGTGATGGCCGCCATCGGTTTGTTCTTTGTGATTTTGGGCGCGGGCCAATGGGTCAACGGGGCCGACTGGGGCAAGTATTCTTTGTTCTTTGGTCTGATCTGGTGGTTGACCGTGTTGTACCAATGGTTCAGCGATGCGATCAGTGAGAGCGAAAGCGGTCAATACGGTCGCAAGATCGATTTGTCTTACCGCTGGAGCATGACCTGGTTCATCTTCTCGGAAGTGATGTTTTTCGGTGCCTTCTTCACCGCCCTGTGGTGGGCGCGCACCCACTCCCTGCCTGCGTTGGGGAGCTTGGAAAATGCCTTGATCTGGCCTGACTTCAAAGCCGTCTGGCCCACTTTGGCTGCGGGTGCGACAGCGTCCCCCGCTGGCATTGTCGAGCCCTTCCAAACCATGACGCCTTTCTGGTTGCCGACCATCAACACCGCCTTGTTGTTGACCTCGGGCGTGACCTTGACCGTGGCCCACCATGCTTTGCAACATGGCGACCGCTCCAAGACCATCAAATTCATGTGGATGACCGTGATTTTGGGTCTGGTCTTCTTGTTCGTTCAAGGTTATGAATACGCCCACGCTTGGTCAGACATGAACCTCAAGCTGAGCTCTGGCGTGTATGGCTCGACCTTTTACATGTTGACCGGCTTTCACGGTTTCCACGTTTTTGTCGGCATGTTGATGCTGTTGTTCATCACGCTGCGTTTGCAAAAAGGTCACTTTACTGCCGAGCGTCACTTTGGTTTCGAAGGTGCCGCGTGGTACTGGCACTTTGTGGACGTGGTTTGGTTGGGCTTGTACATCCTGGTGTACTGGATGTAAGCGGGCTGAAGTCCAAAAAAAGCGCCGCAGGGCGCTTTTTTTGTGGATGCATGAGATTCAGCGGAATCGTTGCGCGAAGGTTTTTTAAGCCCCTGCAGGAATCCCAGAAGGTTGGATATAGCCCAGCTTCCAGGCCAGCAAAATACACACAAAGAGCACAATCGAAAAGCCCACCCGAAACGCCAAGGCTTTGGCCATGCCCCCTGAAGGATGTTTGCCCGAAGATTGGCCATCACCCTTCATCATGTAAAACAACGCAGCGCCCAGGCTGCCCAAAATGGCCAAAAATGCGATTGCAACAAGGTAAGTCATGAACAGGATTATCGGATGAGTTGGGGCCACCTGCCGAATGCCAGTGACACCGCCAAACCGCGGTTGCGTTTTGTGGGCATTTTGCTGGCCGCCTTGGTGTCTGTGGCCCTCACCAGTTCACTCGGATTCTGGCAACTCCGGCGGGCAGCCGCGAAGGAGGACTGGCAAGCGCAAATGGCACAACGTGCCGAGATGGCCTGGGTCGATGGCGCGAGCTTGGGGCAGGCGGCAGACAGCGCGGACAACCGGGCCGGTTTGGTTCACCGACGCGTCAGCTTGCAAGGTGAGTGGTTGGCCGATCAGACTTTGTTTTTGGACAATCGCCAGATGAATGCCCGTGTGGGCTTTTATGTGGTGACCCCGTTGCGCCTGAGCGCTTCCCGAGCCGTGATTCTGGTGCAGCGGGGCTGGGTGCCGCGGAATTTCGCAGAACGCAGCCAATTGCCCGAGGTGACCACGCCGCGCGGTGAAGTCTCCATCACCGGGCGCATTGCCCTTGCCCCGTCCAAGCTCTATGAATTGGGCGGCTCAGAGGAGGGTCCCATACGGCAAAATCTCGACTTGGCTGCTTTGCGCGCAGCCACAGGATGGCCCTTGCTGGAGGTGACGGTGATGCAAACCGGTGCGGCCTCAGAAGGGCTGCTGCGTGAGTGGCCGCAACCGGCCTCAGGTGTTGAAAAACACTATGGCTATGCTTTTCAGTGGTTTGGGCTCAGTGCTTTGATCACCCTGCTTTATGTCTGGTTTCAAATTGTCCGACGAAAAAAAACAACCTCAACTTAAAGCGCACGATGCGCCTTTGGGCTTTACGGTGCACAGCATGCCGGCCCCGGACGATGCGCTGCGGGCGGACGCGTCGCGCACCCGTGTTGGCCGATGGAAAATGCTGTTCGTCCTGTTGATCTGTGCCTCGCCCGTGATCGCTTCGTACTGGACCTACTATGTGATCCGACCCGAAGGGAGGCGCAACTATGGCGCATTGATTGAACCGCAACGCCCCTTGCCAGCGGTTGCCACGGTGTCCCTGTCGGGTGAGTCCGCGGCCTTGACATCGCTCAAAGGCCAATGGTTGTTGCTGAGCGTGGGCGGCGGCGCCTGCGACGCAGCCTGTCAGCAACGGCTGTATTTTCAGCGCCAACTGCGCGAGGCTTTGGGCAAGGACAAAGATCGCTTGGACCGCGTCTGGTTGATCCAAGACGATGCGAAGCCAGAGCCTTCTTTGTTGCCTGCCTTGGCGCAAGCCACCGTGTTGTATGTCAAAGCACAGGATGTGCAAGGCTGGTTGCCACCGTCCACCGGCCAGAGCGTGGCGTCGCATTTGTATGTGGTCGACCCATTGGGTAATTTGATGCTGCGTTTTCCTGCTGACATGGACATGGCGGGTGCGGCCAAAGCCAAACGCGATTTGGAACGGCTGCTGAGAGCGTCTGCTTTTTGGGATACCCCAGGTCGTTGATGCCATGAATGCTGTGGACCTTTACAACTGGACACCCGCCTTGCGCGTCATGGCCATGGGCTTGTTGCTCGCCTTGGGCCCCTTGTGTTGGGTTTGGTTGCGCCATCGCCAAAGCGATTCAGCCGGCCGCGAACGCGCGCTGGTGCTGCTGACTTTGTTTTTAACCTTTGATTTGGTGTTGTTCGGCGCCTTCACTCGCTTGACCGATTCGGGTTTAGGCTGCCCCGATTGGCCAGGCTGTTATGGCAGCGTCACGCCCTTTGGCGCCATCGCCCACATCGATGCCGCGCAAACCGCCATGCCCACCGGTCCGGTGACGCACAGCAAAGCCTGGATTGAAATGATCCACCGGTATCTGGCCACTGCCGTGGGCGTGCTGATTTTGACGCTGGCGGTTTCCAGTTGGACCCGTGCGTTCAAGGGGCAGTCCGGTGCCAAACCGTTTTGGCCCACCATCACCTTGTTGTGGGTGTGCATGCAAGGTGCATTTGGTGCCTGGACCGTGACCTTGAAGTTGCTCCCGGCCATCGTCACTTTGCATTTGCTCGGCGGCCTCGGGCTGTTGGCCCTGCTCTGCACCCAAGCTGTTCGTTTCAGCCGGCCAACCCGTGCCCCCTTGGCACCCACTTTGCGCGCTGCGCTCTTGTGCGTCACGGTCTTGGTCTGGATGCAAATTACCCTGGGTGGCTGGGTCAGTACCAACTATGCCGTTCTGGCTTGCGAAGGTATTCCGTTGTGTAACAACCAATGGTGGCCTGAATGGGAGGGATTGGGTTTTGAGGTCTGGCGCGAGTTGGGTCATACCGCCTCGGGTGAAATACTGCCTTTTTCTGCTTTGGTCTCCATCCATGTGGTACACCGTGTGATGGCGGTGGTGGTGGCCCTCGCCTTGCTGGGCCTGGCCTGGCGGTTGCAAACCGCCCAGGTGCTGCAACGCCAAGCCCGCTGCTTGCAAGTTTTGGTGTTGTTGCAACTGTTGACCGGTCTGTCCAACGTGGTGCTGGGCTGGCCGTTGTTGTCGGCGGTGTTGCACACAGGCGGCGCTGCCGGTTTGGTGGTGGTACTGACCTGGGCACTCACCGCCAGCCAACGCATTTCTGAATCTTTTTATGTGCCTGCACCTGCGGTGGTCGGCGGCATGGATACAAGGCCTTTGGCATGACTGAACTCGTTACCCCTGCGGCGTCCACTTGGCGCCAGTTCTATGCGCTGACCAAGCCCCGTGTGGTCCAGTTGATTGTGTTTTGTGCCCTGATTGGCATTGTTCTGGCCGTGCCCGGACTGCCCAGTGGGGCGCAAGTGCGCTTGGCTTTGTTTGCCTGCGTGGGCATTTGGTTGGTCGCAGGGGCAGCGGCCGCTTTCAATTGTTTGGTGGAGAAAACCATCGACGCCAAAATGAAACGCACGGCTTGGCGTCCGACCGCCAAGGGCGAGTTGTCTGATCGCCAAGCCTTGATTTTTTCAGCCGTCTTGTGCGCTGCGGGCTCCGCAATTTTGTATTGGGTTGTGAACCCTTTGACGATGTGGCTGACCTTTGCCACGTTCGTGGGGTATGCCGTCATCTACACCGTCATCTTGAAGCCACTGACGCCGCAAAATATTGTCATCGGCGGTGCTTCGGGCGCCATGCCGCCGGTCTTGGGTTGGGCTGCGATGACGGGCGATGTGGGACCGGAAGCCCTGATTTTGTTTTTGATTATTTTCTTGTGGACGCCGCCCCACTTTTGGGCCCTGGCGTTGTACCGTGTTGAGGACTACCGCAAGTCCGGCCTGCCCATGTTGCCGGTCACCCATGGCAATGAATTCACCCGCCTGCAAGTGCTGCTCTACACCTTTGTGCTGATGGCAGCCTGCCTCATGCCTTTCATCTACGGCATGAGTTCCTGGTTGTACCTGTCGGCGGCGGTGGTGCTGAGCCTGGGCTTCATTGGCTACGCCTGGGCTTTGTGGCGCAACTACTCAGACGAACTGGCGCGCAAGACCTTTCGGTTTTCTCTGATTCACCTCAGTGCCTTGTTCGCGGCCCTGTTGGTGGATCACTATATTTTTTGAGTTCCAACATGACTGCTGTCAGCCAGCTTCCATTTTTAAACCGAAGAACCCTGGGCCTGTGGCTGGTGGGTGCCGGCCTGAGTGCGGGTTTGATCGCCTGCAGCCCCAACGCACCCAGCTTCAAATCCGTGGACATCACCGGCGCTGACTATGCCAAAGGGTTTGCCATGTCAGACCAAAACGGCCAACAGCGCACGCTGGCCGATTTTGCAGGCAAGGTGGTGATTGTCTTTTTTGGTTACACCCAGTGCCCGGATGTGTGCCCCACGTCGATGCAGGAGTTGGCCGAAGTCAAGCGCCTGCTCGGTGCCGAGGGCGATAAATTGCAAGGCGTGTTCATTACCCTGGACCCGGAGCGCGACACACCCGAGTTGCTGAAGGCCTACATGGCCAACTTCGATCCCAGCTTTGTAGCCTTGCATCCCACACCCGAACAATTGGTGGTGGTGGCCAAGGACTTCAAGATTTATTACAAGAAAGTGGACGGCAAAACCGCCACCAGCTACACCTTGGACCATTCGGCTGGCAGCTACAGCTTTGACCCGCAAGGGCGGGTCCGCTTGTACAACCGCTACGGCATGGGCGCTGCGGCGTTGGCGGCCGATACGGCGGCGTTACTGAAAACGAAATAGGCCGCGCAAGATGAAAAAAAACCGCTGAAAAATCAGCGGTTTTTTTGTGCCTCAAGCATTTACTTGACGGACACTGGCTTGCCAAAATCAACCCAATTTTTGCCATCGAACTTGACCAATTGCATGGTCTGGAACAGGGCAAAATCGTTGGGTGCCGTACTGGCCAACACACCGGGCAACACCATGGGCAACTGGAAGTCTTTGATGTTGGCCGCCTGCTTCATGATGTTCTCGCGCGTCAGATTGTCACCGGCCTGCTTGAGTACCTGCACCATCATCTGGGCCGAGGCATAACCGTAGGTGGCATTGCCGTCGTCGGGGCTGACCTCAGGCGTGTATTTTTTGAGCAAGGCTTTGAAGTCTTTCATCGCCGGGTCGTTGTCCCATTTGACATCGGCACCGTCTTTCACATACAGCATCGAAATCAAACCGACCGATTTGTCCAGGCCCGCAGGCTTCAAGACACTGCCCACCGAAGCCGAAACCTGGTTCAGGTAATGCGTGGGTTTCCAGCCCACGTCATCCACTTTGCGGATGGCTTGCGCGGCAAATTTGGGGGTGGTGATGTTGAAGAACGTGTCGGCACCTGAGCCCTTGAGCGTGACGATTTGCGAGTCGATGGTCGGGTCGGTCACTTCGTAGGACGCAGTGGCCACGATCATGCTCGCCGCTTTGGCACCCAAACCTTCTTTGAAGCCGTTCAGGTAATCCTTGCCGTAATCGTCGTTTTGCACCAGTACCGCAATTTTGGCATTGGGTTTGGTCGCCAGAATATGCTGACCATAGAGCTTGCCCTCAGAGTGGTAGTTGGGGTTGAAGCCAATCGTCCAGGGGAAGTTCTGCGGGTCGTTCCATTTGGAGGCGCCAGTGGCCAGGAACATGTGTGGCACTTTCTTGGCGTTCATGTATTTGTGAATCGCGGTGTTGGAAGGCGTGCCCAACGTGCCGAAGGTCAACAGGACTTCGTCTTGCTCGACCAGACGGCGAATCATCTCCACGGTTTTGGGAGGGCTGTAGCCGTCGTCCAAGCTGATGAAGTTGATCTTGCGGCCGTTCACGCCGCCTTGCTCATTGAGTTGCTTGAAATAAGCGGCTTGAACCTTGCCAATCACGCCATAGGCCGAAGCTGGGCCACTGTAGGGCATGGTTTGACCAATTTTGATTTCGGTATCGCTGGCACCGGGATCGTATTTTTTCTGCGCCGAGGCGGGCATGGCAAAGCCGAGGATCGACAGGCACAAAGCGGTCAGGGCAAATTGTCTCTTTTTCATGATGGTCCTTAGGGTGGGTAAAACGTACAGAAATGAATCAGTTTTGCGATGGGCGAATTTTTTCGCTGATCAATCGCAAGGCGCCCGCAATGCCGGTGGGCATGGTGTACATGAACAGTATCAACATGACACCGTAAATGGCCCAAGGCGCAGCTTTGGAAATTTGATCTGCGAGGTTAGGAATGAATTGAATAAAGATGGCGCCGTACAAAGCGCCAGGCAGTGAGGTGACACCGCCGATCACCATGCCCACCAACAAGGTGATGGAGAGGAACACGGTGAAGCTGTCCGGGGCGACAAAGGCCACCAAGATCGCGCTCAAGGCGCCTGCGACGCCGGTGAACATGGCGCTGACGCCAAAAGCCAGGCTCTTGTACAAAGGCGTGTTGATGCCCATGGACGCAGCGGCAATGGGTTGATCGCGGATGGCGATGAGTGCGCGACCCACGCGGCCACGGATCAGGTTCCAGCCGATCACAAACATCACCACCGTCACGGCCAAGGTAAAGAAATACAGCCAGCGGTCAGAGTTGAGTTTCAAGCCAAACAACATAGGCCATGGGGGCTCGGGCTTCATGATCACAATCCCCTGCACACCCCCTGTGAGGAACTCCAGGTGTTTGAACTTGAGCAGTTGCGGCAGGGACACGGCCAGTGCAAAGGTGGCCAGGGCGAGGTAGTGACCTTCAAGTCGCAGCGCTGGCAAACCGAACAAAAAACCCACCAGCAAACAAACCGCCGCGGCAATCGGAATCGTCATCCAGTAAGGCATGTCGACCTTGTCCATCAAGATGGCGCTGGTGTAGGCGCCGATGGCCAAAAATGCGCCATGGCCCAGCGAAATTTGACCGCTGTAGCCAATCAAGATGTTCAAGCCCACCAAGGCGATGGCGTAAGTCAACACCATGGAAGCTTGAAACACGTGGTAGTTGGTGATGAAAAAGGGCAGGGCGCAGGCAGCTCCCAGGCCCAGGATCAACCGGATCCAGGGCAAGGGGGTGCTCGGGTTTGTGGCTGGCGAGGTAGACATGTGGTTCAGACCCTTGAAACAATCACTTTGCCAAACAAACCGGCGGGTTTGATGGTCAGCACAACAATGATCAGCACCAAGGCGACCGAGAGTTTGAGTTCGGTGCCGATGACATAAGCACCCAAAATGTTTTCCAGGATGCCGACGATGAAACCGCCCAGCACCGCCCCGCCAGGACTGTCAATGCCGCCCACCAGCGCAGCGGCAAAGGCGTAGAGCAAGATGCCGGACATCATGTTCGGCTCCAAGAACACCACGGGCGCAATCATCATGCCGGCGACCGAGCCAATCGCGGCTGCCAAGCCCCAACCCAGGGCCAGCATCCAACCCACGCGAATGCCCACCAAGCGGCTGGAGTCGGGGTTTTGTGCGGCGGCCCGCATGGCCAGACCCAGCGGTGTGAATTTGAAGAAGCTGTACAGCAAGACCAGCAGCACCAGCGTCACGCCGATCGAGCCCAATTCATGCGATGAAATAAAGCTCAGACCAAAGGGCGGCTCTTTGGGAAAGGGCGAGGGAAAAGATTTGATGGTGTAGGTGAAGACCCAACCGGCAATGCTGTTCAGAATGACCAGCAGGCCAATAAAGACCACCACCACGTTCAGCACCGGGGCTTTTTCGACTGGCTGAATGATGATGCGCTGAATCAGCACCCCCAAAGTGAAGGCCAACAAAATTGTGCAAATGAAGGCCAGCCAATACGACACGCCGGCGTTGACCAATGTCCAGGCCATGTAAGTGGCGAACATGGCCATCTCGCCTTGGGCGAAATTGATTTGGTGGGTGGACTGGTAAATCATGACCAGCGCCAACGCCATACTGGCATAGACGCCGCCGGTCGCGATGCCAGCTACAACTTGGTGAATAAAGGTTTCCATGACTTGGGGCTCTCAATGACCGAGGTAGGAGCGACGAACGGCTTCGTCTTGCTTGAGGTCTTCTGAACGACCAGACAAGACCAATTTGCCGGTTTCCAGCAGGTAGGCTTGGCTGGCCAAGTCCAGGGCCATCGCAGCGTTTTGTTCCACCAACAGGATGGTCACTTTGTCCATTTTGTTGATGGTGCGCATGATGTCGAAAATCTCTTTCACAATCAGTGGCGCCAGACCGAAAGAGGGCTCGTCCAGCAACAGCAAGCGCGGACGCAGCATCAAGGCGCGGGCAATCGCCAGCATCTGTTGTTCGCCGCCTGACAAGGTGCCAGCCTGTTGATGCCGCCGCTCCTTGAGTCGCGGAAAGTAGCTGTACATTTTTTCCTGGTCCAGCGCGACTTCTTTTTTGTCCTTGCGGGTGTAACCCCCCAGTTGCAGATTTTCCTCGGCCGACAGACTGCCGAAGGTGCCTCGTCCATCGGGCACATGGGCCACGCCCAAGCGCACAATGTCTTCGGTCGCCAAGGACTCAATCGCTTGGCCATCAAACACAATCTGTCCTCGCACCTTGATCATCTTGCTCAAGGCACGCAGGGTGGTGGTTTTGCCCGCGCCGTTGGCACCCAAAAGCGTGGTGATGCTGCCTTCCTCGATTTGCATGGACAGGCCATGAATCACTTCGGTGGCGCCATAGCCTGCGTGCAGGTCTTTTACTTCCAACAGAATACGGCTCATGCTGCAGACCCCAAATAGGCTTGAATCACTTCGGGGTGCTGGCGGACGTTGGCGGGTGTGTCATCGGCAATTTTTTTGCCAAAGTTCAGGGCCACCACTTTGTCGGACACGCGCATGACCAAACTCATGTGGTGTTCCACCAGCAACACAGTGATTTTGAATTCGTCGCGAATGTGTTGAATCAAATCGCCCAGCGCAGTCACCTCTTCGTGGTTCAGGCCGGCGGCGGGCTCATCGAGCAGCAAGAGCTGCGGTTGGCTGGCCAGGGCGCGGCCCAATTCGACGCGCTTTTGCGTGCCAAAGGGCAGGTCCGAGACCTTGCGGTGTGCCACGTCTTGCAAATCCAGGAACTCAATCAGTCGCTGGGCATCGGCTTGAATTTTGGCCTCCTCCTCAGCGACTCCAGGCAGCCGCAGGGCGTGCGCCAAAAAGCCTTGCTGGGCTCGGCAATGGGCGCCGACCTTGATGTTGTCCAGCACCGACATGGTTTTGTACAAGGCCAAATTCTGGAAGGTGCGGCCAATGCCCACTTCGGCCGTTTTATGCCGGGTCATCGGGTCGAGCAATTGGCCATCGAAATGAATATGCCCTTCGCTGTAGTCGTAAAGACGGGACAGGCAATTGAACAGGGTGGTTTTGCCAGCCCCGTTGGGGCCAATCAAACCCGCAATCTGGCCGCGATGCACATCGAAGGAGACGCCATCCAAAGCCACAATGCCACGGAATCTCACCGTCACCTGTTGGACCGACAGCAGCACGTCTTGTGCTGTCGATGCCTGCTGTGCGGTGCTCGTTTCTTGAACGTTCATTCAACCCCTTCGGTTTTACTGCTGAAAATCGTAAAGATGGTGTGCATCCTCTCAGATGAATTGGCCCTGGGTATCGGTGCTTTCCCTCAGCCAGTCACTTAGGAAACATCTCGCGCAATTTGAGTTTGTAGAACTTTCCGGTTGATGTGCGCGGCACGGCGGCGAGCCATTCGTAGCGATCGGGCACCTGCCATTTGGCAAAACCCATCTTCATCAAATGCGCCGCCAAATCAGGCGCTTGCGGCGTGTGGCCGGGTTTGGCCACGACACAGGCCAGCGGGCGTTCGCTCCACTTCTCGTCAGGAATGGCGATCACCGCCGCCTCGGCAATGCCGGGGTGGGCCATCAAGGCGTTTTCCAGATCGACCGAGCTGATCCATTCGCCACCGGACTTGATCAGGTCTTTGGTGCGGTCGGTGATGCGCACAAAGCCCATGGTGTCCACGCTGGCGACATCGCCGGTGCGCAACCAACCGTCGGCAGAAAACTTGTCTTCTTGCACCGGCACCTGGTGGTAGCTGCCGGTGATGAAGGGGCCACGTACCTGCAACTCGCCCACGTGTTGGCCGTCCCACTCGGCGTCCTGGCCTTCGTCGTTGCGGATGCGCAAATCCACCAAGGGCACCGGAATCCCGGCCATGGCGGCACGGCGGTAGCGTTCGTCCATCGGTGCATCGCGCAATTCGGCTTTGGGGTAGGAGATGGTGCAGACCGGCGAAGTTTCGGTCATGCCCCAGCCCTGCAAAATCCAAATGCCGTGTTTGTCGAAGGCGCGAATCAAGGCCTCTGGCACGGCCGCGCCGCCGACCAGGCTGCGCATACCGGTGGGCAGTTTCCAGCGACCGGGCTGCGCTGTCAGAGCCGCTTCATAGGTCTGGATCAAACTCATCCAGATCGTGGGCACCCCCAAGGACAGGGTGGGCGGCTCCAGTTGCATCAGGTCCAAGAGATCGTCCGGATGCAAATGAGGTCCTGGGAACACCAGCTTGACCCCCATCATCACCGCGCCATACGGGATGCCCCAGCTGTTGGCATGGAACATCGGCGTGACCGGCAGCACCACGTCGGTGCCGCGCAACGACCAGAAGTCGCCGAGCGAGGCCACCAAGGTGTGCAACACGGTGGAACGGTGCGAGTACACCACGCCTTTGGGTCGGCCGGTGGTGCCTGAGGTGTAGCACATGGAAACAGGGTCGTCTTCGGCATGCGGCGCGTAGGCAAAGCCGCTCGCATCTGTGCTGGCCAGCCAGGCTTCGTAGTCCATGAATTCAGGCGCAACTGCCGCGCCCGAGAACGGAAAGACAATGACTTTTTCGAAGGTGTACAAGTGCGCAAACTGTTGGTACAGCGGCAGCAGTACATCGTCGATGATCAACACTTTGTCTTGCGCATCGTTGGCGATCCAGGCGATCTCTTCCGGCGATAGGCGCAAATTCAGGGTGTGCATCACGCCGCCAGCGGCCGGGATGCCAAAGTAGCACTCCAGGTGGGCATGGTGGTTCCAGCACAGCGTAGCGACGCGGTCGCCTTTGCGCACGCCCAGGTTCTGCAGACCCTGGGCCAAGCGGCGGGTGCGCTCGTAGAACTGACCGTAGTTGTGCTTGACCAGTGATTTATCGGGCCGGCGCGAAACGATCTCGTTGCTCGGAAACAGCGTGCCCGCCCGTTCCAGAAAGTGGTTCAAAGACAAAGGCACCTGCATCATGGTGCTGGTCACATCAGCGCTGGGGGTCATCTCAGTCAGTCTCGTGGTGGCGTTAAAACTGAGACATCATGCCGAGGGCCAAGGCCCATGCCCATGGGGGAAACCCATGCAGGCTGGAGCGGTTCAGGGTTGCTCGATTTTTTGGCTGCGAATGATGTTGCCCAGCGCCGCTGTGTCTGCCGCGATGCGGTTGGCCAAGCCCTCGGGCGATGAGCCAATCACTTGCCAGCCTTGTTGGAAGAGCTTGGCCCGCATCTCTGGGGCACGCACGATGTCGCTGATCAAAACAGAGAGTTGTTGGATGTGGGCGGCCGGCATGGTGGCGGGCGCCGCCATGGCGTTGAAAATTTCCATTTGGAAGTTCTTCACACCGGCTTCTGCCAAACTGGGCAATTCCGGTGTCAAGGTACTGCGGCCGCTGGAGGTGATGCCCACGGCGCGCAATTTACCGCCTTTGATTTGCGCTGAAATCAACGCCGGTGGCAGCAGGGCCAGTTGGATTTGTCCACCCAGCATGGCGGTCACAATTTGCGGGTTGCCCGGGTAGGGCACGTGCACCGGTGCAATCCCGGCACGCGCTTTGAGCAGCTCCATGCCCAAATGGCCGACGGTGCCCATGCCGGGCGAGCCGTAGCTCCATTGATTGCCGGCTTGTCGTGCCTGCGCCAAGACCTCTTGGGCAGTACCCTGAATGCTGGCGGGGGCCGATAACACCAGCGGCGCGGTGCCGATCAGGCTGATCGGCGCCAAGTCTTTCAAGGGGTCGTAAGGGACTTTGGGGTTGAGGATTTTGGCGATCGTCATGTTGCCGTTGATCATCAAACCCAAGGTGTGGTCATCGGTGGCTTTGGCCACCTGATCGGCGGCAATATTGCCGCCCGCGCCCACCTTGTTTTCCACAATCACGGGTTGGCCCAGGGCTTTGGCCAGAGGCTCGGCGATGGCCCGTGCGGTCAGATCGGGGGTCGAGCCACCCGGAAATCCGACGATGATGCGCAACGGTTTGTTGGGCCAAGCGGCAGTCGTTGGGGTTTGGGCTTGGGTGCCGATGACCGGTGCTAACAGCAACAGAGCAGTGAGGGTGCGGCGAAGTGGCAAGGGTGACATGGCGGGGTACCGTGGTGAGGCGCAAGCGCGATACCGGATCTTAAAGCCAGCGCCAGCCACAAACCGCTAGGGGCATGCGCAGGCGCCGCATGAAAAAAGCCCGGCACAGGCCGGGCTGGAGACGCCTTGGGGCCGAATCAAGCGTATTCGGTCAAGATCTTCTTCATTTTTTTCATCGCCGCCACTTCAATCTGGCGAATCCGTTCGGCGCTCACACCGTAGACGGCCGCCAAGTCGTGCAGTGTCATGCCGCCCGAGCCGTTGTCGTTCACCTTCAGCCAACGCTCTTCGACGATGTGCCGGCTGCGGTCGTCCAGTGCGGCCAAAGCAGACGCAATCCCGTCACTCGACAACAGATCGCGCTCATGCGCCTCGATCATGGCGGTGGGTTCGTGGTTCACATCGGCCAAATAGGCGATCGGTCCGTAGGCCTGCTCACCGTCGTCCGAAGGCGCGGGGTCGAGCAACACATCGCCACCGGCCATGCGGGTTTCCATTTCCATGACTTCTTCACGCTTGACGTTCAGGTCCCGCGCCATCACATCGATTTGGTCGACGGTCAGGGTGTCGCGGTGCGTGTCCAGACCCGCATCGGCTTTGAAGCCTTGCTTCATCGAACGCAAGTTGAAAAACAATTTGCGCTGTGCCTTGGTGGTGGCCACTTTGACCATGCGCCAATTTTTCAGGATGTACTCGTGAATCTCCGCTTTGATCCAGTGCAGTGCGTAACTTACCAAGCGCACGCCTTGGTCAGGGTCAAAGCGTTTGACAGCTTTCATCAAGCCCACATTGCCTTCTTGGATCAGGTCGCCATGCGGCAGACCGTAGCCCAGATACTGGCGCGAGACCGACACCACCAAGCGCAGGTGCGAGAGCACCAACTTACCGGCAGACTCGAGATCGCCTTCATTTTTAAGTTTGCGTGCAAAAGCTTGCTCTTGCTCCAGCGTCAGCATGGGCATGCGATTGACCGCAGAGATGTAGGCGTCTAAATGGCCCAGTGACGGCACGACCGCCCAAGGGTTGCTCAAAGACACAGCAGAGGCGGGGGAACCAGTTTGAATGTTCATACCAGAACTCCTTTCAGAATGACGCTGATTTTAGCACTCTAGGCGGGAGAGTGCTAATAACTCAGGTCCATGTCAGCCCAAAGGGGCCGGGCTCATGGTTTGTCCCGAGAACGAAGGACGGACAGCCCGCGCTTTTTACAATACACTGATGTATTGTTTGTGTTGGACGGGCCTTTGATGACACCCCTGCCGCTGATCGAAAAAGTACTCAGAACCCCTGAGGCGTGCTTTGCCGGTTTGACCGATTTCCCTTACTCGCCCCACTACGCCGAGATCGGAGGGCTGCGGATCGCCTACATCGACGAAGGCCCGCGCGACGGCCCCGCCGTTTTATTGCTGCATGGTGAGCCCGCTTGGTCTTACTTGTACCGCAAGATGATCCCGGTCTTGGTGCAGGCTGGCTGCCGGGTGATCGCGCCGGACTTGGTCGGTTTTGGCCGATCTGACAAACCGACCCGGCGTCAAGATTACACCTACGCCAACCACGTGGCCTGGATGTCGGCACTGATCGAGCAACAGGGCTGGCAGGGCATGACCTTTTTTGGCCAGGACTGGGGCTCTTTGATCGGGCTGCGGGTGGTGGCGAGCATGCCCGAGCGGTTTCAGCGCATTGCTTTGGGTAATGCCGGTTTGCCCACGGGCCAAGAACCCCTTCCGCAAGCTTTTTACATTTGGCGTGCTTTTGCCAGGTACAGCCCTTGGTTTCCGATTGGGCGCATTGTCAAAGCGGGATGCCAAAAAGGCTTAACCGATCACGAGGTGGCAGCCTACAACGCGCCTTTTCCGGGGCGTGCTTACCGAATCGGTGCGCGGGTGTTTCCCACGCTGGTGCCTGATGGTCCGAACGATCCCGAGGGCCAGGTCAATGCCCGTGCCTGGGACGTGTTTCAACAATGGCACAAGCCGTTGTTGACCTTGTTCAGCAACCGGGACCCCATCACCAAAGGCGGCTACAAAGTCTGGCAAGAGCGGGTGCCCGGGGCCCAAGGGCAACCACATGCGAATATCCGGGGGGCTGGCCATTTTCTGCAAGAAGACAGCGGCGTCGAAGTGGCCCAAGCGCTGGTGCAATTCATTCACAACAACCCCGTAACGAGCCCCTGAAGGAACACAGCATGAACAGCCCATGGACTCGCCGATTCATTTACGCCCTGCTCGCCCTGGCCGGGGTGATTGCTGTGGCCTGGGTCTTTCAGGCGCGCCTGAGTGTGTGGGTGGCGCAAAAAGTGGTGGCGCAGCGACTGGCGACCGAATTGAAAAAAGAGCTCAGCGACGGTTTGCATGTCGGCCTGTGCGGTGCCGGCTCGCCTTTCCCCGACGACAAACGCACGGGCCCTTGCACCTTGGTGGTGGCGGGCTCCCAGATCTTGGTGTTTGATGCGGGCAATGCCGCCACCCGCAATCTGGGCAAGATGGGGGTGAACCACGGCCAGATTGACGCCATTTTCTTGACGCATTTCCATTCAGATCACCTGGACGGTTTGGGCGAGTTGCTGTTGCAGCGCTGGGTGTCCACAGGCAATGCGCAGCCAGCGCCGGTGTATGGGCCACCGGGTGTTCAACGCATCGTTGCGGGTTTGCGCGAGGCCTACGCCCAAGACGCGAGCTACCGCGTGGCGCACCATGGCGAGACCACCTTGCCTGCGGCGGGCTCAGGTGGTGAGGCCCGTCCATTTGAGGTGACGGCCCAGCGTGATCTGGTGGTGTACCAACAAGACGGTGTCGAAGTGCGTGCCTTTGCGGTGGACCATGCGCCGGTCCATCCGGCTGTGGGCTACCGCATCAGCTACAAGGGCCGCAGCGTGGTGCTGAGTGGTGACACACGCCCCTCAGACGCTGTGCGCTTGCAATCCAAGGGCGTGGACCTGTTGGTGCACGAGGCCTTGTCAGAACCCCTGGTTCGCTTGATTGGAGATGCGGCTTTGCAGGCGGGCCGTCCGAATGTGCAAAAACTCATGGCCGACATCGTCGATTACCATTCGTCCCCTGAACAGGCCGCGCAAATCGCACAAGAAGCGCAGGTGGGTTACCTGTTGCTCAGTCACATTGCGCCGCCCTTGCCGGTTCCTGGCATGGCCAAAGCTTTTTTGGGGGATGCCAGTGCGATCTTCAAAGGTCCGATTCGCGTCGGCATCGATGGGGACTTCATCAGCTTGCCGGCTGACAGCAAAGAAATCCGGGTCAGCAAACGGTTTTAAGTTGGGGCGCAGCGGGCCTCAGGCGGGGCCGTTTTACGCTACAAAGATGCGGGCCAAGCGGCCCATGGACGACCAGTACAAGTCACGCTGCCAGCCTGCGCTGGGAAACACCACGCCTTGCGTCAAGCCGCCTGAGCGCACACGGGCTTTTTCTGCGCCCGTCAGCAAGTCCAGCACCACCACTTCTTCGCCCCAGCGGCGGTAATCGTTGAGGACCAATTCGCCGCTCTCGGCGTACAAGATCATGTGGCTGGCACAGCCAAAGTCTGGCTTGTGCCACAAGGGCTCCAAAACCATGCGATGGGCCTGAGTGGACCATCGCCATGCGCGCACCACCCGATTCGCGGCGTCGTAAGCGATCACCGTCTGGGTTCGCGGGTCGACTACGGGTGGGTTGGTGATGCTGCCATGCGGCAAGCCACTCACCTCCCAAGTTTGGTGATCTTGCGGGTCGCTCAAGGCCACACGCAGCAAGCGGTTGGGTGCGGCGTTCAAGCCTGCGCCGATCATGCGCAAGCGGTAGTTGTGTCGTCCGTTGTCCATGAACCAAGCATGCGTGCCATCGATCACCGCATCCCAGCCGTAAGATTGCGGGCACCCCGCAAGGTAGTCGTGCTGCCAGGCGTCATCGCGGACTAGCGCCTGCAACGCGTCATGCCAGTGGTAGCGAAACACCGAGCGCACACCCACAACATAGACCGTGTTGCCCTGGCTGCTGAGCCGTGCAATTGACGGTTCGGGGCACAGCGTGTCGGCGCTGGCCCGTTGCAGATCGGGGGTCAGCACGGTCAATTGCGCGGGGGTTTGGTCGGACAGATTTTTGGTGACGATCAAGCCGTTGTCCAAAATCACAAACGAGTTGTAGGCCTCTGCGACAGGCAATTCAAAATGGGCACGCACTTCACAGGCACGACTCAAGCGGTGGGCGTGTCGGCCATACACCACAACCAAGTCGCCATTGGCGTGGAGCGCCATGCCCCCAGGCCACATGGGCCCGCCGGGTAAGCGAGGCGAGGCGCACAGGGTTTTCAATGTCAGCGGATCGATCATCTCCACGCAGGCGGTGGTCGGCAGACCCAGATGCGCGCGCAAGGCCGAGTGCGTCAGCAGATACACCTGGCCAGGATCCCCCAAAATCGTCATGGTCGACAGCAGGGTGTTGCGCGTGGTGCAAGCCAAGCGCTCGCCGGCTTGCAGGTTCAGGCCGGGCCGGTGGGCACCGCCGGTGCGCCAGGGGTGCTGCAAGCGTTGCGGGCCTGCGTCTTCCGCCGGCCAGGGGCTGTGAAAGTAACCCGAAGGAAACGTGGCCATGACGCCCTGCGCTATCGCCGACGTCGACGCCATGTGTACAGGCCACCGACGAATAGTGCGGTGAGCAGGGCCATCGCAGGGCCATAGGTGGGCAACCAATAGTCCAGCGTCATGTTGATGGTCACTTGCCTGACCGGGTTGTAGTCGTCGGGTACAGGCAAAACCCCATGGGCATCCGCCCAGCGTTGGTAGTCCAGTTGCATGGCCGCAAATTCAGCCGGCATGCGTTGCTGAAGGTCGCGGGTCTCGCCGGGGTCGGCCACCACGTCAAACAATTGCCATTCACCACGACCCAGAGGGCTCAAATTTTTAACCAGTTTCAAGCGGCCTTTGAACAAGGCCGCATTGCCTGAAAGCTCATAGCCCAAAATTTCACCCTCGCGGCGCAGCGCCGCGCTGTCGCCTTGCAAGGCCGGTCGCAGGCTGTGGCCCGCCATGGGTTCGATGGGCTGGCCTTTGTAGCGGTCCGCAGGGCGGGCAATGCCAGCCATCTCGAGCAAAGTGGGCGCAATATCGGTCACATGCGTCAAGCCCGTGTACACAGGGCGTGCGCTTTGCACCCCGGCGCCCGAGATGAACATCGGCACGCGAATACCGCCTTCATGGGCAAAGAATTTGAAGCCGTTTAAAGGACTGTTGGAGGCGCTGGCCCAACTCGGGCCTTGGATACTGTAGGCCCCGGGGCCGCCCAAACGCTCAATGTCTTGACTGTATTGAGTCCACAACCAAGCTTGGGCGATTTTGTAGTCCGATCCCTCGGCGCCGTTGTCAGACAAAAAGACAAACACCGTGTTGTCGTATTGCCCCGTGGCTTTCAGGTGCGCGACCAAGCGCCCCACTTGATGGTCCATGGCTTCGGCCATGGCGGCATAGACCTCCATGCGGCGGGCTTCATAGCGTTGTGTTTGGAGGTCTTGTGCGGCCCAATCCAAGGTGGTGGGCAAGGTGGCTAAAGGGGTCTGGTCGGGCACCAGGCCCAAGGCCGCCGCACGGTCGCGGCGGGCCTGGCGCAAGGCCGTCCAGCCTTGGTCGTAACGACCCTTGTACTTGGCAATGAACTCCGCTGGCGCTTGAACCGGCACGTGGTTGGCCTGAAAACCGACATAGGCCAAGAAGGGTTGGGCGCTGGCCTGGTCTTGCCTCAGGTAGCCGATCATGCGATCCACAAAATACGCAGACGAGTAAAACTGCTTGGGCATGACGGCGGCTTGGCCGTCCTCGTACCAATAGGTTTTGTCGGTGTGTGGCAAGTAGCGTTGCGCAGGATCCCAGTTGTCAGAGCCTGTGTCGCCCTGCACGAGAGAGCGGTCAAAGCCGCGCTGCGGCGGCAGGTTTTGGGGCTCAGAGCCAACGTTCCATTTGCCCGTGACGTAGGTGCGATAGCCGTGGTCTTTCAGCAAACTCGATACCGTCACCACCCGCTGATTGAGAGAGCCTTGGTAGGCTGGGCTGTTCATGTGTGCGCGGGGTGTGCTTTCGCGCAAATTACCAACGCCAGCGCGGTGACTTTCAACGCCCGTCAGCAACATCGAGCGTGTGGGAGAACACGAGGCGGCCGTGTGAAAGTTGGTGAACCGCACGCCCCGTTGCGCCAAGGCATCCAGGTGCGGGGTGGCGATTTCACCGCCAAAAGAGCCCAAGTCGCTGAAGCCCCAATCGTCAGCCACCAAGATCACGATGTTGGGGGCTTGCGCCGTCTTGCCATTCAATGGACTGGCTGGTGCTTTCACCGTGGTCGCCAAGCTCAGACCCGCACTCAGCACAAGCATGCCTGCAGCGATCCATCGAAGGGGCCGCTGCGCTGTGAGGGCTGGTTGAGGCTCAGTCATGTGATTCCTTAGGAGGCAAAGCGGCACCAGCTGCGGCATCGGCCAAGGGCTTCCAGTGCAACAAACCAAACAACAGCGTCAGCAGCACACTGACGGCCAGGGGCCCTGTGTACAAACGCACGTGTTTGAAGACAAACAGCAGTTCCGCTACATGAATGGCCAGCAAAATCAAGGCTGCCCGTGTGGCATCAAAAGGCAAGACCACAGTTTGCGGCCACAAGGCCTGCGCTGCGCCCAAGCTGAGCAGTGCCAAGCAACTCATTTTGGACAGCCAGATGATCAAGGGCTTCATGGTGTTTTCTCTGTTGATGGACGATTTAAGTCAGTGAGCGGCCTGTTAGCGCAAGGCACACTCCACCGCCTCCAAGCGGTCTTGCCCCCAGACCGCGGTGTCGCCGATTTGGAAGCTGGGCACACCCCACAGGCCCAGGTTCAACATCTCTATGCGGTTGAATTCTGCTGTCTTGCGCCAAGCATCTTCTTGTAAAGCGGCGCAGACATCGGTCCAGGCGAGCCCCGCACGGTCGGTGATCCGGCGCAGGCCCTTGTCGCTGCCCGCATCCAAGCCCTCGGCCCACACCCCTTGCATGAACGACAGCACATAGACCTGACCCAGGCCTTGGGCCTCGGCCAAAGGCATCAGCGACAAACCGCGCTCGGTGGGTCGGCCCACCGGGTCACAGACGCGGCCAAAAGGCACATGCAATCGGCGTGCTTCGCGCGCTGCATCCAGGCTGATGTACATGCGTTTGCTTTGGGGCACGGCCAGTCCGCGCATGACCATGGGCAGGACATATCGCAGTTTGACTTGAATGGGGGTGCCTTGGGTCAGGGCAAACAGACGCTGCGCAGCGATCGCCGAGTACGGGCTGCGGAACGAAAAGAAAAAATCAACGCAAGTACCCGGTGAGGCGGGCGGCCACTGGGTGGCGGCTTCAGGCGCAAACAACACGCCGCTGGTGCCTGGGCGGGCGGCGCCCAAGGCTTGCAGGCGTTCTTCGAGGTGGTGCAGCCGGTCCAGCCCCCAGTACCACTCGCCGGCGTAGTACAGCATGCCGCCGTTGTAATGCCCCCATTTTTGCCGCAGGGCATCTGATGCCGACAGGTGGGCTTGGAGTTGGGTTTGGGCTTGGGTTGTAGGGGCCGAGGGGAAAGTGGAAATGTCAGTGGAAGGGGAAGGCGGGGCATGCCACAAGGACTGCACCAACTCGGCGCTGAGGGCCTCAAATTGTTGCGTCGCCATCGCATGGACCAGTTGCGCGCTGTGTTGCGCCAGGGCTTGCGGCGCCGGTTGTTGGCCGGGGTCGACGAAGCTCAAACCATGTTGCTGCGCCAGCCAGGCCGCATCTTTGCGGCTGTAGGCCATCAGGCGGTCGCGGTCGGGGGCGGCGTCGTCGGCTGGCGGGCTGACCAGGTGCGGCAGCACATCGATGTCATAACGCTGACGCAGCCGGGGAAGGCATTGCACCATCAACGCAGAATAAGGGTCGTCGGCTTGATGAAAATAATGCACCTGGTGGCGCTCGCCGCGCCGCACACGGCGCCGTTCAGCGCTTCGGCGTTGCCCGGCCAACCTGTCGGGTGACAGCCACCAGGCGGTGATGGCGGGCATGAGCAGGCTTTTGAGGTTCATGGGCAAAAGGGGAGGGCCATCGAGGCACACATTGACAGGCTGGCTTCCATCTGATGGGCGTCAAAACACAAGTGTATTGTTTGGGCACAATGTAGCATGGACCTTTGCCAACAGGCTCAGGGTTTTCGCTATTTCCGCGGCGGGCTGAAGCGCCGGTACGCTGTGTGGCGGTGCTTGATGGGGAGTATTTTCTTGTCCAAAAAAATCTTGATCACCGGTGCGGGCTCTGGTATTGGACGGGATGCGGCCTTTGCTTTTGCAGCCCGTGGTCACCAGGTCTGGGCCACCACCTTGGACGCTGGCCAAGCCGAGGCTTTAGAGCGTGATGCGCTGGCGCAGGCTTTGCCGATGCAGGTGTTCAAACTTGACATCACCTCCGAAGCCGACCGGGCTTTGGTGGTGCCTTTGGCGTTGGACGTGTTGATCAACAACGCGGGCGTGGGTGAATCGGGGGCACTGGCCGAAGTTCCCATGGACCGTGTCCGCCATGTGTTTGAGGTCAACCTCTTTGCCACCTTGGCACTGACGCAAACCGTGCTGCGCGGCATGGTCGAGCGCGAGCGCGGCACGGTGCTCTTGGTCAGCTCGATTGCGGGGCGCCTTCCGGTACCGTTTTTGATGCCTTACGGTATGAGCAAATTCGCTTTGTCCGCCGCTGGCGCCGGTTTGCGCGCCGAAATGGACCGCTTGCATAAAAACATCCACATCTCACTGATCGAGCCGGGCGCGATTCATACCGGCTTCAACCAGGAGATGACATCGCGCAAGTACGACTGGATGAACGAGCGATCTTATTTTTGGTCTTTGCGCGAACGATTGAAGGCCGAAGAAAAACGCAGTTTTGACTTTCTTGAAGCGCGCGACACCCGCTCCATCGTGGCCCAGATCGTCAAAGCGGCTGAAGCCCGCAGACCGCGCCTGCGCTATGTGGCGCCTCGCGTCCAAGGCTGGATGGTGCGACTGGCGCGCATGTTCGGGGTGTAAAACTGCAGGCGCGCCCGGCCGGCTGCCCGCTCAGTCCTTGAACAAAACCTCGCAGCCCGTGCCTTGCAGCCATGGGTCCACGCGCTGGCGTTCGCTGGGCGCCAGGGCCAGGTAGTCGCGCCGCAACGCCGCCCAGCATTTGGCTTGGTAGGGAAATACCTGCTGCGTCCAAGTTTGACCGTCCACCTGGGTGGTGAACTCGGCCTGGCCGGCTTGCAGCGCTTGGGCGTTGGCGAGCAGCAGCGGTGTGTAAAGGCGCCCCACCTCGCGCAGTAATTGCCGCAGCGTGGGGGGCAATTCATGGCCAGTCGGCCAATCGGCATCGGTCACTTCCAAGCCAGAGAGGTCTTCGACCACACCCACCCAACCGCAGACCCGCGGGGCGATCTCGACAGCCAATGCCATGGGCGTCGGATCAAACTGCACCAATTGCGTCAGTTGACCGTACAAAGCGAAATCACCCGCACCTGGCCGTGCGCCCATCATGAAGGGGTGGGCTTGAAAATGGGCCTCCATGGTTTGCAAAACCCGCTGGTAACCTGCTTCAATGATCGGTGTGGTCTGCGGGTTGGAACCGACATAACGCAAGCGCTCGATCTGCCGTGTTGAGATCAGGTGAGCGGCGTTGCGCAACACTTCATCGCTGGCCACGGGTTGCAGCCAGGTGGCCAAAATGCGCCCTGCCTTGTCGATGTCGGGCGCATAGCTCCACCGGTAATGGAACATCGCCTTGGTCAGCCATTCATCGGCAAAATCTTCCAACAGGGCATCGATCAAGGCCAAAGCGGGGGAAGTCGGCATCACGCTGCGCCCTGCAAATTCAGATTCAAATCGCCGAATCAAAGGCGTGGAGTCGGTCACGGCTTGCACTTGTCCTTGGTGATCGGGCAGGTAAAACGTGGGCAACAGATGGGGCTTGGCGCGGGGCAGTCCGGGCCCGCCATGGCTGGACGTAATCAACTGGAAAGGCAAGCGGCGGTAACGCAGCAAGGCCGTCATTTTGCGGGTGTAAGGCGAACCAGGCACGCCGCTCAGGCGCAAAGGGGGAGTGGTCATGGTGTGGGCCTTTTTTCAATCAGGGGCAGGGTGCGATGCCATCAAGGACTGCACCGTCATCAAAACCACGGCTTTGGCTTTGCTGGCCGACAGCCCCTGCAAGCTGCGCAAACGCATCCAGGTCTCCAGACTCACCAGCATGGACAAAGCTTCAAAAAATACGCGGTCATCTACACAGGGGGTGGGCAGCAGCCGCGCCAAAATGTCCTGCTCAATTTTGACCCTGCGTTTGACCTGTTGCAGGATGTATTCCGACTCATGCATGCGCAATTGGGCCGCAATGTGAAAAGGCGCCAAGCGATCAAAAATATCGCAACGCCGTTCAATGCTTTCCATCAGGCGCTCAGACCACAGCGTGGCTTTCAAAGGCTTGTTGACCAAGGGCATCATCAGCTCGTCGAGGCGTTGTGTGATCTCGCGGTACAGCGTTTCCATGTCATCGAAATGGCGAAACACGGTGCGCAAACC
The DNA here is from genome assembly GCA_947451385.1 of Comamonadaceae bacterium. Taxonomy (GTDB): domain Bacteria; phylum Pseudomonadota; class Gammaproteobacteria; order Burkholderiales; family Burkholderiaceae_C; genus Limnohabitans_A. The sequence continues at coordinate 12,229 of CANFYZ010000019.1, read as the reverse complement.
CACCTGGGCTTGCGTGGCGATTTGTTCAGCCGTCGGCGAGGGGTGGCCGTTGCCAATCAAATCAATGAACGCGCTGACAATCATTTGGCGCGTCTTGATGCTGCGGTGGTGGCGGCCATCGGTTGAGAAGGTCCGCGGCACGGCCTGAATGGCTTTGACGGGGACTTTGGCGTGGGGTGTTTCCATGGGCAGATGGTCCTGGGTGGCGCTCCGCTCGTTGAGGATGAAGAAATGGGTTCAGCAGGTCTGCCTGCACTGGCTAGTGTTTCTCCCTAGTGCCAAAAGATGAAAATCAAATGACACTGAACATGCCAGTAAATGATAACTCTATCCCCAAGGATTCTTATGAAAAAAATGAACGCATTCAAATTGGCTGGGTCAGCCATGTTCATCTTGTCTGCGGCCTCATCGGCTTGGGCGGCGGATGGTTTCAAGTTGCGCTTTCCCATTTCGGGGACCTTGGGCGGCGAGATCGTGGCCCCTTTGCCCACTGAGGGATGGGTGGGCTCCGTGGCCTATACCGACATCAACATCGACAAAATTGGCGGGGCCGATGGCAATGCTTTGACCCTGCAAAAAACCGCGACTTTTGGTCCTTTGACGGCCGCCCAATTGGCCGCTGTACCCGCTGTGGGTTCGGTCACTGCAATCCAATTGCAATCTGCCTTGAGTGGCAGAACTGCATCGGCCGTGGGCACCATTGCCGTGGATTACAAACAAACCATCAAGCAAGCTAACTTGACGTTCGCGCGCATCTTGGACAAGGATGTCCAAGGCGGTAAATTGGCCATCGCGATCAATATTCCGTATGCACTGTCGCTGAAGTCGGATGCGATGATGACCAGCACCACGCCGACCCTGAGCACCTTGAGTCCATCCATAGCGCCGGCGGCGCTGGCGGGTGTGGCGCAGTCGGTGGCGCAATCCAGCTTCAGTACAGGCTATCAGTCCACAGTGGCCGGTCTGTGGCAGGGAGCCAACGTGGATACCTCTGGTTTGGGCGACATTGAGACCAGCTTGCTGTGGGAAAAGTCGGTCGACCAACTGAAAATCGTGGCTGGCGCCACCCTGGCCTTGCCCACGGGCAATTACAGCTATGTCGAAGGTCGGTTGGCCCCCAATGTGGGCTACGGCAAGTATTTCACCTTCCGCCCGGGCGTCGGGGTGGCTTACGCAGCCTCCGAAAATGTGACTTTGGGCGCGCGTGGCAGTTTGGGTTTCAACACCCAAAACACCGAGAACAAAGTGCGCAGCGGTGACTTTTATGTGGTTGATTTGGCCGCAGCCTTTAAAACCCCGGTGGGCGTTTTTGGTCCGCACATGACCCTGATGCGCCAATACACCGATGACACCGGCGGTACCTTGGGCCCGAACCGCGTGTCACTGAATGGTGCGGGCGTATTTGCTGCCTTTCCCATTGCCGCCATCGGCGCTGGCTTGAATCTCTCCTACATGAAGACCACCGACGCACGAAACTCTTTGTCGGGCAGCTTTGTGCAGGCGCGTATTTCAAAGCTGTTTTAAATCACCCTGTTTTAAACAACACCCCAGACATCCCAAGTTGCGCCTGACCGGCGCACTTGGGATTTTTTAATTGGCGTAGTAAATGTAGGCATCCCCCGGTTTGTAGGCTTGCTTGAGGGTTTTGTCCAAACCGATGGGACCTTCGAGCAGGGAAGGCCACATCGGTTTGATTTGCTGGGCGTTGATGTCCTTCAGCCGTTTTTGCATGTCCGCCAACCGGGCCGGTTCTTGGCTCGCCAAATTCTGACGCTCCCCCGGGTCGTCCGCCAAGTTGTACAGCACATCTTGGCGCGGGCGTTGCATGGATTGCAGCTTCCAGTCGCCCTGGCGCAGGACCAGGTAAGTATCCGTGCGGAAAAAGATTTGTTCATGCGGCGCTTGGGGATGGGTTCCTTTGACAAAGGGCAAGAGGTTCACGCCGTCCATGACTTTGCCCTCGGGCGGCGTCGTTTGGGCTGCAGCCAAGGCGGTCGTAAAAATGTCCAGATGGCTGATCGGGTGCCTGAATTGCGTCCCTGTCGGCAAGCCTTTGGGCCACTTCATGAAGAAAGGCACCCGGATTCCACCCTCGTAAAACGTCGCTTTCCAGCCCCGAAAAGGTTTGTTCAGGTCGGGGACACCGATGTAATGCGCGCCGCCGTTGTCGCTGGTAAAGATGATCAGGGTGTTGTCGTCCAAACCCTGGTCTTTCAGGTGCTGCAGGACGCGCCCAATGTTGCGGTCTAAGGACCGGATCATGGCGCCATAGACCCGGGTGGTGTGATCGGGGATGTGGGATAACGCGTCATAGTCTTCACGCGTTGATTGCAGGGGCGTGTGCGGCGCGTTGTAGGCCAGGTACATGAAAAAGGGGTTTTGCTTGTTCGCGTCAATGGCTTTGATGGCCTCGTCGGTCAAGTAATCGGTCATGTAACGTGGGGGCTGAAACGGTTGGCCCGCATTGAACCGAATGCCCCAGGGGTGGGCGGCCCATAAGAATTTATCTATCGGATCAAATTCTTGTTTGGCGTTGACCACTTGGGGTGAGTTTTCGGGCAAAAACATGGAGGCACCGTGCATCAATGCCAAGGATTCGTCAAAACCATGGGCATAGGGGCGGAACTGTGGACTGTCGCCCAAATGCCATTTGCCCACTTGCAGCGTGCGGTAGCCAGAATTCTTGAGCGCCCGCGCCAGTGTCACTTCTTGCACCGGCAAACCCATGTCTTCATAGGGAATTAAATCGACCTCACGCTCGGCGTGGTATATGGGTTTTCCTGCTGCATTGACGGTGGGGTTGGCGCCCAGCACCTGCATGAATTGTTTGGGTGTCGGCGTGAACTCAAAACCAAATCGGGTGGGATAGCGCCCGGTCATCATGGCCGCGCGTGAGGGCGCGCAGGTGGCATTGCCTGAATAGCCGGCTAAAAAATCGACGCCATTTTTGGCCAGGGAGTCGATATTCGGCGTGGGCACAGTGCCTTTGGCCACGCCGCCCCCATGCGCTGTGATGTCGTTGAAGCCCAGATCGTCGGCCACGATCAAGATGATGTTGGGCCGCTTTGCGGATCCGGACGCGGCGGCAGGGGAGGCCGGGGTGGCCGGGGCGGGTGGGGTGGCCCAGTGCACCTCTTGCGCAGGACCGTAATTAACGCGCTGAACGTATTTCACGAACAAAAGCATGGCACCCATGCGCCCACCGATGGCCCAAATACCGACGCCCAGCAGCATCAACAAAATCAGCAAGCCGAGCAGCCAGCGGCGTAAGGAGGAAGACAACATCAACATCTTTCTTGTGCGGTACCACAGAGCAATTTGTGCACTGTGGGCAGCTTGGCATCTTGGATCGGAATACCGTTAAAAACTATAGGTTGTTTCACTGATAACAAAACCTCCAAGTTATGGCATAGTAAATGCCAATTGTTTCTCTGAGACTGGCCACTGAGGGTCAGCGCGACGAAGGGCTTTTCTGATACCCTTCGGAGCGCAACTGTTGTTGCGGATTTCCAGAGATCTCACCTTGCCTCAAATTCTTAAACCGGCGACTCCCGCCACACCTGTGGTCAAGGATGGGCCGCGCCTGAAGCGAGAGGATTGGCTTCAAGCTGCATTCAATGCGGTGGTGGAAGGCGGGGTGGACAACCTCAAAATTCTCACCCTGGCTGAAAACCTGGGCGTCACGCGGGGCAGTTTTTATTGGCATTTTGCGGACCATGCTGAATTGCTGCAGGCCACCTTGTGGGGCTGGAAAGACCAAGAAATTCAGCGCCTGTTGCGCATTGAAGGACAGCAAACGCCTGACCCCTTGGCCGACATGCACATGCTGCTCGAAGAGGCCTTGGCGCACAGCGGCGATGAGTTGGAGAACATGCGTTTTGAGCTCGCGGTCAGAGGTTTAGGTCGGCGCGATGCGCAAGTCGCCACCCTGCTGTTCGAGGTCGATCAAGCGCGGACGCGGCTGTTTGCCAAGCATTTCAGCCGTTTGTTTCAAGATCCGCAAAAGGCTGCCGACCTGGCCGCGTTGTTTTATTTGACCATCGTCGGCTGCTTCCAAGCCTTGAGCCGACCGGGCGTTTCCTCCCGTTCCAAGGACTATTTCAAGTCCATCATTGCCACCTTCTTGATTCAAGCGCAGTTGCCCCAACCGGGCACCCCTTCGGCTCACTGAGCGGTCAAGGCTGGCGTTCAACGGCGGGCAGATGCCAGCCTCCGTTGAGCGCTTCGGGCAGGGGCCCATACAGCCGGGCATTGAGTAAGAACGGGGCATCTTCTTTGACCGGTAACCAGTTGGCCTGCTGGGGCCCCTCCGGCGCTTGCGCCTGAATCCAAAGATCCAAAGAGCCGTCAGCATTGGCCACCAAGGGGTGCAAGCTGCCTATCGCATGGCGCCGTGAAGGGTGGTCGATCAAGAAATCGTCCAAACCGTAAGCCGTGACAGACCAAAAAGCCTTGACCGGTGGCCACTGACCCGGCGCGAAGTGGATGCGATAACGATGGCGCCCGTGCAATGCTTCGCCGTGGTTGTCAATTTGGCTGCTGGGGTACATCGCGTCCTCGGGCAAATTGGCACCCAGTCCAATCATGGCCACGGCGATACGGGTGTTGTAGTCGGTGCCGTATTGGCCCAAATTGCGGGGCGGTGTGGACCAGCCGTTCACCAAGTCACGCGGTTGTTTCAGCGCCTGGCCGATCTTGTAGTCGGCGATCCATCGCCCCAGCGTGACGGCGCCTTGGTCCAGCCAACTCCAGTTCACCGGTTGGCCTATTTGCACCCCGATCTGGGCGAGCGCCAGTAAAACCGGGGCATCGGCCGCATGGGGGGGGTTGGCAATCATCAAATGGCTGAGACGGTTGAAAAAATCAACCGTGCGCAGCTGCTTTATTTGTTGCACAGGCGGGGTCAATGGCGCCGTCGATTTCTGCCATGGTGTGGCGGGTCGCGTGGTCCGGGTTGGGGTTGAGGTTGGGGTTAGGTCGTCGCCCCCTGGGGTCAATTGCAGACCGTCTTGTAAACGATGCACCAGGGGGAAGTCTGCCTCTCCCTGCGTTTCGGTACGACCGATCAGCCAAACCAGTGCGGTGGGTGAGCGCAACAGGGTCATGCCCTGCGGCGGTGTGCCTTGCCAATCCGGGCCCACGATGAAATATCGGCCGCCCCCGCTGCCGTGCGACCGGGTGCCAGGGGAGGCAAACACATGCGTCCAAGCATCCAAAAAGGGCATCACCTCATAGCGCAAGGCGTTGGCCGGCATGTTGAAAACCAAAGGGCCTTGCGACAGGTCCAAAAACGCGGTGCTGTACAACGTGTCCAGGTTGGGGCGAACCACGGTTTTGAACTGGGCATCCGGGAACTGACGCACACGCTGCAGCACATTCACCGGCGCGATGCTCAGCGCGGCATTTTCTCGGGTGATGTCCATGATCACCAAGGGATAGCCAAACACATAGCCCTGCGCACCGAGTCGGATGTAATCGGCTTTCCAGCCTGCCAAGCCAGCCAAAATGAGCAGGGGCGCCAGCAGCACAAGCACCCTCCGCCAGACCCGGCCGCGCTGGCGCCGAGCCTGATCGCCGGATGGGCGAGGGGTGGGTGCGTTGAAGGTCATCTCACAGCCTTAGGGGCCCGGTGCCAGCAGCACGGTGCGAAAGCCCAAATGGCTCGTGCCCAGGTCTTCTTCTTGCGGTTGGCGCGAGCCCGAACGGTAGCGCATGCAGTAGTCAGGCGAGCATAAAAAAGAGCCCCCTTTGATCACCCGCTGGCGGGCCTTCGCATTGCGCACCAGGGTCGGGTCGGGGCTGTTGCCCGTGTCGGGGCTGGCGACGGCGCGGTGATCCTGGGTGTACAGGTCGCGGGTCATTTCCCAAACATTGCCCATCATGTCGAACAAGCCCCAGGCATTGGGTTTGTAGCAGCCCACCGGGGCCAGACCGACAAAGCCGTCATCGGCCGAATTGAGCACCGGAAACACCCCTTGCCACGTGTTGGCGCCATGCGGTTGGTCGTGGTCTTTGGCGGCTTGAACCTCGCCACCCCGAGCCGCCCATTCCCACTGACTTTCGCTGGGCAGGCTGCGGCCTTTCCATTTCGCATAGGCCTCGGCGTCTTCGTAGGTCAGGGTGACCACCGGGAACTGACCTCGGCCCTGGATGTCGGTGCTGGGACCGCCCGGATGGCGCCACTGGGCGCCGGCCACATACTGCCACCATTGACTCAGGTCATTGCGGTTGTGCAGCTTGGCGGGCATGGCAAACACCACCGCGCCTGGTGCGCGCAATTCAGGCGGTAAATCGGCGGCTTGTTTGGGCTCCCAGGCCCGCTCGGCCACCGTCACATAGCCGGTGGCTTTGACAAAGGCGGCAAACTCGTCATTGGTCACTTCGGTGCGGTCCATCCAAAAGCCCTCCACACGGGTGGGGCGAACAGGGCCTTCTTCGGGGTAGGTCGTGTCGCCCATCTGAAATTGACCTGCGGGCACCCACACCATGCCGGGATAGCGTGAATCAGGCTGGGCCGAAGGCAAGTGGCATGAGGGCACCGAGGCCAGGGGCGGCACCGTGCCGGGCTGGGGCCCGCGTGCGGCGCGCCAAGCCCAGGTACTCCATGCCGCCAAGGCCAGCAAAGCGAGCAACCCCAGGAGGCGCAAACGGGGCGTGGTCATGGTCGGCACAGTGGGCAGCAAAGAGCTGGCCATATTGAACGCTGGCAGACGCCGGCTGTCAGGCCACAAGCTGTGTGCTTACCCATGCCAACAACGCACAAACGAAGGCCATGTTCCAGCGGGCACTGAAAACACTGATCAAAGGGCGCACAGGAAAAACCTGGGTCTGCTCTATCGCAGCCCATTTGTGCACAGAGATGCCTTGCTTCTCAATGTCCAAAGCAAAGTTTAAAAAATCTCTGCGACTGCGGTAACGCACCATGGCCACGTAATGCCATTCAGGTGATTGGGCATCGTTCACGAATTGCCCTGTTTTTCGCGCAATGAAGATCGGTAAGCAGGCCCGTTTGAGCAAGGGCCAAATGATGGCTTGGCCATAACGCTTGTCCGCTTCGCGCGGATCGGGGCCATAGCTTGAGTTTTCAGGGTACAGCGCTTGTTTGCGGTAAAGCACCGAATTGCACATGATGAATTCGCGGCCATCATCGCGCGCCAATAACTGCGCGACGTCCTGCAAGTGCGCCAGACTGAGCGGCCCCGAAACCACAGACTCGAGTTTTTGCAGGCCGGCCGACAATTCTTGCGGTGTCAAAGGTTTGCCACGACCGCCCCACCAGAGCCAAAAAACGAGGTAAATCGAAGCCCAAACGGCGAGGATGACGGGGTGACTGACGGTCATCCTGTTCAGGCGGCTTGGCCCACCACGGTAAATTGCGTGGTGTTGTCCCGCAGCCAAACTTGCGACAACGGGGCTTCATGTTGCGAGGGGTGAAAATCCTCGCGCAAGTAGTCACGCCACAGGCCGACATTGCTGCGCAGCATGCCGTCTTTGGCGAATAGCAGCCGGCCCGCACTGCGCCATGTTTGCCATTTGAACAAGCTGCCGTCTTGCCACAGGTTGCGCACCGTTTGACGCAGGATGTCGGTCAAGAAAATGAAGGTGACAAAACGAAACACCTTCAAACGCCGAGCGTGGTCGCCGCCCAAGGCTTGGTACAGGTCAAAGGCGGTACACCGGTGCTCAGATTCTTCGGCGCTGTGCCAAAGCCACAGAGTTTGCAAGCGGGTTTCGGCCCCTTCAAGGGCCTCGGGGTGGTGCAGCATCCAGTCGGCAAAGATGGCGGTGAAGTGTTCGGTCGCCGCGGTCACAGCCAGATGCATGCGCACATTCAGGTGCGCTTGCTTTTGAATCCGTGCCAGTGAGCGTTTGGCAAAGCGGTTCTCAAAGCCCAAGTCGGTCAGGTGTTTGTTGAACAGCTCATGAATGCGGCGGTGCGTGGCCTCTTGGCCGATAAAGCCTTTGACCTCGGCGGCCATCTGCGCTTGTTGCTCGGCGGGTAATTTTTTGACCCCCTCACGAACCGAATCAATGAAATACTGCTCGCCCACTGGAAAGCTCATCGACAAAGCATTGAAAAAGGCCGAGCGAAACGCGTCCCCACCGTTCCAGCGGGCCGGAAACGGGGTTTCCAAATCAATCAGCAGGCGTCTGACGACGAGATCGGTCATGGTCGTTTGAAAAAATAAAAGTGGAGCCTGAAAGGTTCAGGATAAGGTCAGTCTATTCAATACACCAGTGTACTGTCATGCTGGCCACTTGTCCAGAGGCCAGGTTGAGCTTGTGTGCAGTGCGGAGTAAAGTGCTCTTATGAGTATCCAAGCCTTTTTCACCCGTTGGTATTTGCGTACCCAGTTCAAGCCCAAGCCGGGCACCCGTGTGCGTGTCGAAGAGGCCCGCCAAGGCATGGCGCGCATGAGCCGTTGGCAAGTGCCATTGCCCAAAGGGGTGGTCTCGAAATCCCTGCCGGCCGATGTCGGTGCGGGCTTGTGCCCAGCGGAATGGTTGTCCGTGACAGCGCCGCAGCGCACGGTGCTGTATTTCCATGGTGGGGGTTATTTTTCTTGCGGTCTGGACACGCACCGCCCGGTGGTGGCGTCCATCAGCCGCAGAGCCCAGGCCCGCGTGCTGTCGGTGGACTATCGGCTGGCGCCAGAACACCCATGCCCTGCCGCCGTAGACGATGCTTTGGCTTGGTACCGCGATGTTCTGAGCGACACGCCCGCAAATCAGGTGGTGTTGGCCGGTGACTCGGCGGGTGGGGGTTTGGTGATGGCCTTGTTGCAAGCCGCCTCTAAGCAAGGTTTGCCCATGCCGGCGGGCGCTGTGTTGTTTTCACCTTGGGTGGACCTGGCCGCGACTGGCGAATCCGTGAGGTCTCAGGCCGAGGGGGATGTGATGTTCAACCCAGAGAATCTGGCGGATGCCGCGCAGTTCTATTTGGCCGGTCGCAGCCCGAGCGACCCCGTGGCCTCCCCCTTGTATGGGGAAATGAAGGGCTTGCCCCCCTTGCTGATTTTTGCCAGCCGCAGCGAGATTTTGTTGTCCGACGCCACCCGGCTGCATGACAAAGCGCTGGCCGCCGGGGTGTCATCGCAGCTGGTTTTGGCGTCGAACATGCCCCACGTCTGGCCAATTATGGTCATGCTGCCTGAAGCCAAGGCCAGTTTGCGGCAGGTGGCCGCCTTCATGCAAGAACGTGTGCCCGCTCAGTAAGAGCGAAGCATCCAACGACTCCGCTCAGCTCAGCAGGGCTTGGGCAAATTCACGTGCGTTGAAGGTTTCCAGGTCGGCGAGCTGCTCGCCCACGCCGATGAAATAAACCGGCACGGGTTTTTCACGCGCAATGGCACACAGCACGCCACCTTTGGCGGTGCCGTCCAGTTTGGTCACGATCAATCCGGTGAGTTGCAAAGACTCGTCAAAGGCCTTGACCTGCATCAGCGCGTTTTGTCCGGTGTTGCCGTCGATCACCAACAGCACCTCGTGGGGTGCGGTCGCATCGGCTTTTTGCACCACGCGTTTGATTTTGCTGAGCTCTTGCATCAAATGGGTTTGCGTCGGCAAGCGACCGGCGGTGTCGACCAGCACCACGTCTTTGCCACGGGCCTTGCCTGCGCTGACCGCATCAAAACTCACTGCCGCCGGATCGGCGCCAGCTTGGCTGATGATCTCGACCGTGTTGCGGTCCGCCCACACCGCCAATTGCTCGCGCGCCGCCGCCCGAAAGGTGTCGGCTGCTGCCAATAAAACGCTGGCGCCGCTGTCGGCCAAATGTTTGGTGAGTTTGCCAATGGACGTGGTTTTGCCGGCGCCATTGACCCCCGCCACCATGATGACGGTGGGTTGGTGTTCACCGATCGACAAGTTTTTTTGCAGCGGAATGAGTAGGTCGGTGATGCATTCGATCAGCAGGCTTTTGACGTCTTGCGGATCGGTGGCTTTGCTGTCTTTCACCCGGCGCTTGAGATCGTGCAGCAAGTGCTCTGTCGCTTTGACCCCGGTGTCGGCCATCAACAATGCGGTTTCCAGCTCTTCATACAGGTTGTCGTCAATTTGCGTGCCGCTGAACACCGTGGCGATGCTGGAGCCGGTTTTGCGCAAGCCGGCTTTGAGTTTGTCGAGCCAGCCTTGCCGAGCGACAGGGGCAGGTGGCGCCTCTGGGGTTGCGGCGCTGGCCGGCGGGTTGGATTTTTTGCGGAAAAAACTGAACATGGGCTGGTTTCTGAATTCGCACCCATTCTATGAAATTAGCGGGCTTCTTTTGACACGGGCACCTCTGCAGCGTCCTGCTGGCGGCATTCTGCTTGCCAGGGCTTGCGTACACTTAGCCCTATGCGACCTCGATCATCCCAAGCCCAAGCCCAAGCACAAGCCCAAGCCCAAGCCCAAGCAAAAGCGCCAGCCCCCAAGCGGCCCCACCCCTCCAAAGCGGCCCCGTCCGCCGTGATCGGTCATGCTGCGCACGAAATCCGCATCATTGGCGGGATGTGGAAACGCAGCAAACTCAAAGTGCTCGACAAGCCGGGCCTGCGACCCACCCCTGACCGGGTGCGTGAAACATTGTTCAATTGGTTGGGCCAAGACCTGAACGGCTGGCACTGCGCAGACGCCTTTGCCGGCACCGGTGTCTTGGGCTTTGAGGCGGCGTCCCGCGGCGCTCTGCGGGTGCTGATGTGGGAGCAAGACCCTGCCTTGGTGGTGCAATTGAACGACAGCAAAGCCCGGCTCCAAGCCGCCATGGTGCAAGTGCAGCGCGGAAACGCGGTGAACGGCTTGCAAAGCACGGCCCCTGGGAGCATGGACCTGGTTTTTCTAGACCCCCCTTTTGAGGGCGAATTATTTGCACCGGCCCTGCAAGCCGCTGGGCAAGTTGTGGCCCCAGGGGGCTGGGTGTACCTGGAAGCGCCAGCGCGTTGGACTGACGAACAACTCGCACCCTGGTTTCTGAAGGTGCAACGCCACCTCAAAGCCGGTGCAGTGCACGCCCATTTGCTGCAAAAATTAGCCTGAACTGGGCGCCTGCGCCGTCCGATAAACTGAGTTCTTATTTCGCTTGGAGACCCTGCCCATGAGCCGATCTGTCATTGCTGTGTATTCAGGTACCTTTGACCCATTAACGCTGGGCCACGAAGACGTGGTGCGCCGTGCCGCGCAATTGTTTGACCAGGTGGTGATCGCGGTGGCTGTGGCGCACCACAAAAAAACCATGTTCTCTTTGGATGAAAGACTGGCCATGGCGCAAGCCGTGGCCGGCAGCTTGCCCGGTGTGAAGGTACTTCCCTTTACCGGTTTGCTGCGCGACTTTGTGGTGGCCCAAGGTGCGCGCGCCATCGTGCGCGGCATTCGCTCGGTGACCGATTACGACTATGAAACCCAAATGGCGGGCATGAACCGCTATTTGGCGCCCGAGGTGGACACCGTGTTTTTGAACACCAGCGCCTCGTACCAGCACATCAGCAGCACCTTGGTGCGCGAAATCGCCACCCTGGGCGGCGATGTCTCTGGCTTGGTGTCTTCGCCGGTGCTCCAGGCTTTGAAAGACAAGCTGGCCACAAAATGACGAATCGCAGGGCTTGACCCTGAGGGTGCTCAAGTCGCTGAAGGCGGGTTTCGTCGTAGCGACTTTCCCTTCGTCATAGTGATTCCCCTTCGTCATAGTGATTCCCCTTCGTCATTGCGAACGCAGTGAAGCAATCCAAGTGGGTTGGATTGCCACGGCCCTTCGGGCCTCGCAATGACGATTAGACGGGTCGCAATGACAAACAAGGCTATGGCGTCTTGCAATTGACATCCATCACCGCTGGGTTGGCAACCAATATGGCTAAAGACTTGGCGCGCGAAACTGCGACGTTTAGCCTGTTGACTTTTTCACAAGCAGCGCGGCAGGCGCTGTGATCGGGGAAAAGATGGGGGATTTCATTATTTCTTGTATATGGGAAAATTTCCCATATAATGAGAGCCATGAACCATTCACCTGCCTCCCCCCAACCCAGCCAAGGCGTGCTGGATGAGGCACTGGCGATTGCCGAGCCCTTGGTCTTGTGGATGATCCGCTCCGGCGTCGGCTATGCCGAATTCGCTCAGGCGCTCAAACCCGTGTTTTTGGCGCAAGCCCGCCTGGAACTCGAGCGCAATGGCCAGCGCGACAGTGATTCCGCCATCAGCCTGCTTTCTGGCTTACATCGCAAGGACGTCCGCGCCTTCCGCGAGGCATCTCATGAAGCCT